>CAZRVI010000011.1:0-19610 GCA_964603525.1 Candidatus Woesearchaeota archaeon | reverse complement strand
AATATTGTGGATTATAAAAAAGAAGGAAGGAATAAAGTTTATTTTTTAAAAAGAAATCTGGAGTCTCTTCAATTTGTATTGATAGTCGAGCATTATAAACTAATAGAAATTCTGAAAAAGTATACTTATCTAAGAAAAATACTCCAAGAAATAATCCAAAATAAAAAAATAAAACTAGCAATTTTATTTGGATCACATGCAAGAAAAACGGCAACAAAAGAGAGTGATATAGATATTTATATAGAAACGATAAGCAGAAGTATAAAAAGAAAACTTGAAGAAATCAATTCAAGGATAAGTGTTAAAATAGGGAAGTTCAACAGAAAAAGTTTGCTTATAAAGGAAATTGAAAAAGAACATGTTATAATAAAAGGGGCAGAGCTTTATTATGAAAAAATCAATTTTATTTAAAAAACTGCTAGAAGAAGGAAAACTTAAACTTGTTAAATCTAGCGAAGAAGTTAAACAGGCATACTTAGAAAAATCATTAAGCTATTTACAATCTGCAAAGATTTTATTGAAAAATAAAAAGTTGGAAGAAGTGATTTCAATGGCTTATTATAGCATGTATTATTCTTTACTTGCGCTTATGTTTAGGGTTGGTATAAAATCAGAGAATCATATAGCATCGATAATTCTGTTGAAAGAGCTTTTTGGTTTGGACAATTCTGAAATACTAAAAGCCAAAAAAGAAAGAATAGATAAGCAGTATTATGTTGATTTTAAAATAGCAGAGGAAGATGTTAAACAAATGATAAAAACAGCAGAACATTTTAATGCCGAGCTTTTTGATTATATCGAGAAACTTAGTGCAGAAAATATCGAAGAAATCAGAGATAAATTTAAAAATATTATCTCTTAAATCTCAAAAACCTCAATTTTATAACTTTCTATGATAATGTTAACTTTCCAATCGACAATTATATCCAAAAACTTTGTTCTTATGGAGTGTTTCCCAGAAATTATTATTAATTAACTTTATGGAATTTTTATTTTTTGATTTTTAATAACTTAATTGTTTTTTCTGAACTTTTATTAAAGTCTATATTTTGTTTTTTGAACCAATAATCTTTGTGAAACACATTTACTTTTATTTTTGAAGGAATATAAATTCTAAAAGAAGCAAGACCATTTTTATCTGTTAATTTTAATATTATTTTAGAGCCTTCGTAATCTTGGAATTCTTTGGTCATGTTTGGAACTAAGTTTTGATTAAAATAATTAAGTAGTATTTTTTCTAAAGGTAAAGGATGAACTTCTATAACTGCATTCTCAACAGGAAGATTTTTTTCAGAAATTACCTTTATGTTTATGGATTGTAAACTGGAATCAAGTTTTTGATTAAAATAATTTTTTAATAAAGATTTAATATCGTCTTTGGGTTCATATCCTTTTATTTGGTGGGTATAAAAATCTTTTTTAAGCTTTAGAGTATTATCTTTTACTTTATTATCTACTTTAAATGAGATGGAGTAACTTTTTTGTTCTAAATTATTTAAAATATATGAAATGAAATTTTGTTTGAAGAGATCTTTAATATTTTTAACTAGTGTATCAGATTCTATTTTTTTAATTAAATTTTGTTTTGTAAATCCAAAATTTTCAGGTGATTGAAGTAAAACTTCTAATGTTCCTGATTTATTAGTTTTTTTAGTTATTGAAGATTTAAGTTTATTATTTTCTAAAAATTTAAAAAAAGAACTTGAAATTTTTAATATTGTGTTAGAAGAGAATTTATCTTTATAAATTAATTCTTTTTTTGCTAATTTATCTAATGTCCATTCTCCTTCTTTAATTGTTTTAATTAGTGGTTTTTCATTTTTAGCTAGCTCTTTTTTTATTTCTGGTTTTGATGCAACTATCCCTATAATAAGTCCTAATGCAGCTCCTATTCCACCACCAATACGTGCCTTTTCTGGTCTCGTATCTACAACACTTTCATCATACCATCCATAATATCTAATTCTCTTTTCACCTGAAAAATAACCAATTATTCCTCCAATTCCAGAAAAAAGTGTTCCTAATAAAAAAGAATTACTTAAAATTGATGTGTCATCACGATATGTATTATATTGTATAAATCTGCCTTTTTTAATTTCTTTTTTTCCAGAATAAGTGTTTTTATATTTAGTTTCTTTTAACCTTATTTTTAATAAATTCTGTTGTTGGTTGATTTTAAAATTATAATTTATTTCAGCTTCTTGTTTGTAACTATCATTATAAATTGTTTCTATGTATTTATGAGTGCAAACTAATTCTTTTTTAATTAGTGTTTCACATCCAGATGAAAATATAAATGGTAAAGAAAGTATGCTACTAAGTATTATGTTTTTTAATTTACTCATTTTTTGTAAAAATATTGAAATATTTATGAAATTTGGACTTTTCTGTTTATTTCTTAGGCTTAAGACCTATTTCTACTCTTGGATTTATTAAATATTTATTAGCAACTCTTATTATATCATCATTTGTAATTGGTTTTACTTTGTCTATGTAATCTAAAATTGAGATTGGATAACTGAACATAAGCTTACTTAATAAACTCTGAGCAACCATATTATTAAAATCTAACCAATCTTGTTTATCTGAAATATATTTGGTTTTAAAACCCTTAAGTTCTTCTTCAGATAAACCTTCTTTTATAATATCTGAAATTATTCCATTAAGGACATTTCTTGCCTCTTCTAGTTTTTCTTCCTTTAGACCACCCATATAGTATACCAAAATTCCCTCTGGATATCCATTTAACCAACAAAATTGGGTATAACAAATACCTCTTTTATCTCTAAGTTCTCTAAACATTCTACTAGTAAATCCAGATCCTATTGCATGTTTAATTAGATCTAAAACCATGTAATCTTCTGAAAACTGATCTGTAGCTTTTTGTACATGAGCAAAATAAATCTGACTTACATTTCCTTTTTCTTCATAAAATGGTCCTTCTTCTTCTAATCTAGCTTCTAAATTTGGTTTAGATTCTTCTACTTCTTGAGATGAAATTCTTCCAAATGTACTCTCTATTCTATCCCTAACTTCATTTCTGTCAAAATTTCCAACTACAGCAATTCCTATTTTAGCAGGAACATAATGTTTCTTTTTAAATTCTAATAATTGATCTTTAGTAAGTTCTAATATTATGCTTTCAGGTCCTGTAACTGTTCTTTCTAAGTCGGTACCTTTGAAATAGTGCCTAGGAATTAATTCATTCAAAATATAAAAGTCAAGCATCATTTCTTTTCTTTTAATTTCTGTTATTATAACAGGCCTTTCTAATTCAATTTCTCTATCTTCATAGCTTAAATTTGTAGATGCCTCATAAGCAATTTGTATAGCTTCACTTAATGTTTCTTTTGGAGAACTAGCATAAAATACTGTACTCATTTGTGATGTAAAGGCATTAGTTTGGATTCCGTTCCATTCTAAATCTCTTTTTAGTTGCTCTAAATTTCTATGCTGATTGGATTTAAATAGCATATGCTCTGTAAAATGGGATATTCCGTTAATACCTGGAGTTTCATCTATAGAACCAACTTTAATACCCACCAAAAAAGTTGCTTTTAGTTTTTCTGGTCTTGGTAAAGTAACTACACTTATTCCATTTTCTAAGGTATATTCTTCTAATTTATCTTTATACATGTTATTTACCTCCATATGTATAGATAACCCAATCTTTTTCTTCTTTTCTTATAACATCATCTCTATCATTAGTGTATAAAGATGGATCATCATATTCTTTTTTAACTTTTATTATTCCTTTTTTGATATTACCTATACTTTTACAACCACCATATAAAACTATTGTTGTGTTTTCTATTTTATTACCTATTGCATGCCCAGCATTTCCATATACTTCTATTAAAGAATTTTTAGTATTACTTGCTAAATAAGTAGAACATGAACCATTTAAAATTAACTGTACATTATCACAATATGAACCAAACCCTTCATCTGCACTTCCAACCACTTCTATTTTCGTATTTTTAAGATAAGAGCAAAGGTAATAAAGTTCAGAGGATGTAGAACACAAATTGAAATGCATTTCAGAATCGGTTTTTGATAGTTTGTCTATTAGAGCTGATAATAAATATCCATTATATTTAAAATATTCTCTTTGCTCGAAATGAGGCAAGGTATTTTTAATAAAAAAATCAAGATCTTTTTCTTCAAAATTTAAATTCTGTAATTTGTTTATTTGTACCTTAGCAAATTCATAATAATTATCTATAGAAGGATAATTTTTAATATCAACAGTATAATTATTGAATAATAATGAAAGCTTACCTATTGTTTTTAATGAAATTGAATTTTCTTTGATATTGGATAAGCTTTTATTAAGTTTGGTTTGTGCTGCTATTAAAATTTCAATATCTTTGTTTATTTTTTGTGTTTTTTTATTTACCAAATTAGATACATATTTTTTATCTGCTAATTGATTTTTTATATTTTCAAACATATTTTTAACAGTTTGAAATTCGGTTTGGATATCTGCTATTGTTTTTTTGTGATCATAAGTAAGATTTTGATATTGCTTTATGTTTTGGATAATCTGTTGATTCTCTTTTATTATTTTAGTTAATTTTTCATTTAAATATTCAAAATTCTGCATCTTTAAAATTAAATTTTGATAGTCATTTTTTTGTTCTTTAATTAGTTTACTATTTTTATTTAAAGATGACTGTAAATCTTCTAAATCTTTTTTAAATAATTCTAAAGAAGTTTTAATATTTTTATAATCTTCATTAACTTTGGAAATGGTTTTTTGGTTGTCAAAAGAAAGTTTGGTTAATTTGGAAAGAGGATCAGAAATCTTAGGGGATTCAGATAAGGTAATTGGAGCTTGTTTTATAGTAGAAACTTTTTTTTCTAATTCTGAGATTTGAGAATGTAAATAAATATTTAAGAGCAAAGATATTGAAGCAATTACACTAATTCCTGTTAATGTTAATTTTTTGAAACTAAATTTCGGATGTTTTGGTTGAATATGTAAAATATTATATATTTCTTGCGCTGAAGGTCTTTCTTCAGGATCTGATTTTAAACATTTTTCTATTAATTCATCCAAAGTCAAAGGTACTCTTTTATTTAATAAGGAGGGAGGCCTATAAGGAATATCTGGTTTTTTTAACGTTAATAATTCATAGAAAACCATTCCATAAGAATAAATGTCTGCTTTACTTGTTACTTCTTTACCTTTTTTAATTTCAGGGGCAATATAATCCCATGTTCCAACAACAATTTTAGATTCTTCAACTTCCTGAAAGCTTAAAGTTCGATAAATCTCGTGTATTAATTCACTAATAACTTTTCCTATTCCTAAATCAGCTAATTTTATATCATCATATTCTTGTACAATTATATTTGCTGGTTTAATATCTCTGTGAATAATCCCTTTTGAATGTATATAAGAGAGTATATCAGCAAGTTGCTCCATAATTAATACACTTCTTCTTAAAGAAATTGGTTTTTTAGAGCTTTTAATAATATCTTCTAAAGATTTTCCTTCAATATATTCTTCTACCAAATATGGTGGATCACTTTCTGAATCCAAATCAATAGCTTTAACAATTCCTGGATGATCTAAGGTAGAATAAATTCTTCCTTCTCTTTTAAAGTTTGGTTTTGCATTTTCTTTAGGAACTTTGATTGCTACAATTTTTTTAAGATTTTTATGTCTTGCTCTATAAACTACGCTAAAACCACCTTCTCCAATTTTTTCTAAAATCTCATACTTTTCAAGCAACCCCATATCGAAAACAGAAGATTTTAAACATTTAAATAAATTTCTACTTTTTAATAGTTATTTCAATGGATTATTTAATTTTAGAAATAATTAAGTTTTCAACTTCTAATGCTTGAAATATAGGATAGCAACTTTAGAATGAGTAAAGTCTTTATTTCCATATTAGTTTTCTTAAATAGAAAGCTTTCTTAAATAGAACTTATCTATGAAGTTTTTGGTTTTTTAAAGAGAATTTTTTAAGTATTCATATGAAGAATGGGCTGCTATTGCTCCATCTGCAGATGCTGTTATAATTTGTTTTAAAGGAGTATTAGTAATATCTCCTGCTGCAAATATTCCTGGAATAGAAGTTTTCTTTTTTGAATCAACTATAATAAAACCTTCTTTGTGTGTTTTGATTTTTAATTTTGATATTAAGTCTGTGGAAGGTATGGAACCAATTTCTATGAATAAGTAATCAAGATTTATTTCTTTATTATTATCAAGTATTACTGATTTTAGAAAGTTATCTCCTTTTAGTTCTTTAATATTAACATTTTTGATAAATTCTACTTTTGGATTTTTAAGTATTTTTTCTACTTCTAAAGGTTCTCCTCTTAATTTTTCTTTTCTGTATAAAATATAAACTTTTTTTGCATATTTTACTAATAAAGATGCTGCTCTGACTGCTGAGTCTGAACCTCCAACTACTGCTACTAATTTATCTTTAGTTAATGGAGCATCACATATATAACAATAAGAAATACCTTTTCCTATAAATTTATCTTCATTTTTTAAATTTAGTTTTCTTTTTTCTGTGCCTAACGCAAGAATAATTGTTCTTGTTTTAAATTCTTTATTATCTTTAGTTATAATTAAAAAATGATTATTGTGTTTCTTAATATCTATTACTTCTTTTTCTATTATTGGAATATTGTATTTATTAATATGATCTTTAAATTTTTGTGCTAACTCTAAACCAGAAATTTCTTTGAAACCAGGATAATTTTCTATTAGATGTATTTTATTTAAGTAACCGCCAAGTTCTTTAGTTATTAGTAAAGTTTTTAATTTATATCTAGCTGCATAGATTGCTGCAGAAAATGAGGCTGGTCCTCCACCAATTATAATCAAATCATATTCAGACATTTTAATATAAATTAAATCTTATGATATTTAAAACTTATTAGTTTCAATTTGAGAGCCCTCGCAAGAAAGGGGTGCCCACTAGAACCACACATCTGGAGTAATCTCACTTCTCTCTTCACCTTTCCGATCAATAAATTCTGGAAGACATATTCTAGAAGGAGTATATCTTTTATTTGGATTTTCTATATTAACATCACTCCATTCATACAAACAGACAAAAGGCAGATTATTGTGTCTTTGATATTTTTTCCATGATTCAACTAATAAGTTTTCTCCATGAATAAAGAAATCTATTGATTCAAGGTTTATTCTAATACCTAGAAAATCTCCATGACTGCTATTATAAGGTCTTAGTGGATTGAAGTTTCCATCAAATTTAGCATAATATTCATCAAAATCTTTTTTTCTTTTTTCAAATAAATATCTTGCAAGACCTAAAACAAATTTACTTGGTTCTATCTTCCTCATGCAATAAGTTTCTATAGAACTATAACCATATTCTTCTTCTATATCCAAATTAAATCTGTATTCTTTACTATTCCAACCCAATCTATTACCTTCCCACAATGAACTGGCTGCCGATTCGTGACCTAATGGCACTACAATTCCTTTGTTGACCAGAGTTTCTGGATCTTGTAGGAATAATTTGTCATATTCAAAAAGAACTCTAAAATCCAAGCCAACTAGCGTAATATCAATATCATTTGGTTTTTCAGAACATACAGAACTTCCAACAGCATATAAACCACATGTTCTGAATATTTTCTTATTTTCATCTATTTCGGAGAAATATATAATTTCTTTTACAAACTCTTCGACTGTTTGCTTGTGTGTGTCTAATTTACCTAACCACTCTTGCATTTCCATAAAAATATTTAACATCCACTGTTATTTAATTTTTATTATTAAATACGGGCACCCCAAAATATTGTCTGCTTCGCAGATTATTGATAAAAAGCTCGGGCTCTTAAATAATATATATGATTTAATGATTTCACTTTGATGAAATTAGATGGGAATTTTTTAAGATTTTTTGATATAATACCTTAAGTGCTTTAATGTAAGCTGCTGTTCTTAAACTGCAATTATATTCTTGAGAAATTTTTTTGATGTCTTCATAAGCTTTAAGAATTTTTAATTTTAGTTTATTATTAACTTCTTCTAAAGACCAATGCTCATTATTTAGGTTTTGTAAATATTCAAAATAAGAAACTATTACACCTCCAGAATTTGCTAATATGTCTGGAATTACTGTTATATTTTTTTTGAATAAAATTTCATCTGCTTCTGGTGTTGTTGGACCATTTGCTAATTCTAAAATAACTTTTGCTTTAATTTTATCAGCGTTTTCTTTTGTAATTTGATTTTCAAGTGCTGCTGGTATCAATATATCACATTCTAATTCTAATAATTCTTGATTTGTAATTTTTTTTGCATCATAATTTATTACAGAGCCTGTTTGTTTTTTAATTTCAATTAATTTTTTTATATCTAAACCATTTTCATTATAAATTGATCCTTTTGAATCGGAAATTGCAATTATTTTTTTATTTTTTAGTAATTTTGCTGCGAATATTCCTGCATTTCCAAATCCTTGTATTGCAACAGTATTTAATTCTGAAAATTTTTCCTGCAAAATAAATACTCCCCCCTGTGCTGTTGCTGTTTCTCTACCTTCTGAACCACCATTATTTAATGATTTTCCTGTGAAAGAAGCTTTTGTTTTGTCTCCTGTTAATTTTTCATATTCATCAACCATTATATCCATTATTTTGGAATTAGTATAAACATCTGGAGCTGGAATATCTTTTTTTGGACCTATATATTTATAAAAAGCTTGTACATACTTTCTGGATATTTCTTCTATTTCTTTTTCTGAAAGTTTTTTTGGATTACAATTAACACCACCTTTTGCTCCTCCAAAAGGCAGATTAGCTATTGCACATTTAAATGTCATCCAAAAAGCTAATGATTTTACTTCATCTATATCTACATTTGGATGAAATCTAATTCCTCCTTTATAAGGACCTAATAAATTATTATGTTGGACTCTATATGCCTTATAAGAATTGATATTTGTTTGTAAAATATTATTTGGTTCTTTTAAATTTTCTAAAAAATTCTTATCCAAATTAATTAAATTGGCTGCTTTTTCTAATTGTTTTAATACTGATTTAAAAGTCATTTAAAGATTTTTATTTAACCAATGCTTAATCATTTCTTCTGGTATAGCGCCAACAAACTCATCAACAACCTTACCATTCTTAAACATTTTTACAGAAGGTATTCCTCTAACACCAAATATTTGGGCTATTTTTCTTGCTTGATCTACATTGGCTTTTGCTAAGATGAATTTTCCTTTATACTCTTTAGCAAGGTTTTCTAATATTGGTTTTAAAATAAGACATGGAGAGCACCATTGCGCCCAAAAGTCAACTACAACCGGAATATCCTTTGATTTTTCTATTACTTTTTCCTGAAAATTATTATCATTAACTTCTATTTCCATAATATAACCCCCTTATAACTTAATTTTTCTTATTATATCTATAAAAGTTTTTCTATATTTTTTATTATACTCCACTATAGGCTTCATTTTTACTATTGCTTTAATAAAATCTTTATCATAAGGTATTTTTGATAATATTGGAATTTTTGCTTTATTAGCTAAATTTTCTAATTTTTTACTGAACTTTTTATTTAAATCATATTTATTAATTATGAGTCCATAAGGAATTCCAAAATATTCAACTATTTGTAAACTTCTATTTAGATCACTTAAAGCAGCTGGTGTTGGTTCTGTAACTGCTATAACAAAATCAGAATCTCTAACAGAAGCTATTACAGGACATCCTATGCCTGGCGCAGAATCTATAATCATTATTTCTGCATTATATTTTTCAGCTTTCATTTTAATAGCATCTACTACTTTTCCAGAACCAGATTCACCCATTTTTAATTGTCCTGATACCAAAGAAAAATTATAGTTTGTTTTTGTTTCACCGACTATTGCATTTTTTACTTTTTTTAATTCTATTCCTTTTGGACATAAAAGTTTGCAGGATCCACAGCCTTCACATAAATATTTGTTTATCTTTGGTAAATTCTTTTTTTTATCCCAAGAAATTGCAGAAAAAGTGCATACACTTATGATTTTTTTACAGTTTTTTGCTTTTTTATTTACAAATGCTTTATAGTTTGTGGATATCTCCTGTTTTTTCCTAAATTTTTTAATACCCAAAATAAGTGAAAGATTAGCTGCATCAACATCAGCATCAACAGCAATTATTTTTTTCTTTTCAGCTAGCAAGACAGCTAGAGAGGCAGTTATAGAACTTTTTCCTACTCCTCCTTTTCCGCTCAAAATTGTTATGATTTTCATCTTAATATTTTACAAATTTTTATTTTTTTTGAAAGTTCAACAAATTTACATAAAATTTGATAATCTAAATATTCATATTTTCTATTTCCTTTGCTAGTTTTTCAATAGATTTATGCTTTATAGGAATTCCTTTTGAATATGCTTCTTGAATTTTTTTACTATAAGGAATTTCTGCAATTATTTCTGTTTTGAATTTTTTGCTTATTTTCTGTGTTTCTTTTTTACTAGCAATATTTGATCTATTTAAAAATATTTTTGATTTAATTTTTAATTTTTTCATTAAATCTAAGATAAGTTTCAAATCATGATTGCCAAGGGGTGTTGGTTCTGTAACTGCTATTCCTAAATCAACATCAAGTAATGCTGCAATAACAGGACAATGTGTTCCTGCAGCTGTATCTATGACAATATAATCATAATTTTTTTCTTTTGGCTTTACATATTTTTTAACAGCATTTACAATTAAACTAGATTCTTCTATCCTTGGTTTCATTACTCCTGTTATCAATGTAATGTTTCCTTTTTTTCCAGAAAGTATTTCTCCTATAATTTGTTCTTTTTCAGAAATTGCATTTACAGGACAAGCAATTTTACATGCTTTGCAACCTATACATTGATCTGGAATAAGAAATGGAGTTTTTCCTTTTATAAAAACAATAGCATTTTCTCTGCATACTCTTGAGCAAGTTCCACACTTTATACATTTATTTTTATCAAATTTTGGGATCATTGTTTTAACATTTTTTATTTTTTTAGAATTAATTGAAAGAATAATATGATCATTTGGGCAATCTACATCAGCATCAACAAGCAAAACTTTATTATTCTTTGCTAACATCATTGCTAAAGCTGTTGCTACTGTGCTTTTACCTGTCCCTCCTTTTCCTCCAGTAATAGCAATTATCATTTTTAAATTTTACAAGATTCAAAATTTATTATAATTTTTTATCTAAGCCTTCTTTCTCTTCCAAAACCCTTTCCAATACCCATTGGTCCTGGTGTAGTTATTTTTTTTAATCTGTTCTTTATAAAATCCTCTATTCCTTGTTTTACTGTTCCTGTTGCTTTATATACTTCTATCTTAAGTTCTTTAAACACATCCATTGCTCTTGGTCCAATATTCCCCGTAATTATTGCTTTTACATTTTCATTAGCTACTAACTCTGCCGCACTTATTCCTGCACCACCACCAACATTCACATTTGGATTTTTAATGGGTTTAATCACTTTATACCTCTTTCTTTGTTTATCTATATTTATTATAATAAAATAAGCTGCTCTACCAAATCTTGGATCTATTAAGCTATCTACTTTATTACCAATTGAACTTATTGCTATTTTCATCTTAATCCCTCCATATTTTTTATTGTCCTATTAATGGAATCTTACAAGTAGGACAAGTTTTTGATCTACAAGGAACTCCCCTAACTTTTGGTTCTTTATATCCACACTTAGGACAAACACATTCTGTTGGTGGTTGCCCCATTCTTCCTAAACCTCTTCCACCAACTCTTCTACCTCTACCAGCACCTTGTCCTCTTCCAAAATCTTGTAACATTTTTATATTACCTCCTTCTATTCTTATTGATTTGCCATTAACCAAAGCATCTGCAATTTTTTTTCTTGCTTCTATTAAAATTCTATGGAAAGTTGGTTGTGAAACTTTCATTTTTTTAGCTGCTTTTTTCTGCTCTATTCCTTTATAATCATGTAATCTTATTGCTTCTAATTCATCTTTCCCCAAAATAGTTTCTTCCAAATCAATCAATCTTATTCCTATTGGTTTAAAATATGTAATTCCTGGTTCAAACCTTATCCATCTACATCTTCTTGGTCTTGGCATAATGAATATATATTCATAATACTATAAAAAGGTTTCGGTTTAAAGAAAATAATATATATATAATTTAATGATTTCATTTTGATGAAATTAGATGGGAATTTTTTAATTTCAGTTTTTGTTTAACACCTCTTAAATACCCGCAAAAAATAAAATCATACCTACACCCAATGAAAATAAAGTCGTAAATATTTGAACCTTTATTGTATCTTTAACAGAATATGAAAGCAAAGGCAATAAACCATGTCCATCTTGGCTTAATGAAGATACTAGTAAAACCGAAAAAGGTATTAAACCTTGACTATACAATGTAAGAAAAATTAGGTGTGGTCCTGATTCAGGTATTATACCTATTAATGCTGCTATTAAGATTAATAATAGTTTGTTTTGTGGTAGTATAGAAGCTAAATCAAAGTTTTGCATTAAAATTTTAACAATTAGTAAAGTAAAAAATATCCATATAAATAAATTTGGTATATGTTGTTTTAGGATATGTTTGTAAATATGCTCTTTAAAAAAATGTTTGTATCCTCTTTTAAAATGAATTTTAATTTTACAAGGTTTTGCTCTCTTAAATCTAGTTTTTTTATAGATTACATGTGAAATAAAACCTCCAACTATTCCTAGAGTTGCACAGATAATAAAAATAAGAAAAGCTATTTTTGGAATTATAGCTAGCATAACAAAAGCTTCATCCCCTGCTGTTGATAACATAACTGCTACTAATGCACCAAAGCCCACAAGACCATGGGAATATAAATTAACAATGAAAAATGCATCAAAGCAACCAGGAATTACTCCCAATAATGAAGAGCCTATTATTTGATTTTTAAGGTTTTTTGTAATCTTATTTTCTATTTTCTTTTTGAATTTTATTTGTAAATATTCAACCAAAATCATTAAAGCTGTTACTATTAAAATAATCTTAATGGTATCAAAGAGCACCTCTTTAATCATAATCTTCCTTAAATTTATTGTGTACTTCTATTTCTATAGATTTAAATTCAATTATCTTAAGAACTTATTTTTTTATAAAATCTTCTATTAATTCTTTAAAATGATTCTTGCAACAAGCCTTATTTAAACTGCAATCAATGTTAAAACTGTTTAAGCTTTTGCAATAAAAATCTTTAAATAAATCCTCATCTAAAAATAAATTAAGAATGATAATAACAAAATCAATTCCTTATAATAAATTAAAGAAAAAATTAAATAAAAATAGAAGTATAGGTATTGTTGGGTGCAATACTTGTGCTAGAATGTGTAATACTGGCGATAAAAAAGCAATGTTAAAATTAAAAAGAAATTTAAAAAAAGATAGATTTAATGTTGTAGATATGGATTTAATCTCTGTTGCATGTTGTGAAGATCAGATAGCTAAAGAGAAATATGATGGAGATATTACGATTGTTTTAGCTTGTGACGCTGGAGTCTATAATGTTAGAAAGTTTAGTAAAAAAGTTATTCCTGGTTTAATTACACTTGGAATAGGTTCTTGGGATATGAAAGGAAATTATAAATTAGTCAAGAGGTTTTAAAATGGTGAAGATAAATAAAGAAAAATGCATTGGGTGTGGAGCTTGCATTGCTGTTTGCCCGCATGAAGCAATTAAGTTGGAAAATGGGAAGGCTGTCATAGACCAAAAGAAATGTAAAAACTGTTTTAAATGCATCGACATATGTCCTGTTAAAGCAATTTCAAAATAAAGATTTATGAAAATTAAAATAGTTTTATTATTTTTGTTAATATTTCTTTCTGGTTGTGTTACTGGAGAAACTATTAAAGAAGAATTAGAAGGACCTTATAATGTAACAAAAGTTATAGATGGTGATACATTAGATATTAATATTTCTGAAAGAATAAGATTATCAGGTATAAATGCTGCTGAAAGAGGAGAATGTTATTATAAAGAAGCTAAAATTAAATTATATGAGCTAGTTTATGGAAAAAATATTTTTCTTGAAAAAGATAAAAGTAATAGGGGGAAATATGGAAGATTATTGAGATATGTTTATATTAATAGTGAAAATGTAAATAAATTATTAGTTAAAGAAGGTTATGTTAAGGTATATGATAAATATAAAGAAGATACAAAAAGATATTATGAATTAAAAGAAGCAGAGAAAATTGCTATTGAAAATAAATTAGGTATATGGAATTGTAGTTAGATTATATAATTTGTATATGGTTTTGAAAGTTTGCTAATTAAATTCCAAAATTTTTTAGATAAAATTTTGCTTATGAATTTCCTTTTTAAAAATATTATTTCTAATTCATTGTTTCTTTTTGGATACATATATATCTAATTATATACATTAATACTTAAAACTTTTTTTTCAGAATGAAGATAATGTTATATTTGAAATTTTTTTGTAAGAGTTTAATATATAAAGGGTTAGGAATTATTCTTAAAGTGAAAATCAATTTTAGATAAATAATCTTTAATAGATTAAATCAATAAGAATATAATTTTGTGTTAATATCCGAAGTTCCAATGTCATCAATCCGAAGATCAATGGCATTTAAATACTTCTATTAACACATTTAAAAGGGAAGTTATCTTATATTTAAATATTTCTATTTTAAAAATTCTCTTTAATTATAGTAAGAAAGTAAAGTTAAATTTATAAATATATAAAACAAATTTTTCTTTATGAAATTTTTTTATAAATTAATAATATGGTTGGTGATTATTTTAATAATTTTAATAATCTTTTATATGTTTGCAATATCAACTCTTCATTAAAATGAAAAAAATTAAATTACCATTTATAATTATTATATTAATAGTTCTATTTATTTCTATATTTTTTTTATATAAACCCAATATAACTGGAAATACAATAAAGGAAAGTACAATAGAAAAAACTGGAGAAAACAAAGTTATTTTAGTTGAATTTTATGGAAAAGGATGTCCTCATTGTGCTAGTCTAAATTCATTTTTAAATAAACTAAAAGAAAAATATCCTTCTTTATATGTAGAAGAATATGAAATTTATTTTAGTCAAAAAAATAGAGAATTATTTTCTAAATTAGCTGAAACATTTGGAACTAAAATTCAAGGTGTTCCAACGGTTTTTATAGATGATAAGGTTATTGTTGGATTTAGTAAAGGTATAGGTGAATCTTTAGAGAAAGAAATTCAAAGATGTTTAAAAGAAAAATGCAATAATCCTTTAGAAAAAATTGAAGTTGAAGAATTAACAGAAATTATTGGTGAAAAATCTCCTTTAGAAGATCCAAGAAAAACCAAATTCAAACAAAAAATAACAATACCTGCTGTTTTGGGTGCTGCAGCAGTAGATGCTATTAATCCTTGTGCATTTGCTGTTTTGATTATTTTAATAAGCACTATACTAATATCTGGTGTAAGAAAAAGAGCATTATTTGCTGGTTTAGCTTTTAGTTTATCAATCTATATTTCCTATTTTTTAATGGGTCTTGGTTTATATTCTGCCATACAAACATCTGGTTTAACACATATATTTTATTTTGTTGTAGCTGTATTAGCAATAATAATTGGTTTGTTTAATTTGAAAGATTATTTATGGTATGGAAAATGGTTTATTATGGAAGTTCCCCTATGCTGGAGACCTTTATTAAAAACATTATTAAAAGGTGTTACTTCTATACCTGGAGCTTTTGGAATTGGTTTTTTAGTTAGTTTGTTTTTATTACCTTGCACATCAGGACCTTATATTGTTATTTTAGGTTTATTAAGCAAAGCAGCTACCAGAGCTTATGCTATAATTCTATTATTAATTTATAATTTTATTTTTATATTACCTATGCTAATTATTACTTTTGGAATTTATTTTGGAATTACAACACCTGAAAAAATGGAAAGATGGAGAACAAGAAGCTTAAAGAAATTACATTTAATAGCAGGAATAATTATTTTAGCACTTGGAATAGGCATGCTTATTGCATTAAAATTTAATTGGATTTAATTTTTTAACTTTAAGGATGTTTAATATTAGAAATAGAACTCCTATTATAAATAATATAATGCAAGCATATTGAGCGAATGTTAAGCCATAATAAGTTGGATCTGTTCTTGTAAAGTCTATTAAAAATCTTGTAACTCCATAATAGATTACAGCAAATAAAAACAAAGAGCCTTTATGAGTTTTAAAGAATTTTTTGTTTCTTAAATATAATAAAAATAAAAATAAAATAAACATTGCTATGAATGAATAAACTGCTGTATAATGCAAAATTTGATTATTAACTAGAGTTCCTAAAAAGAATTTAGTTGGTTTACCAAGATGACCTCCATCTCCAATAATACAAGCTATTCTTCCTAATGCTATTCCTAGAACAATTGGAATAATTAAGATATCCGCTGTTTTCCAAAATCTTAATTTAGTTAATTTTATGTAAGTAAAACCAAAAATAAAAGCACCAATAAAACCTCCAGAAATTTCTAAACCACCCTGCCATATTTTGAATATTTCTATAAAAGAACTATAAGAATCATAAAATAAAATATAATTTAATAATCTTGCACCTATAAATGCTCCAAGAATAATGTAAAAAGCTAAATTATGTATTTTTTTGCTTTTAGTTAGCTTTGTTAATAAAAAGTATGAAATTAAAAAAGAAAGAAAAACAATAAAACCCCATGTGTAGATATTAATTGGTCCTATATTGAATAATACTGGTTTGTATGTATATGGTATCATTTAACATTGACCTTGTGCTCCTGTAGATGCTGTTTCTAAAGTTTCTTTACATTCTTCTGGTTGTTCTTCAAATCCACAGCAAAGTAATGTTTTAATTGCTTCTGGATTTCTTCCACCGAAATCAAATTCACTTACTTGTATTCCATTTAAAATTAATGTTGGCGAACCTGTAATTCCATATTTATCTTGTAATTTAAAGTCTTCTTCTGCGTATTTTATACCTTTTGTTGCATCTTCCATACATGTTTGTAATTTTTCTTTATCAATACCAGTTAAACAAGCCTCAGAATCTTTTTTATCTATGAAACATTTTACATAATTCCAATATTTATCTTGTTGTTCTTCCCTTATACAAATTTGTCTTAGATTTTCTGTTGCTTCTACTTCACCATGCATAGAGGTTACTTTTCCATCTGCTATAGAACCAATGTATCTTACTTTTATATTATCGTTAAATAATTCAGCAACTTCAACTAATATTCCCTGCATTTGGGTTCCAAAAGGACAATATGAGACTACAAAAGCATTTAATTCTGGATTATCTTTCTTAGGGATATCATCACAAGTCATTTGTTTTTCTTGAACTGCAGAACCTGTTACATCCTGCATAGCTTTTATTGATTTAATGTATTCTCTTAATTTTTCAACATCTATTGCTCCTTGAAATAATAGTTTACCATCTTTTGTTATATATAAAATACCTTTATTTCCTTGCTCATCTTCGATATTTGCTTTATAAAGACCTTTTTCTTTTTCAACAGATAAAACTGTTGCTCCTGAAAGTTCTTCTATAGTTGATTTAATTGTATTTTTAGAAACTCCAAAATGAAATCCAGATGTTAAGATAGAAACTATGAATAATACAATAAAAATAGTTGTAAAGATTTGCCAATGTTTTTTTGTTGTTTTGATTTTTTTATTTTGTTTTTTTGGATTTTCTTGTTTTTCGGTAATATTATTTTCTTCCATTATAAACCCCCCTTAATTTTAAATTGAGTAAACTACTCTTTATTTAAAAGGTTTTCTATAGGTATTTAATCATATAGTTTCCTTCTAGTTTATAGTTTAGTTTTTTATAATATTCTCTTACACCAATTCCCGAGATTACTGCTAACTTTTTATAACCTTCTTTTTTAGCAAGATATTCAGCTTTTTTCATTAATTTTTTTCCTAAACCCTTATGTTGAAATTCTCCTTTTTCTCCTAGTTTTCCTAAGGGCAAGGACTTACCATAAATATGTAGCTCTCTAACTATAGCTGAATTTTTGAGTTCTTTAATAAATGGTTTATAAGGAAATCTTAATCTTAATATTCCAAATAGTATATTGTCTTTATTAATGTATTCAAGAAAGATTTCTTTTCCTTTTGATGCTTTGTATATAATTTTATTTAGTTTTAGTTTTTTATTTATTTTAATTCCTTTTCTAAGAGCATGACCTACTTCACGACACCTTATACATTTACATTTAAGGTTTCTCTTTTTCAGTTCTTTTTCCAAAATATTTCTTAAATCAATTCTTTTTGTTCCTGCTATTATAAAATCAGGTGGAATTTCTCGCATAATTCTCATAATTCTGCAATACCTTGGTACTATTTTCTTAAATTCTAATAAGAGTTTAATTAATTCTTCTATTGAATATGTTTTATATTTATTTTTGTAAAATAGTTTTTCTAATTTTGATCCTTTAATAACTTGACAAGGATAAATTTTAAGTTGGTCTGGTTTAAATCTTTCATCTGAAAATAATTTTTTGAAAATTTTAAGATCTTTTTTAAAATTAGAACTTGGAAGAGAAGGCATAAAATGATAGCTAACCTTAAATCCAGAATCTTTTAGGAGTTGTGTAGCTTTAATAACATCTTTAACAAGATGACCACGATTAATTTTTTTGTATATTTTGTTATCTAAGGTTTGAACTCCTAGTTCCACTCTTGTGCATCCAAAGTCTAATATTCTTTTAATATCTTCTTTGGAGCAAACATCTGGTCTGGTTTCAATGCATAATGCTATACATCTATGTTTTGCTTTTTCATTTAATTTTTTAGCTTGTTCTAGTGTTTTAGAAATTTTATTGTTTAGGGCATCATAACAAGATTTAATAAATTTATATTGATATGTTTTAGGATATTCTAAAAAAGTTCCTCCCAAGATTATTAATTCAATTTTGTCTGTTGGGTGTTTCATAGCTTGAAAAGCTTTTAATCTTGCTTTTACTTGTTTGTAAGGATCATAATTCAATAAAGAAGCCCGCATT
The DNA here is from genome assembly GCA_964603525.1 of Candidatus Woesearchaeota archaeon. Taxonomy (GTDB): domain Archaea; phylum Nanobdellota; class Nanobdellia; order SCGC-AAA011-G17; family JACPIM01; genus CAZRVI01. Next base: position 579 of record CAZRVI010000011.1, on the reverse strand, counting down.
ATTGCTGGACTTTTTGGAGTATAGCTTTGAGGTACATTTAAAGAAGGACAATATAAACAAGTTCCATGTTTGCATTTTTTTGGTTTAATAACTGCAGCTAGTGGTGTTACTCCTGATATTGTTTTTGTTGGTTTTCTCATTTTTAAAATAAATACAAAACAAAAATATTTAAATTTTAGTGAATTTAAGTTTATTTCAATGAAAGATAAAAAATATAGATTACTTAATCTTGGAGGTCTTGACTTGGTAAGTGATATGGGAGTTCTGTGGTTGTTGGGTTTCTTGGTATTGAACCAATTCTATATATAGCATGTTCGTCATTAAATTGTATAAAGAAAATTCTATCTCGTGTATAAGCAAAGCAAGGTATATTATGAGGATGATCAGCAGCATGTTCATTTAGTAATTTGCCTTTACTAAGAACTAATTTTGCTTCTTCTTTACCAAGAAGTTTTGGTTTTCCTTGATCATCTATTACTACTGCTTCTATGTCCTCAAATTTAAGATTATGCTTTTCAAGTTTTTTAATAAGAACTTCAAGCAAAGTTGGTGATGCTTTAATTCTTTCTTCTCTTTCTT
>CAZRVI010000010.1:0-22906 GCA_964603525.1 Candidatus Woesearchaeota archaeon | reverse complement strand
ACTGCATATAGTAAAATATCTTTTTCTAGTGGGATGAATAAGCCTATTATGATTAATGGTACTGCTATGAAAATCACTTCAATCGAAAGATTTAAATATCATTAATTATGCTTTATAATTATTATTAAGTATATTTTATAATATGATTAATCAAATAATTAGAGAATATTGGAAAAAGGAACTTCCTAAAGTAGTAGATAGAGACATTTCACTTGATATGAAAACAGATTTGATAAACGATATAGTTGGGATAAGAAGATCTGGAAAAACGTTTTTGATGTTCGGAAAATTAAATAGTCTTATTAAAAAGTTTGGTAAAAGAGCAACAATTTTTATAAATTTTGAGAATAGAAAGCTCTTACCATTAAGAGAAAAATATTTTAATGATATTGTAGAGTTTATTCATGAGGAGAATTTGCTTAAAAAAAATAAAAAAATATATTTGTTTTTAGATGAAATTCAAAGAATAAACGGATGGGAAAAATTTGTAAGAAGCATTTATGATGATTATAAGGGAAAGATAAAAATATTTGTGTCAGGTTCAAGTGCAAACTTATTAAGTAAAGATTATGGAAGATTATTAACAGGAAGACATTTGACAACATATGTTTTTCCTTTAAGTTTTAAAGAGTTTCTTAGATTTAAAAAATTTAAATTTGGGAAATTTGATTTTAAAAATAAAGTAAGAATAAGAGTATTATTGAAAGAATATCTTAAGTATGGTGGTTTTCCTGAGGTTGTATTGTCAGATAAAAAGGAAGAGATATTAAGCCAACTTTTTAGTGATATTCTTTCGAGAGATGTTTTAAGCAGAGGAGATATAAGAAAAGAGCAGATACTAGAGGAATTTGTATATTATTTGTCTAGTAATGTTTCTAATAGGCTGAGCTTTAATAAGATGGCAAAATATTTTAGATCAAGGGGGATAAAAATATCTGTTCAAACATTAGAAAATTATTTTTATTTTTTAAAGAATGCATTTCTTTTTTTTGATAATTTAATTTTTTCCTTTAAAGTTAAAGATCAGTTACAGTATTCAAGAAAAATTTATTGTATTGATACAGGCATCGCAAATTTTATTGGGTTCAAGTTTAGTAAAGATTTTGGAAGATTGTACGAGAATGCGGTTGCTGTAGAGCTTCTTAGAAGAAGTAAATTATTAACAAAGATGTTTTATTGGCATGATCAACAATACAATGAAGTAGATTTTATTGTTAAAAGTGGTTTAAAAATAAAACAATTGATTCAAGTGTGTTATGATTTAAATGATAATGATACTAAAAAAAGAGAAGTAAGAGCTTTATTAAAAGCAAGCAGGGAGTTAAAATGTAATAATCTGCTTGTTATAACTGAAGACTATGAAGCAGAAGAGAAAATCGAAAATAAAAAAATTAAATTTATACCATTATGGAAATGGTTATTAAGTTACAAATTATGACCTTTTATTAATAAACTTAATTAAGAAATGTATAATTAAGTAAAGTATTATTGTTATTATTGCTAATGGTAAAACTGCATATAGTAAAATATCTTTTTCTAGTGGGATGAATAAGCCTATTATGATTAATGGTGTTGTTATAAAAATGAAGGTTATTAGTTTTTGTATTTTATAATAGAAATATTTATATACCTACAGGTACCTAAGGGTATTATGAAAGATAAATCAATTCATTTAAGATTACCAGAGATGCTATATAAGGAATCCTTAAAAATTAAAGAGAGTTTTGGTTTTACTAATATTCAAGAGTTTATTAAAGAGGCGATTAGGAGATTAATATATGAATATAATAAACAAAAAGCACTTAAATCATTAAAAAAACTTTATGGTTCCTTTAAGAATATTAGAAGATTGACAAGGAAAGAAAAAGATAAATTAGCTATGGAACTTTTTAATAATCTAGATGAACAAAAAAATTTATTTAAAAGGTTTGGGTTATAGGTTTTCTGGAAGAATTATCTTTACTAAATCATTTAGTTTATAAAAATGCTTCAGTTATTAGGATCTTTTTATTTATTTAGTTTTTCCATATCTTTTAAATCAAAACAATAAACTTTTTTATTTTTGAATTTATTTATTTTTTTAGTAAATGATCTTGCAAATATACAATATACTTCTTTTCTTTTTTCATTGTTCCATTCTACAAATTTAGCTTTTTCCAATAAATTTGTTAATATTTTTTTTGGATTAACATTGTTTTTCCATTTACATTCACAAAATAAGATTTTCCCTTTTAATTCATTTAGTGCAATAATATCAATTTCTTTATCTTTATGCCACCATTTACCTATTTTTGTAAAATTTTGTAGTCTAGTTTTAATTAAAAATTGTTTACAAATTTCTTCAAAGATTGGTCCTAAATAATTATTATAGTCTTTTTTTATAATATTTTCATCAAATACTCCTTCTTCTAAAGAACTTAGATTTGGATAAATATACCTAAACCAAAATTTTAGAAAATTATCACAAAGATAGTATCTGCCTTTTCTTGATTTTAAGTTTTCATTAATTGGAACAATTCTTTTAACAAAGCCTATTTCTATAAGATTTTTTAAATAAGGTGTTAAATCTGTTCTTTTTATTTTCATAAAATTTTTTATTTCATTTAATTTTGTTTTTCCATTAGCAATCGCTTCGAGAATTAACTTATATGTGCTTGGATCATCAAATTCATATCTCACTAAAAAATCAACTTCATCTCTTAAAAAAGTTTTTTCTTTTTTTAATTCATATTTTAACCATTTCCAAAATTTTGTATCTATTTTAATAAGATAAAAAGGTATTCCATCAGCAAAACCATAAATTTCTACTAATTGTTTTATATTTGCTTTAGGAAAAAATTTATTAAGTTCAAAAAAAGAAATTGGTTTTAAGTTTATTGAACCAGAGCGTCTACCATATAATGGGCTTTGATAACTTAAAATTTTTGAAGTTATGATGGATATAGATGATCCCAATAAGAATAATTTAGTTTTTGAATATCTAAGGATTGTATCAACAATGGATTGAAATATATTTAAGATATTCTTGTTTTCATAAATCATATTTTGGAATTCATCTATTATAAATATATCAATCTTATCTTTCAAATAATCAAATAAGACCTCCCAATCTTTTTTTAATTTAGATATTTCTTTATCATGTTTTAAGCATGTGTTGTAAAATCTTTCTAGATTATTTTCTCTGGTAGCAAGGTAGTATATCCTTTTTTTATTCTTGGTAGCATTTAATATTAACTCGGTTTTTCCAATTCTCCGCCTACCATAAATAATAAACATTTCAAACTTTTTTGAATTTATGACATCCCTTAATTCTTTAAGCTCCTTTTTCCTATTTTTAAATTGTATAATCATATTTATACTAATAAAACTTATACTATTTAAACCTTTCTCTTTTTTATAAATTTTATTAAGAAATGTATTATTAAATATAGAACTATTGTTATTATTGCTAATGGTAAAACTGCATATAGTAAAATATCTTTTTCTAGTGGGATGAATAAGCCTATTATGATTATTATTTAAATTTGGTTTACTTAATTATGTGGTTCTATTATAATTTTATTACCTACTTTTGTTATTTCTATTTCAGTTTTTTCATTTAGTTTAAGTTGCTTTTCTACATCTGCAGGGATTCTAAATATTAAGCCACCACCGCTCTTTGATAAGTGTCTATAAAGTTTTAGTGGTTCAGGCCAAATACCTAATTTTTTTGCTGTTTCAATAGTTTTTTGTGTTTCTTTTTCATAAGGGAATTCTTCATTACAATTATTACATCTTTCTCCCTTGACTATAAATATATATCCTTCTACTTCAAGTATAATATCATCTACTTTTACCAAATTTCCTTTTTCACAAATTGGACATTTTTTCATTTTCCTTCTGCTCCTGTTATAATAAAAATTTCTTTATATTCTTCATCTTTTATAAATATAATTTTTCTACTTTTTCCTTTTTTTCTGATATAAGCTTCATATTTGTGTTTTCCAACCTTATCAACTTTATATGCATTTTCTAAAGCATTTCTTAGTGAATAAATATCATAATTCCATTTTCTCATCCAGCTTAAAATAAAATGTTTACTTGGTCTAATTTTATAACCAATTATTTTCATATTTTTTCACTATTATTTGTAATGTTTTTGTTATATTTAAACCTTTCTCTTTTTTACAAACCTAATTAAGAAATGTATTATTAAGTAAAGTATTATTGTTATTATTGCTAATGGTAAAACTGCATATACAAGAATATCCTATTCTAGAGGGATGAATAAGCCTATTATGATTAATGGTACTGCTATGAAGATGAATCTTCTTAATTTTTAGTATACCAAAAGGTTTATTAATAATGATATTTTATTGATATTAGGGTGATATTGTGAAAACTAAACTTGTTAATGTGAGATTACCTGAAAAATTGTTTGAAGAAGGAAAAGAAATTTGTAAGGGGGAGTATGCTAATTTTCAAGAATTTATTAAAGATAGTATAAGACATGCAGTTTTAGAGATTAAAAAACAAAGAGCTTTATTTAATTTAAGAAAAAGTTTTGGAAGTACAAAAAATAAAAAAAGAAAACTTTTTACAAAAGAAATAAAAGAGAGAATAGCAGAAGAGCATACACCAGAAAGAGCAAAAGAAATAACAAGAAAATATAGTTTAGAACATTTAAAAATTTAGAGATTTTCAGGAAATCTTATTTTAACTAAATTTTGTAGTTCTCCGTAATCTTTTATATTTCTTGTAACTAAAAACTTAGCTCCTCTTCTTTGTGCAATTACAGCATGTTTAGTATCATTTAAGGATGTTTTAAATTTTTGTTTTAAATTTCTTGCTTTTTGTTCATCATCTTTAGTTTCTTCAGTGTAAATTAGTTTATTTAATTCTTTTAAATCATTAATTAAATTTTTGATTTGTTTTGAATAATTATTGTATTCTAATTCATCTATAATAAGAGAAGAAATTATAATTTTGAATTCACATTCAATTGCTCTTTTAATTAGTTGAAAAGCAAATTCTCCTAAAGGTCTTAATTTATCAGTTCTATTTTCAAGATAGTCTAAGTAAATATTTGTATCCAAATAAATTAATTTTTCCATTTTTAAGTTTTATAGAATACAATAATTTAAACCTTTCTCTTTTTTATAAACTTAATTAAGAAATGTATAATTAAGTAAAGTATTATTGTTATTATTGATAAAGGTAAAACTGCATATAGTAAAATATCTTTTTCTAGAGGTATGAATAAGCCTATTATGATTAATGGTACTGCTATGAAAATAAATCTTCTTAATTTTTTGTGTTTATGAAGTTTTTTATGAATAAACTTTATTAATAAAATTAGGATTAGAGCTATTATTGCTAATGGTAATACTGCATATAATAAAATTTCCTTTTTGGTTAATCTTGTTAATTTTTTAAGCCTTACTTTTAGTTGAGGGAATATTGTTTCTGCTACTTTTTCTTGGTATGTTGGTTTTGAGGTTGTGATTGCAAAGTATGATAATGATGTGGTTGTTGCTTCATAATAATTGAATATATCATCTGATTTTATTAATTTTGTTGGTAATCTTCTCCATCTTGAATTGTCATAATGCTGCATTTCAAGTATGTCATTAACTATTTCAGATTTGAAAACTCTGAATTTGATTATTGCTTGGTATAATACTGAGTTTGGAAGATTTTGTGTTTCTATTTTGATGAATTTTATTATGTCTGTATCTGGTTTTGGTACTGGTATGTTTTGTAATTCCTGTATAGATATTTTAACATCTGAGGTTTCTCTTGCTGGATGTATTATTATTGATGATATGTATTGTGTTGGTGTTATTGGTTTTAATTCAATTGGTGTTATTAGTGATGGTATAGTGTAAATCATTCCATGTTCTGTTTGTTCTATATTTGTTATTTGTGAGCCTGTTCCTCCTTTAGAGCCTGCTCCTGAGCTTGATCCATGTCCTGATGCTGGAGGGGTTGATGGTCTTTTTATTGTTAATGTTCTTGTTATTGAGTTGTTTTCTCTACTCATAGAATCTGTGCAATTTATTGACCATAGATATTGTCCATTAGAGCTTATAGTGTATGATATTGTTTGGGTTTTTGTTTTATATATTTTAGATGTGTTATGAGCTACTTTTTCTGAGTTGATAATTAAAGAGCAGTTTGCTATTATATCCTGATCTGATACATTGAATTTAAAGTTTGTTGGTAGGAAAACATCTTCTGCATCATATTGTATTGTGTCATTTGCTGGTGAGATTAAAATAATATTTGGATAGTCATTTGAGATTGTGTAATACCTTGTTGTTGAATTTGTTTCTAGAGCTTCGTCATCTTCACAGGATATTAACCATAAATGATAACCTACTGTTAGATTTTGTATGTTAAATGTGTTGTTCTGCCCTAATTGTATTTTAGAGGAATTAGTTTGATTTAGTTTTAGTTCTGATGAATCTGCATCTGATATCCATAATGAGCAGTTGTGTATTAAATTATCTATATCTGTTACATTATAATAAAATGTTGTGTTTCTGTTTTCTGATGAGGTTTCATTTGTTGGTAAAATTAAATCTACTTTTGGAGCTGTGTTATTAATAAACAATACACTTGAATTATCCCAAACACTCCATTCATAGCCATCATAAGTTCTAGCTTCACATTTCCAGTATTCATCTTTACTAGTATTTCCTGATTCTATATCAGAATAGTTTGTTAAAGATGTTTGTAAAACATCAGTATTATACCATCTTATTTCATACATGCTTCTATTATCAGAATCTAAGTCAGATGTATTAAGACCACAACCTAAATCGTAATTAGTTCTTACTCCTCTATATGAACCAACAGCATATCTTCCTCTTGTTGTGTTGTATATTTCTTGTATTTGTGTTGATGATAGGGATGTGTTATAGATTAGGACTTCGTCTATTGTGCCGTTGAATTCACCTTCTATAGATGATGAAGATTCATCCCATTTTGCTCCAATGGTAACATTAGCATCATTAAAATTAAAAGAACTTTCCGTGCAAGAAGTTGAAGTTTTAAGAATTCCATCAACATAAATATTGACATGAGTTCCATTCCAAGTTCCAGCTATAAAATACCATTGATTTGCAAAAACAGCATTTGATGATTGTGCAGTGTAATGAGAGCCAGTTCCATATTGGTAATCCTTTGTAGAAATTCTAAAGTATGGATAATTGTTAGGATTTAACCATAATCTATATGTTTGCCTTCTATAGGAACCTTTCCAGTCTTCTTGAGTTTTGTCAACTATTGCTGCTGGATTTGAATTGTTTATACTAGGTTTAATCCAAGCGGTAATGGTTATTTTACTTGTTATGTTTAATGATTCCTTGTTTTCTAAATCAATATAATCATCACTACCATCAAACTCATAAGCTTTACCAACTCTTCCTTCCATACTATGTGTTGCTCCTGAGACTGTACCATCATTTCCTTGTGGTGAATAATCATCTGCATTATTATCAAATCTCCAATAGCCTACCATATAACTATTATTAACCGGGATATGGGAACCTATTAAGGATGTTATTTCTGGTGCTGATTTTATTGTTAAGGAGCTTGTATTATATGTTGTGCTGTCTTCATATTTATCATTAATAGTTAAGGAACATTTCCAGGTATCTGCTTCAGATGTTTCTTGTTTTACTATTGTGTTTGTTTTGTTTTCATATAGGGCTTTTATTTGTTCTGTTGTTAGGGCATGGTTGTAGATTAAAATTTCATCTAAGATGCCTTTATAAAAATCACTTGGTGTTGCACCATCCCATTCCATTCCTATTGTGAATTTATCTGTTGAAACAAAATCATTAGAACATGGTGCTGAGAAATCATAATTACCATCAATATAAGCACTTACATTATCTGAAGATGTATCAAAAACTATAGTGATGAAATGCCAATTATTATCAATAACTGCAGCAGAACTTGTTCCTGCCCAAGTTGTTCCATTATGAATACTTAATCTATTATTTAAGTTGTGTCCTATTAATAGTTTGTTATTTCCTGAACTATCATGGAAAGATACAAAGAAAGATACTCCTGAAGCTTCACCTGATTTCATCCAGAAAGATGCAGTCATATTTTTATTTTCCAAATCAGCAGTAACACTATTTGCAGTTATGTAATCACCAGAACCATCAAACTCATAAGCTCCAAATCCATCATAGCCACCAGTACTTTTGAAAGTTGCTCCATTAATTGTTCCATGATTTCTATAATCAGAATAATCTTTAGCAACTATGCTTTCAGAACCATTTGCCTCAAAAGGCATATTTAAGACAAGTATTGGATTATCATTTTTATACCAATTATAAATATATTTAGGATTATCAGAATCTAAATCTGAGGTTGAATTTGGAGAGCATGCTATATCATTATAATTAAAGGTGTATTTTCCTCTTGTTGTGTTGTATATTTCTTGGATTTCTTGTGTTGTTAGAGAGGTGTTGTAGATTATTACTTGGTCTATTGTGCCGTTGAAATCTTTGTCTAATCCATTTCTATTTCCTATCATCACATTTAAATTGGAGTTTGCTGTATTTATGATATTAAAACTACCTGAATTTTTCTCCACGCCATTTAAATAGCCTGTAACTTTGCTATCATTTACAACTACTGCAACAAACTGCCATTCATTCTCTACAATTTCATTATTCACAATGTTTACATCTTGTAAATTAGTTCCGTTATAATGTGAGAAGTGAATACTTGCACCATTTCTCTCAAATCTGAAAGGATATGCTTGTCCACTTTGTGATTTTGAAACTATTTGCTGATAACTTGGACCTCCTGATTTTGGATATATCCATGCTACAATAGTATAATTAGATTTCTCACTTACATTAAAAGAGGTAGCCATACCTACGTCTATAGCATCATCACTCCCATCAAACTCATAAGCTTTACCTACACGACCTTCTTCTGTGTGTTTAGCACCATAAACTGTACCATTGTTTTTTCCTGTTGTGTCTACAGCCCAGTTTGTGTAGTTTGTTATATCAAATGTCCAGTAACCTACTATATTATTATCTATGTTTAAAGGTGAATTATATGATATATGGGAACCTATGAATGGTTCTGATTGTGTTGGTTCTGTATTATTATAAAATAAACTAATATTTGTTAGTGTTGGTGTGCTTGTTGTATTGCTTGATTCTAAATAAACTCTATATTGTAATGTTCTGTTGTTTGTATTAATATAAACTGGTGATGAGTATGTTTTTGAACTCCAAGATGACCATTTTAAGTATAAATCTTGTATTTCTTGTGCTGATAAACTTCGGTTGTAGATTGCTACTGAGTCTATTGTGCCGTTGAATTTTTCACTTAAATCCCCACGTGTTCCAATCATTAAAGGAGTTGATGGAAATGATACATTCCCACCTAATTTATTAGAACAGGTTTGTTTAAGAACCCCATTTTCATAAATTTTCATTTCTCGTTTAGTTCCATTATATGTCATTGCAGTAAAAACCCATCTTCCAGTTAATGTAGTTGTTGGGTCATAAGAACAATCAGTCCAAGTTCCAGATACATTACCTAAATAAAATATAACTCTTGGAGTTGAATAGGTTGCCATTATAAATCCTTTATATTCTGAAGCCTTATATCTTCCAAAAACAGGACGTGAATATGCATCATCCGCTCTATAATACCATGCAATTAAAGTAAGTTCATCAGCAATAACTTCATCAAGATTGTCATCCGAAACATTAATATAATCATTATCACCATCAAACTCTAAACCAGAATCGTTGTAAAACAACCCAGCACCTGTTTCTGTTCCATAAACTGTTCCATTGTTCCTGCCCATTAAGTCTTTCCCGCCTGATGTTGTGTCGTAAAGTTGCTGGATTTCTGATGCTGAGAGTGAGCGGTTGAAAATCATTACTTCGTCTATTTTTCCGTTGAAATCATGGTCTAATCCATTTCTGTTTCCTATCATCACTTTTAAATTAGAGTTTGCTGTATTTATGATATTAAAACTACCTGAATTTTTCTCCACGCCATTTAAATAACCTGTAACTTTACTGTCATTTACAACCATTGCAACAAACTGCCATTCATTCTCTACAATTTCATTATTCACAATGGTTGCATCTTGTAAATTAGTTCCATTATAGTGTATGAAGTGAATACTTGTGCCACTTCTCTCAAATCTGAAAGGATATGGCGTTCCACTTTGTGCCTTTGAAACTATTTGCTGATAACTTGGACCTCCTGACTTTGGATTTATCCATGCTGTAATAGTATAATTAGATTTTTCGCTTACATTAAAAGAAGTTGCCATGCCTACATCAATATAATCATCTTCACCATCAAAATCATAACCATACTTGACTTTTCCATTTGTAATTTGCGGTTTTCCAGATAAGGTTCCATCATTACTTCCTACACTATCTTCTGCATTTCTCTCAAATTTCCAGTAACTTACTAATCCGTCAGCAAGAGAGGAAGTGTTTATATGTTCTGGGTTTAATGTCCAGTATGAAACTAAACCTGTGTCTGTTAAATCTATTTTAGAGTAATTACCTGTTCTATATGATAAAGAACAATTTGAATAGGAATCATTTACACAAGTAAAGTAAATTTCTCTTATTCTGTTATATTTTTTTAAATCTAAAACTCCGCCATCTATGTAAGCATCTCCTTTATCTACTGTATGATATAAACCATCTGCATATAAGTTTGCTATGTCTGTTGAAGATAGGGATGTGTTGTATATTATTACTTGGTCTAAACTCATATTTGGACAGTAATTTCCACCCCAACCGCCTAGATATAGGTCAGCTGTTGTTTTCTTAACAGGACCTGCATTATTGACCAAGCTATTGTTACAACTTTTACCATTGCACCATAAATCTAAAATATTATCTAAACCTTCACTTACATAGGTGTATCTAAAACAAATAAAATTCCATTTATTTAGAGGAACAGCATGTAAATTTGAATATACAGGATATTCTGTTCCATTTCCTATTCTTGCATAAATCTGTTCATTAATTGCATCATAACCAATATGATACCCTTTACTATATGCCCATTTTGATAGGATATACCACCATGGTGAATTTTTAATTTTAACCCATAAACATATTGTAAAACTCTGTGAAGAAAAGTTTAGTGCTTCTGAGCTATCACCAATATTAATATTATCGTATCTATTATCAAACTCATAATGTTCATGGATGTGGGTTGCTCCATAAACTGTGCCGTCGTTGGCTTGAGGGGAGCTGTCATCTGCGTTATCTGTGAATTTCCAGTATCCTACCATGTATGATTGATTTTGAGTTGTGTGTAGGTTGGTTAAAGTTACATTTTTATCGATACTTACATTGTATGGTGTGGCGTAGTAGAAGTCTGTGATTTCGAATACATTGGTTGCTGACCCGATTGACAACCGACCTCTGGTGCTTAAATCTGGTTGTAAGACTAATATTTTCCCTCTTATCCCTTCTGACCTTGATGTCACTCCATTTCCACCCTCTCCCCTAGTTCCATCTTCGAGACCCATTTTCACCATCTTCGAGACCTGCAACACTCCACTACCGAGAGGTCCAGAATAAGGAATTCCTTCTAAACTAGCTCTAACAGCATTTTCTGCCAGTTTCTTAAATTTCTCACTATTCTCAAAATCAGATTTTCTCCAAAAGCTCAAAAAACCAGCCTTATCACTAGCATTATCTGTTTCCTTTTTCTGTTCCATTTCCGAGACCCATTTTTGTTCCCATCTTCGAGACCTATTCTCACTATCTTCGAGACCTATTCGTTCCATCTTCGAGACCTGAACAACCCCAAAATCACCAGAACCACCACCAGAACCAACTCCTGAACCACCACCAGAACCAACTCCCGCACCACCACCAGAACCAACTCCTGAACCACTAGGTTTATCTCTGATTTCAATTATCTTAAATCCTTTATATTCCTGATCTTGTAAAACACCAAATTCATCAGAACCTTCAAGTCCAGCAGAGCCTTCAAGTCCAGCAGAACTCTCAAATCCAGATAAATCATAACCAGCATTTTCAATCTTTTTTAGAAGTTCTTCATTTAATTCACAAACAATAGTCAAGTCAGGTTGCAATACACAAGGGAATAAAACATCAATTTCTGTTTGCGTGATACAAGTTCCTATTGGATCTAATATATTTATTGATGGTTCTTTGGTTTTTATACAATATTTAATTGGTTTAAATCCTGTAGGTGCAATTTCAGGTACAGGTTCAATTTCTGTTAAATTTTCTGTTAAATTTTCTGTGAGATTCTCTCTTTGTTTTTGCAAACTTAAATTTTCAATAGGCATAATTCCAAACCCAGCTTCTTCTCCAGTCTGTGCAGAGAGATTTTCTATTGGCTGTATTGAAAAGCCTGCAGATTCCTGTTCTGTTATTTCTGGTTCTTCTTTTTCTTCTTCTTTTTCTATTGGCAATCCAAAGGTTTCATTAGAGGTTTCTTCTTTAATAGGTGTTGTACCAAAACCTTCCTCAGGATAAATTGAGAAACTAGAGAATCCTGTTATTATATTTCCAACTGTATTTACTATACCTTCAAAATTTCCATTATTTTGTATTAATATAAATCCGAATAATGAGAATAGAATTGTAATTACAACTATCAATAACTCGATTTTAAAGTAAGGATTTTTCTTTTTATTATACTTACTATGTTTCTTTTTATTATACTCTTTCTTAAGTTTCTTTTTTCTGGATTTCACCTTCTGTTTTTTCACCTCTTTTTGTTTTTGATTTTTTGATTTTTATTATAATTTAGTTTTGTTATACATTTTGTATCAATTGGTATATATTTTATATCATTATTTTTTAATTATATAATTTTTATTTGTTCTAATTTTATGAACAAATGTTCTAATTTTATGAACAAATTCTTCTCTTTCAACTTTTTCTATTTTTCTTTCATCTAATAGCTCTTTGAAATTCATTTTTATCTCCTATTATCATTATTTTATTTTTCTTTATTATATCTTTAATAAAACCTTTATTCTTGTTTTTCTTTAGTTCTTGTAGTGTCCAAACAATAGGATTAATCTCTCTTTTTATTGTTTTTTCAACAGGTCTCAACAACCTAAATACTTTCTGTTGTTTTGTGTTTCCTATAATTAATAGATCTATATCGCTTTCTGAATTGTAATTTGCTTGCGCAAAACTTCCAAATATCAAAGCAAATTTAATTCTCTCTTTTTTTAAGGCTTTTTTAATAGGATATCTTATAGAATCTGTTTTCAAAAAAATTCTCTTTAAATCTTCAATAATAGTATTTGATTCATTAAGGATGATTTTGTTTTTTTGTTTTTTAATTAGTCCTAAATCAAGAAGATTATCGAGTTCTCTTTTAGTTGCACTTGGGGATAATTTTAATTCTTTAGAGATTTCTCTGAGATAAGTTTCTTTTCTATGGAAAAATAAATAATCTAACATTTTTATTCTTGTTTTTGAGGTGAATAATTTTTCTAACATTTTATGTTTTGTTTTTGATTTTTTAACATTTTTTAATCTTCAAATTTAACTTTAATTGGATCAAATGTGAATATTTTATTTTCATCAAACCATGCGCATTTTATATTTTTTAGTTTAATATTGCTTCTGAAGCTTAATGCAAGAGCATAGTTCCATAATTGCGATACAACTTTATTAATATCTTCTTTGTGAGCATTTGGTTTATAATCCAATATCCATAATTTTCCATATTTAATTTGCAAAATATCTATGTGACCATGAATTCCTATATTTTTGTTTTTGTCCCAGTACCAGACAGGAACTTCTGTTGCAATTGTGTCTCTATCAGAGTTTAACATAAATTCCTCTATTATTGAATGCCTTTGTTTATTACTTTTTATTGATTTAAGTGTATGACCTATGGCTTTATTTAGTTTTGTGTTATCAAAAGTTTTTATATTTATATTTACATTTGATTTTATTTTTGAGCATCTGTTTTTAGAAGTGTTGAATAATTTGCTGTTTACACCCTTGCTTAGGTTTATTATAAATTCTTTTAAGCCTTTGAATTTACAAAATAGGTTTAGTTTTCCTTTATGGTATTTGAAGTTATATAACAAACCTGAATGTTTAAAGATTCTTCCTATGATTAAGTTAAACCCATATTTTTTAATTATTCTTGATTTTATTTCATTATATCCTAGAGAATATTCTTTAGCCCATCTTAGTATAGAGCTTTTACTTATTATTGTTTTGTATTTTCTTGAAATTATGTCACATACTTCGTTAAGATTATAACCTTGATTATAAGCGTTTACAGCATTTAATATTATTTTTATATCAAATTGTCTTCTTGTTATTCCTTCTGAAAATCTTTTATTGCAGTTTTTGCATAGGTAGATCTGTTTGTTTTTGTTTTTTAATTTACGCACACCTTTTTTAATTATATTAATTGAGTTACAAAACTTGCATGTGATTTGTTTTTTTTGCATTTTTTATTCAGTATTATTTTGAATTAATTCTTTTATTTTTGCTCTAATTTTTTCAACCTTTTCTGAATTTAAATTATTTAACAAAGTTTTACATTTTAATATGAATTTTTTAACTGGTGTTACATCTTCTAAAATGATGTCTTTAAGATAATATTGTGTCTGAATTCTATCTCTCTTTAAATTTTTTAGATATTCTATATCTTCTGAATCAAAACCGAATAGTTCCATGATCTCTAAACTGCAATCATGAATTTCGGATCTTATTCCACATTTCATTAGTAAGGAATAAAATGCATTGTAGCATGCATAATAAGCTGTTATTAATTTCCATTTTCCTTTTGTAGATAAAACATTTTCTAAGGTTTCATCTGCTTCTTTCATATAAGATTCGCTTAAATGGGGTTTTGTTTCTATTAACTTAATCCCTTTGTTTTGTTTCAAGCACCATTTTATTTTATTTTTGTTCATATTCTCTTCTCCAAAAAAATATCTATAATTTTTGAAATATCTCCAAACAAAATATGGTTTTTTATTATTTCTATTGATAATGGATTTTTGGACTTTAAAATCTTAGCAAATTCGTTATAAGAAACATAATGTTCATTAATTTGTATAATCTGTTTTTGTTTTATTTTTTTAATTTTTTCTTTATTGCTTTTGCCTAATATTACAATATCTAAGTCGGATTCTTTATTGAAAGCATTTGAAGCATAAGAACCAAATACAATTAAGCTTTCGCAATATTTCAAAATTTCATTTATTATTACAGAAATTTCTCTTATTTTTAACTGGAATTTTAGTGCTTTTTGATTTTCGATGAAGTTTAAGATTATTTTTGTTGTTTGTTTTTCAAGATCAAAGTAAAATAATTTGTTTTTCCCTTCTTTTATGTAGTTGATTAAGTTAGATCTAGTAAGTTTGTTTAATAATCTGGAAGCAGTTTGCTGTGGGATTCTGGATTTTCTTGCTAATTCAGATACAGATAATCTAGCAGAATAGTTATTAGAAAATGGGATTAGTAAATCTACCCATTTTTGAGTAATATTACTCATTTTTGATTTTATTTTCTTTTTTTGCATTTTTATTTCATCTTTTGGTTTTTAATAGTTCTTCAACTTTTTTCACAAATTGATTGGCCCAATGTAAGGCATTTCTTGCTTCATCTTTACTTATTATATTCACTTGCTCGTAAACTGCAATATGCCTTTTCTTTCTTGTTTTATTAAAAATAAATAACATTTGATCAGCAAATTCTCTTCCAAATTTAGATTTTACAAATTCTAGAACAGCAACATGTTTGTGTTTTCCTGTTGGTCTATACCCTTTTGAGAACATTAAGGCTCTGCCTGCTTGTAGCATTGCATTATAGGCGATAGATAAACACCAATCATAATCCTTTTCTCCGAAAATATTTTTCGCAGTTTTCAAATCTCTTTTAGCTAATGATAAAGCATTCTCTATAAGTTCTTTATTTATCCTGATTTTTTCCCATATATTATTTGATGATTTTTCCGAGTTCATTTTCATCTCCAACAAGCAGTATTATAGGGTTTTTAGCAATTTCATTGAGTAAGTGGTGTTTTTTTGCCCTCTTCACAAACAAAGATTTTTTCCATAAAATATAATTAATTTCTCTTCCTGTTTGTTTTTCTATTTTTTGAATAATCTTTAATAATTCATTTTCTTTGACATTACCTATAACAAACAAATCAATATCACTCTCTTTACTTTCAATACCTCTTGCAAAAGAGCCAAAAATAAAGGCAAAATCAATCTTTAATTTCTTTAAAGATTTTTTAATTAACTCTCCAAAGTATTTTGTTTTTATGAATATATTTTTAAGTTCAGTGAATATAGGCGAATTTTTATTAATTTGGAATAAATTTAGATTTCCTTTTTTTGATTCTAATATTAGATTTAATTCTTTGAGATTTTGTAGTTCTTTTTTAACATAAATTGGTGTTATTTTTATCTTTCTTGAAATTTCTCTTAGATGGAATTGTCTATTTGGATTAAAAATTAATAATTCTAAAATTCTAATTCTTGTTTTTGATGTAAATAATTTTTCTAACATTTTTCCTGTATATTAACATTATGTATACAATTGTATATAAAAGGTTTATCCAATTGGTTTTGAGTAATATTACTCATTTTTGATTTTATTTTTTTTGCATTTTATCCTTTTTTTGATGATGTTTCTTTTTTAATATTTGATTTTGTTTTTTCCTGATTGATTAGGAATTCAATAGCATGACTTCTATTTGCAAAAACTTTTTCTTTGATTTTTTTATCTACCCAGCTAAGAAGTTCTTTATCTATTGTTATAGTTATTCTGTCTTTCATACTTTTACATACTTAATCATATATTTACTTATGATGACATTCGCATACTTTATATTATTTAGTATGTAGTTTTCCTTTATAAATATTGTGTTTTAAAAAATTTTGATTTGTTTTTAGATAATATATGATACAAAAGTTATTTAAATATATTAATAATAAATTACTAGTATGCCTAAAAAGAAAAAATTGCCTGTTAGATTTGTTGAGGAGTTAATTGCAGAAATAATTGGTCCTGAAGCAGTTCCTTTGATAAGGTTAATGGTTGATAAGGATTATATAAGTGAATTTAAATTAGCTGAAAAATTAAAGATTAGTGTAAATAAGGTAAGAAATATATTGTATAGATTGCAGGGGCATAATTTAGTTGATTTTATAAGAAAAAAAGACAAGAAAAAAGGATGGTATATTTATTATTGGTTGTTTGATTTGAATTTAGCTAGAAAGTTAATTAAAGAGATGAAGGGGGATAAATTAGCTTATCTTAATAGAAGATTAGAGCATGAGAAAGAAGAGTCTTATTATATATGTCCTAATGGGTGTATAAGATTAAATGCAAGAAGTGCTATAGAGCATAATTTTAGGTGTGAGGAATGTGGTGAGATATTAAATGTAGAAGATACTAAAGAGAGTTTTATGTTAATTAAAAAAGAAATTGAACAGCTAAAAGAGGATTTGAAGGAATTAGAAAAGGAGTTTGTTATTAAAGCAAGAGAGGAGAAGTTAAAAAAAGCTAAAGAGAAAATAAAGAAAAGAAAACCTAAAAAGAGCGTAAGAAAGAAAAGGATTAAGAAGAAAGCAAGAAAAAAAGTAAAGATAAAAAGAAAAAAGGAAACTAAGAAGCCTAAGAAGAAAGCAAGAAAAAAAATAAAAAAGAAAATAAAAAGAAAACCCAAGAAGGAACTTAAGAAAAAAACTGTTTCTAAGCTGAGAAGATCTAAAAAATATAGAAAATTTTTAAAGAAACTAAAGAAGATTAAGAAGTCTAGAAGATAGTTTTGAATAAACCATAGAATACTTTTGATCCATCTAGTGGTGGTATTGGAAGCATATTGAATATAAACAAGAATAAATTAATTTGTTTTGTTAGGTATAATGCAATTGCTTGTGTTCTTGTTAGTTTTGTTGAGTGATTAAGAATATAAGATGCTGTAAAAAATAAAATTAGATTAACTAATGGTCCTGCAAATGCTATGATGCTCATTGTTATTGGAGATAAATTTGTTGGTATGGATACATAGCCTGGTGCTAAAATTAGAAAAGGAGAGTGTAATAATCTCAATAAAATTCCGAATCCCAAGCCACCCCAGAATATTTTGAATGAAGCTGCAAATCCAAAAGCCATTGCAGTGAATTTGTGTCCTAATTCATGTAGAACTATTGCTGGTACTGTTATTATTAAAGCAAATTTGAAATCTTCCCAATCAAATAATTTTTTATGGATTTTTTGTATTCCTATTCTAGGTTTTTTTATGTAACCAGAAAAAATAAATCCTATTACCATAGACATTATTATTAGATCTATTACTTCTCTAAAACTAATTAACATATTTTAAATGATAAGAAAATATTATAAAAAACTTTCTACAGAGCCGGTGTGTGTTAAACTAAATTAAAAATTTATTTGTTGTGGATAAATTAATTATTTTTTGGAAAGTATTAGAAAGTTTTTAATAAAATAATAAAAAATAAATTTAGTCTTTAAGTTCAGTGAATCCAAAGAATAACAATGCTAGTCCTATTAGGAACACTAAAATTGTAATTCCTCCTTTTATACATTGTAATGTTGCTGTCCACCAACCCCATCCGTTTGTAGCAGATGTTATCATAAACCATATTACAAGTATAATTAAAATAGCACCAATAATGATTTCAATTGCAGCTTTCATAGTAAACCTCCAAGATATTACTTTTTAGAGATATTTAGGTATTTAAAAGCTTTATTATATAAAAAAGAATATTTTTAAATTTTTTAATTTTTTAAATAATTATAAAATGGGTGATCATCATTTTCATTTGATTCATTTTACTTTGAAGAAGAAATTAAGTGAGATGTATTTGTTTATTTTTATTAGTTCTTTAGCTTTTTCAATGATTGGGGTTTTTATTCCTTTATATTTGTTATATGAATTGCAATATAGTTTTATTTCTGTTTTATTGTTTTATATTTTGTTTTTCTTTATTTTTGGCTTTACTACACCTTTTGTAGCAAAATTGTCAGGCAAAATTGGTTTTAAACATGCTATTCTGTTAAGCATGCCTTTGTTAATTATTTTTTATGGTTTGTTATATATAATAAAAATAAATCCAGATTTGTATTATTTAACTGCAGTTGTTTTTGGTTTGAGTAAATCCTTTTTTTGGGTTCCTTTTCATAGCAATTTTACTAAGTTTAGTGATAGAAAACATAGAGGAGAAGAGATTGGTATCTGGTATTTGGTTGCAATTATTTTTAGTGTTATAGGTCCTTTAATGGGAGCATTTATTTTAACTTATTTAAATTTTGGTTGGTTGTTTTTTATTGTTTCTTTATTGAGTTTTGTTTCTGTTATTCCTTTGTTTTATTCTAAAGAAGTTTATGGCAGGTATGATTTTAAATTAAAAGGTTTAAAAGAAAATTGGAGAGATGTTATTTCGTTTATAGGTTATGGTATGAAATTGGTTGCTGTACAGTTATTTTGGCCTATATTTGTTTTTATAATATTGAATAGCTATTTGGAGTTAGGAAGTATTATTTCTATTGCTACATTATTTACTGGATTTTTTAGTTGGTTTATAGGAAGGTTTTCGGATATTACTGATAGGTCTGAGATGTTAAGGTCTGGTAGTCTGTTTGAGGGTATTGTGTGGTTTGTTAAAATTTTTGCAAGAACATTCTGGCAGTTTTTGGGTTTGAGTGTTTTAGGGATGTTGTCTTTTACAATGGCGGATATTCCATTTATGGCTAAGGTTTATAATAAAGCGCAGAAAAAGGTATTAGATTATATTGTTTTTAGAGAGGTTTATGTGACAATTGGAAGATTGTTTATTATGATATCTGTTTTGTTTTTAGCTGTATTTTTGCCTTTAGAGTTAGTTTTGATGATAAGCCTTGGGTTAGCAGGAATAGCTTCTTTTTTACATATGTATTTTTAGTTTAGAAAATTTTATAAAGTTAGTTTTTTGTTAGTTTGATAATGGGATTTTTTAAGTTTTTTAATAGGTTATGGAGAAATAAAGGTAAAGTAAAAGAGTTATTGAGAGATAGATTGATTCAATGGAGGAAAGAGGGTTCTGTTGTTAAGATTGACAAGCCTACTAGGATTGATAAAGCAAGGATGTTGGGTTATAAGGCTAAACAAGGAATTTTAGTTGCGAGGGTAAGAGTAAAAAGAGGGGGAAGGAAGAAACCAAGAATTAAGAAAGGAAGAAGACCAAAGAGAATGGGCAGAAAAAAAATAGTTGGTAAGAGTTATCAATGGATTGCTGAAGAAAGAGCAAACAGAAAATTCCATAATTTTGAGGTTTTGAATTCTTATTATGTTGCTAAGGATGGTAAGCATTATTGGTATGAAGTAATTTTAGTGGATAAACATCATCCTGTAATTAAAAAAGATAAACATTTAAAATGGATTTGTGAGAAACAACATAAAGGAAGAGTTTATAGAGGCTTAACTGCGGCGGGTAAGAGATCAAGAGGAATTTTAACACATAAAGGTAAGGGTGCAGAGAAGTTAAGACCAAGTTTAAGAGCTCGTGATAGAAGAGGTAAATGAATTATTAAGTGTGTTTTTTGAGTTATGTTTTAAAATAGTTTATAAACTATTGAATAGAAAGTTTTAAATATATGGTGGGTAACCATAATACTATGGTTAAAAGTAATAATACTATTACCAAAAGTAATAATAAAAAAAATGAAAAATTGAATATATTAAGATTGCTTATTGAGAATCCAGAAAAAGATTATAGTATCAGGCAAATAACTTTAGAAAGAAAAATTAATTATAAATCTACTTATGAAATAATCAAAAAGCTTAAAGAAGAAGGTGTTGTTAATGTTAAAAAATATGGCAATACTTCAATAGTAAAGTTTAATTTTAAATTTAATGAAAGTGTTTTTATTGTAGAAAATCAAAGAAAAAAAGATTTCTTAAAAAATAAAGATTTTAGAGTAATATATAGAAGAATAAAAGAAATAAAAAATCCTTTCTTTATTTGTGTTGTATTTGGTTCTTATGCTAAGGGGACAGCTAAAAGAGGCTCTGACTTGGATTTATGTTTAATTACAAATGAAGAGAAAATTAAAAGTGAACTTAATATGATCTTAGATATTACTCCTTTCAATATACATTATCTTGATTTTGGTTGCGAGGAATTTATTAAAATGCTGAAAACAACAGAATTTAATGTTGGGAAAGAAATAGTTAAAAATAAAATTATCTTAAAAGGTGTAGAGCAATTTTATGAGTTGATTGAATATGCTAAATGAAAAAAGAGTAGAGGAAGCAGAAAACAACTTTAAGAGATATTTAGAAAAGATTATTTTGCTAATTTTGTTATTTAATTTAATATTTTTCTAAATAGAAAAGTTTTTTAATATAAATTTTTTAATTTTATATATGAAAAATAGAGGAAGTATAATTTTTATTATTATTTTTTTGTTAATATGTTTGTTGTTATCTAATTTAGAAGTTTTTTTTAGTGGAAAAGTTGTTGAAGAAATGTATTCTGGTTTTTATGTAATGGATGGTTATGGGAGAATTTATAGAGCTGGTTCTGCAGAAGATTTTGGGCAAGCTGGTTTTAAAGAGAAAAAAGCTGTGGCTTTTGCTTTAAATAGTAATCAGGATGGCTATTATATTTTGGATAAATATGGTAATGTTTATGCTTATGGTGGTGCTGAACATTATGGAGATTGTGATTGCGAAGCTATTGATTTAGAAACTACTGATGAAGGTTATTATATTTTGGATAAATATGGTAATGTTTATGCTTATGGTAATGCAAGCTATTATGGTGGTGTTTCTGATAATGTTGTTGATTTGGAGACTAATTATAATGGTTATTATATTTTAACTAAAGATGGTAAGGTTTATAGTTTTGGGAATGTTGAGGAGTATGGGAGTATTGATTTAATTAATAGAGAAGCTGTTAAAATGAGTTTGGTTTCTAATGGTTATTATATTGTAGATAATATTGGGGATGTTTATGCTTATGGTGATGCTAAAGATTATGGTGGTGTTGATGTTGGTAATATTAAAGATATAGAAGTTATTCCTAGTGAGAAAGGGTATTATATATTAGATGCTCATGGCGGAACACATGCTTTTTGGGGGGCTCATGGTTATCATGGTATTGTTTGGCATGATGAGCCTGATATAGTAGATATGGAAATATATATTTGAGTTCTTAGACTAGAAAAATTTAAATATTATTAGTTATATCAATTGATATAATAGAGAATGCAATTAAAACAAATTTTAAGGTTTCCAAGATTAGATACTGTGTTAATGGTAGAGAAAACTATAAGAAAATATGATGGTGAATTTACTAAAGTGCAGCTTTGGAGAAAATTACCTAAAAAAATGATGTACCAAACATTTTGTGTGATAATTGATTATTTATTATATTCAAAGAAAATTTCAATTGATTCTGAAGAAAAAATTGGATGGATATTTTATCCTAAAGGAGTAAAAGAACATTTTAAATATAAAAATTTATTTTGGAGTAAAATATGAAATTATCTTCTAAGATTAAATTTGCAAATGAAAAAGTAAAAGAAGCTTTTGAGAATTTAAAAAGTTCAGAAGATAAACTTTACAAATGGTTAACAAGAGCTTTTAAAGATATTGAAGAAAATGCCTTTTGTGGTATTCAAATTCCGAAAAGATTGATACCTAAACTTTATCTAAAACAATACAATATTAAAAATTTATGGAAATATAATTTGCCTGGTGCTTGGAGATTATTATACTCAATAGAAAACCAAGAAATTTTGGTTGTTTCTATAATCCTTGAATGGATGGATCATAAAAATTATGAGAGGAAGTTTAAGTATTAAGTGGTTTAATATATATTTAATTATGTAAAAAAGTTTATAAGTTACTATTAGAAAAAACG
>CAZRVI010000009.1:0-23571 GCA_964603525.1 Candidatus Woesearchaeota archaeon | reverse complement strand
ATTTTAATATTTTTACCACTATATCCGGAATCCCAAGCATATTTTATATCTGCGCTTTCAATACTATCAACAAGAAAAGCCTTGTATTCAAATTCTGGACTTACTTTTATGATGTCTTCCTGCTTTAGAATTGGAGAAATTTTATCTAATCTTATTTCTGCGCTTATAATGTTTCCAACTTCAAATTTATTTTTTACTTTGCCACCTTTTTTTTCGATTAAGTTAGAAATCTTTTTTAAATCTTTTTTGTTTTTAACTTTAAACAAAATTGTTTTGGTTTTATAAGGTTGAAGTTTGATTGAAGATATTAGTTTTTTATTTATTTTATTTAATTGTTTAGGAGTAAGGTTTAGAGAGGAAACAGGTGTTTTAAAGTTATATGCATAAGAAATAGGGGTAAGTAAGAAAATTAAAATAATTAATAGGCAAAGGGTTTTTTTAATCACATTCTCCCCCCAACTGGATATATCTTAATAAAGGTTTCATATTTTATAAACTTTTCTGAAGTTTGTAATGCTCTTTTAATTACTTCTTAAATAAATCCATAGGATATTCTTTCTCACTAATAGGTCTAAGTAAATCCTCTAAATTTAGATTAACATATTCTGCTGCTCTTCTCAATGTTTTGATTTGTCCTTTTGAATAAGGAATACCTTCTTTTTCTGCATATTTAATACAAGCATGTGCTCTATCGCCAGGCCATCTTGAACTTGGTCCAAAGTAATTTCTTTCGTAGTCTTCTATTACTTCATTTATTTTTTCCAATGCTTCTTCTCTTTCAAATAAGAAATCTATAGTATAAGCTGTAAATTCATGTGAAACTCTTCTATCTTTACCTTTAGTTCCAAATGGGATAACTTTCAATGGTCCACCACCAAATGTATGGGCTAATTCAATTATTCTTAATTTACCATCTCCTTTATATCCTGCACTTTCTGAACCTAATGGAAAAATACTTCCAGACATTATTAATCTTCCGTTTTCATCGAAAGTAAAGACTTCTTTTGGATCTAATGTTGAGTTATACTCTGAATCAGCAGCATAACCTGGAATTTTCATTAATTTATTTGCTTTTAAAGATTTAATGCAATAACTAGCAGCCATTCTTGTATAGGCCATATCTAGAGTGATAAGACCTTTTTTGTGGGGTATTGAGATTGCTTCTGGATTTGTTCCAGTTCTTAATTTAGTTCCAGCGCCTTTTGTATAATTAATACCTTCAGGATCATCACCTGTTGGTTTAACACAAGCAGCAGTTGTGCAATTAACAATACCAACTAAATCACCTTCTTTAGCTATTTCCTCACTCCATACCCCTGCAGCACCAAAATGATTACCATTATTTACAAAAACTTTTCCTATTCCATATTTCCTTGCTATTTCTTTTACTTTATCAATAGCCATCAAAGAAGTATAATGCCCTGGTGTACCATTTGCATTTATAACAACAATTGTTGGATATTTGCTTTCCATTAATTTAGGCTTAGCACTAGGATCTACAGTACCAGCAGCACCAGCTCTTTTAACAGATTCTTCTAAACCGGTACCTCCAGCAATTCCATGAGAGAATATTCCTCTTTTATCTGCTTCTAATAAAGCAAATGCTGAAGCCTTTGCATATTCTTCAGAATATCCACCTTTTTTAAGTACTTCAATTGCAAAATTATTTAGATCTTCAATTTTGAAATGTTTTCTTTTCATTTTTTACCTCCTTAATCTTCAGGTAAAGGTAAATATTTACATATAAATTCGTCTGACATATGAGGTCCTCCAAGAGTATTTAATAACTTTTTTAAATAGTGTGATGTTAATATATCTTCTAAGTCATTTTCTAAGTCTTTTATCAAGTCAGGATTTCCTTCTTTTGGTACCGAAATTTTTTCATTATCAATATAAGGACAGCCAATTGTTTTAGCAATCCTGCCACTCCTACAATAATAAGTCCCATCAATTCCGTATTTTCTAAAAGGACATTCTCTACCAGAACTGATTGCTTCACTTACAGGTTTTATAGCAATCACATTATAGAAGTCAATCATTTCCTCAAACTCTTGCTTTGAATATTCTAATCCTATATCTTTTCTTATCCGGTTCTTTTTTCTTAGGTTTTTTCTTAGTCTTTTGTTTAATTGTTTTGTTAATGATTTTTTATTTAATCTCATTTTTACCTCCTTAATTCTTTAAGCATTTTAACAACATAATTTGCTATAGCTAATGAAGATGTTAATCCTGGAGAATCTATACCAACTAAATTAATACAATTTGGGTATTTTGGGTCTTTTTCAATTTCGAAGTCATATTGGTTCTCAAGTACAGCTCTTATTCCTGCTTGATGCAAACTTAAATCTTCTAATCTTAAATTTGGAAAAAATTCTTTGATCCCCCCATAATAAAATTCTTCTGGAATCAAATTAGAACCATAATCTTCTTTATTTGCTATGGGCATTGCTGTTGGACCAACTGTTACTGTTTTACCTATATTATAGTTATGCCCATTACCTAATAAATCAAATGTTGGTGTTAAATGAATACCTAAAGTTAGTGATTTATTTTTAGAATTCTTTAAATCTTCTTTTGGTATTCTTTCTCCTGTTTCTGGATCATACCAATAAGGAGTAGGATAAACATTCATACCATTCATGTTTATTTCTTTTCTTTTAGTTTTGTAAAATTTAGCTGCTTCCCCTCTAACAGGCATAATTTTATATTTACTCTCTGGATTTACCATTTTGGCAATTTCATCAGAGTAAAGTCCAGCAGAATTAATTAAAAATCTTGTAATGAAAGTTTCAACTCTTTGGGGTCTTTTAATTGTAACTTTAAAATAATCTGTTTGTGGTTCTATAGTAATAACTTCTGAAGAAAACATAAATATTGCTCCATTGTTAGATGCTAAAGCATGTAATTTAGAGACGTATTCTGTTGGTTCTATAATTCCTGATGTGGGAACATATAAAGCAGAAATTGCATTGATGTTTGGTTCCAAAGTTTTAGCTTCAGAACCAGCTATTTTTTCTATGCCACGAACACCATTGTTAATTGCTCTTTCTAAATACTCATCTAAAGTTTCATCCTCTTCTTTATTTGTAGCTACAATTAGTTTACCACATTGGATTGCTGGAACATTATATCTACTACAAAATTCATACAATAATCTATTCCCTTCTACACAAAATTCAGCTTTTTTAGATTTATTAGGATAGTAAACTCCAGCATGAGTAACTCCTGAATTTCTAGATGATTGATTTTCTCCTCTTACACTTTTATTTTTTTCTAATACTAAAATATTTTTTGTACTAGATACTTCAGTAGAGAGTTTATAGGCTATAGCACATCCTATACATCCTGCTCCTATAATTGTGATATCAATTTCTTCTGGCATTTTAAACATAAATTACTCAAAGGTATACTTTTTTAATTTTAAATATTGTATATAAACTTTAATAGTAAATTTAATAATTCTTTATAGTAGTATTTAAAATAACTACATTAGTTGAAGTTTAGTATTCGAATACAAAAACAGTATGGGCATTATCTACTGTAGAAATTGGACTTACTCTTATATTTTTATAACCTAATGATCGAAGATATTTCTTAACTTCTTTTCTTGATTTCCAGAAACTTCTTTGGCTATCATGCACATTAGAAATTAATTTCTTGAAAGATTCCCATTCAGGATGCTGAGGATTTACTACGATATCCCTTTGCCTTGCTGGAATATCTGCAATATAATAGTCCATTATAATTTTTGCTGGCTGTTCAGCACCTACTTTAATAGCAAATTTTTGGATATTTCTGTGGAACTGCTTCATTTGATGATTATCTAAATAAAAAGTTAAACCTTCCACAACAATAGCAGTTTTTCCCCTATGAATTTCATTTAGAAAAGATGGTTGTAATTCTGAAAGCAAATCCCATTCTTTTATATGATAGTTTTTTAGTTTATCTTTGTTTTGGGCATTTCTATATGAAACTATATCTATTAAATCAGTATCCCATATATTTATAGTTGGTTTCTTAATAGCAATTACTTTTCCTAATGGAGATAAACCGCAAGCTCCAATAATCAAATTATCTAAATGTAAAGAACTTATTTCATATTTAACTGTATCATATCTGTTTAATATCTCAGCAGGAACTCTGGGAATAAAAATTTTTAATGCTTCAAACCCTCTTCTGATTTCTTCATTTATTGGTAACCCCTCAAATAACTTATCTAATATTCTTACCTCTAACTCATAGCCTTGTTTTTCGTCTATCCCATATCTTAATAGTCTATTAGTAATCCCACTAGTTAGTTCAACCCTTTCCTGATCTGTTCTCTGAGTATTTAGATAAGAATTCCAGACAGGATTTTTATGGGTCATTCTAAATAAGAGTTTGAATTTGAATTTGTTTTTTAAATTGTGGTTCTATATAAGATATGAAATCTCTTAATAAACAGTAAACTTTGTGAATAGGATAACTTATATCTCCATTATCAAGTCCAAATAAATTTTCGGCGTTTTCATTATCTGGTATAGCAAATCCATGTAGTAGGTGTCTTATCAGAAATAAACCGGTTTGTCCTGAAGGGGTAAGGATATTAGCTTTATTAGACTCTACAACAAAATCAGCAACATAGCTAGCAACTAATGTGCTATAGAACAACTTATAAAATTCAGATGTTCCTCTTTTAGGAATCTCTACTTTACAAAGCGAGGATTCTCCTATTTCCTTAAAGTATTCGTATGCTGTTCTAATATCATCAAAATCAAAATTTATTTTTTCTTTAAGTTTCAAGTTATTTAAAATTAATTCTAGACTCATTTTAACTTCCAATATGATATTTTGATTTTATTTTTATTAAAAAGCCATAATTAAGGTATATAAACTTTAATAGTAAAATTTATAATCTTAAAAAGTAGTATAAAATATAACTACAATGGAAAAAGATATATTATATGAATTAGGGCTTGGAAAAAATGAGGTAGAAGTTTATATTGCTCTCCTTAAACTTGGTTCTTCTGCAGCTTCTCAAATAGGAAAATTAGCAAGTATACATCGTCCTAATATTTATGATTCCTTAAATAAACTTATTAAAAAAGGTCTAGTTACTTATTTTGTTCAGAATGAAAAAAAATATTATGAAGCTGCTGATCCTGAACAGTTAATGAATTTGCTTACATCAAAAGAATTAGAACTTAAAAAATTAATACCCCAATTAAAAACTCTACAAATTGGAGCAAAACCAAGAAGCAATATTGCTGTTTTTGAAGGTATTGTTGGTGTGAGGAAAGTTCAAATGGATCTAATTGAAAATACAAAGGAGCTTTATATTCTTGGAGTTCCAAGGGATTTACCAAGAGTTATTGGAGAAAGTTGGGTGTACAATTGGCATATGGAAAGGATTAAGAGGAAAGTTATGTTTTATCATCTTGTAAATGAAGATTATTACTTACATAGAATTAAATTATTAAGAAAGATGAAATATGTTGGATTAAAGTTCTTACCTAAGGAATATAATGCTCCAAATGCAACATTTATTAATGACAACTTTGTGGCTTTCTTTTTTATTAAACCATTAATGGCTATTAAATTAGAGAACAAAGAGGTTGTTAAATCATTTAAAAATTATTTTAAAATGTTAATGAGGATAGCAAAAAATAAAGCTCCTCAAGAAACCAAATAAATTTAAATGTGTTGCTGGCATATATATTCATAAGCTTTTGGATGTACTCTCTTGGTTCTGAAAAGTGAAATAATAGGAGTTTATATGGTTTTTGAGAATTTTTAGTTAAGTTTACAGTTAGAAACTATTACTTTTTAGTTTTAGTTCATTGGTTAACCTAGTTAATAATTTTCCAGTTAATCTACTCATCATCTTCTCTAGACTTTGGGTGTTAAGATTCATGTTCTTTATTATTTTCTTAGATTCTTTTTTTGTTTTTCCTTTTTCAACAAGAGAGTAAAGGATAGCATTTTTTAATTTTCCTTTTCTCTTTAAAATTGAAATTAATAGTGATTCTATGTTAGAAAATTTTTTCTTTCTATTCATTTTAATTAACCAAGAATTGACTCGTGGTGAGGGAAAAAAACATTTTTTGTTTATTTTAGTTATAAACTTAATATTATAAAACAAGTTAGAAATAATCCCTATCTTTGATTGTTTTTTAGCTAATTTTTTCTTGAATCTTTCACTAACAATTAATATCATTTCTTGAATTTCGTCTTTTATTGCTTTGTTTATTAATTGCTCTGAAATATGGTAAGGAATATTAGAAACAATTTTTGTATAATTTTTCCAGGGGTAATTGAAAGCATTATCATGTATAACCTTTAAATTTTTGCAATTTTTTTCTAAAGTATTTAATATTTTAGCATATCTTTTATCTATCTCAAATGCCAGTACCTCTTCTGCTTTTTTTGCTAACTTAGCTGTTATGTTTCCTTCACCAGCACCTATTTCTATTACTCTATCTTTTTTAGAGATGCTTGCAATGTTTGTTATTTCTAAATCTATCAAGAAATGTTGACCCTTATTAGTATTTTGTCTGATACGTTTGAGTAAGTTTGAATCTTTTTTCATCCTATTTTTGGAATAAATATTTCTCTTTTTTAAAGCTGTTTCTAGTACTTCCCTTAAAAATTTTTTATCATCATCCCACTTAATTATTTCAATAAATTTATCTAAGTTTAACCATTTATATTTTGAATGTTCTTCATTTAACCTAACTTCCTTAGAATCTACAAAAGAGACAAAATTATATTCTTCACAAATTTTGTTCTCCCATCTATATATAGAGCCCCAATTTAATGGAAAAATTTCTTTGACTGACAATCCTGTTTCTTCTTTAACCTCTCTTTTAACTGCTTCTTCAGCTGATTCTCCTTTTTCAATTGCTCCTGTAACAACAAACCATCCTCCTTCCCCGTGCTTTGGATGTGGCTTGCTATAAAGAGCCAATAATTTTTTTCCATGAATAATAAATGTTAATATTTTTCTTTGCATATTATTATAAATAATTACTAATTTTTAAGTCCTTCTATAGATGTATAGAATATTTTAAATTAAGATTTTAAGATAATTCTTTTGAGTGTCCAAATTGGATTAATAAATCAATGTCTTTTGGATAAGGAATATCACAGGAGCCATAGCAAGAACCAAGATAAATAAATATTTTTGAATTTGTTTTTTTTTCTAAATAATCAACAATTTGTGTTGCATACTTTTTTAATCCATCTGGTAATTGTATACAAACAAACTTTGCTTTTGTTTTTTTTATTTCTTTTATACATTTATCTAATTCTAAATCATATTCTATATTTTTTATGTTTTTATCATTTGAAGATTTCATTTGCTTTTTTGTATTGTTCAATAGTTCCTATATCAAACCATAAACCTTGAAATTCAAAACCATAAATTGGCAGTTTTTTATAATAATGCTGGATTAAATAACCTGGACCATCTTTATTATTTTCTGTATTCATATAGTTTATAATATTTTTAATAAATGTTTTTGGGTATATATAAAAACATGTGCTTATTAGTGTTGATTCTGGGAATTCTGGTTTTTCTTTGAAAGAAATTATTTTTTTGTTTTTATTAGTTTTAATCACTCCGTAAAGTTTTGCTAAATTTAAATCTTTTATATTATATAAAGCAATAACTGGTGAATTTTTTTGTTTATAGAAATTGATAAATTCTTTTATATCAAATTTATTAAAAACATTATCAGAACCTAAAACAAGAATATCTTCATTAATATTTTTTTCTTTTATTGCAAGATATAGGTCTCCTATTCCACCCAATCTTGTTTCATTTGAAGTTGTTTTATCGTTTATAACTTCTATGTCTTTATTTTGGGTTTTTGCCCATTTTAAAAAATGTTTATAGAATCTTTGGTTTGTTACTATTAGTATTTTATGATTTATTTGGTCTGTTATATAGTTTATGATCGGTTTTTTTCCTATTTGAAGCAAGGCTTTTGGTTTGTTTTTTGTTAGAGGATATAATCTTGTTCCGTATCCTGCTGCAAGTATAATAGTTATCATGTGTTTTAAGAAAGATTTATTTGTTTTAAATATTTTGTTTATGATATGGTTAAAGATTGTTTAAAAGTTAAGGTTTTTGAATTATTAAGGAGTATTCCTAAAGGTAAAGTTGTAACTTATAAAGAACTAGCAAAAGTTGTTGGAATTAAATCTTATAGGTATATTGGTAAGTTAATGAAAGAAAATAAAAATTTAAAAAAATATCCTTGTTATAAAGTTGTGTTAAGTTCTGGTTATGTTGGAAATTATCAATTAGGTGTTGAAGAAAAAATTAGGAGATTAAAGAAAGAAGGCATTATAATTAAAAATGGAAAAATAGATTTAAAGAAATTTTTGTTTAAATTTAAAAAAAGAATGGGGAATAAGGTTTCCCTTAAAAAACAAAGTAACCTATTATAAGTCCTATTATTAAACCAATAATTAGACTTCCCCAAGCAACAGCTTTTTTGTTCATTATAACACCTCCATTATTAATTTTAATATAGTTTTATTATTTATATAATTTTCTTTTTATGGTTCTGTAAAGTTATTGGTTGGTGAGTAAACCTCTAAAAGCCATAAATGATCTAATTCATAAAAACCATTTTGAAATGATCAAAGAAAAAAACGACTAGTAAGACTAATCCCTCCATTGGTAGTTATTTGGGTTTTAATACTTTTAATCTTCCCTTCAGATTCTAATTTTCTTAATACATCAATTAATATAATCCGCTCTCCATTTTCCAAATTCAACTCTTTTACTATTTCTGGGAATGTTAAACTTTTTTTGTCTTGTAATATCTCTATAACTTTAGAGTATAGATTCTTAGAGTTAATACTTCTTATTCTTCTAGAAATAATAACTTCATTTAAGATTATACTCATTTTATTAATACCTCTTTTTCAAATATTTTAAAAATATCCCAGACTATATTCCATTCTTCTTTTGAGATATTTTCTATCTTCAACCCCATTATTTTGGCAGTATCTTTATCTATGCATTTACCGTGTGAATAATGTGCTTGTATTAGATTAGAGACAATATTGTTTATATAAGTTTCTGTCTTCTTTTTTTCATTCTTATATTCTTCTTTAAACATTCTGGTAATAAGGAGTTCATGGAGATAATCTGCTATGTGGTTTAGGGCTCTTAAATTATCTCCTATCTCCATTAATGGAAGATTTCTTATAGATTCTTTTATGACTTTATTGCATTCTTCTTCATTTTCACTACACTCTTTCTCAATTTTATCTAAAAACAACATAGTGTCCTTAATTGATAAAGCAGAATATCTAACTCCTCTAAATGGATCAATAATTTGTGGATCTACTGGTCCTAATTCAGAAGGTTTACCCATTATAATAGCATCCCCTGCACAACAAAGAAGTGCTGCTGCAGATTTAGCCAATCTTGGTACTATAAAAGTCAATTTTCCACTACAATAACTTCTTAATATTTTTCCTATATGATATGCGGCATCTGCATCTCCCCCCCACGAATGAATGATCACATCAATATCTGTTAGTGTGGTTTCTTTAGCTAAACTTTCCATCATATTGTATACTTGAGAAACAAGATATTTGTCTATATTTCTACTTTCATCCATAGTCAATAGAATAACCTTCGTTTTTCTTTTCTCTTCTAATTTTTTTCTTAAATCTTCTAGGGGGTTTGATGTTTTAATATTGGTCATGTCTTCCATAATAATCTAATAAGATAACTGTTTTTAATAATTGTTATAATTAAGAATATATATAATCCCTAACTCTCTAATCGAAAGTTTTATATAGTATTAATGTTTACTAATATGTATGGGTAAACAAGAATATAAGAGAGTCACAATAACACTACCAAAGGAATTATTAGAAAAGTATCAAAAATATTGTCAACAAGAAGGTATGAATTTAAGCTCTCGTATTGCTATTTTACTCAAAAAAGATTTAGAAAAAATAAGCTGATACCCTGAAGGGTATCAGGAGGTCTAAAATGCACGGCAAAGCACAATCTAAACCTCAAAGTAGAGGAAGGAAAAAGAATTATAAAAATGTATCGGTTATAAAGCCGAAAGAGTGTCCATTCTGTAATTCTGAAAATATTATTAAGTGGGGGTGGAGATATAATCATACTACAAAAAAGCAAAGATGGAAATGCAAATCTTGTTTCCAATTATTTACTGTAGATGATGGATTCTTTAAGACTAAACATAAACGAGAAGTAATAACTGCTTGTTTAAATCTTTATATGAATGGTTTATCATTAAGAAAATGTGTAGAGCACTTTAATCAGTTTTCAGATCATCAAGTAAGTCATCAATCTGTCTTAAATTGGATAAGAAAATATGCAAAGATAATCAAACCATTTATAGAAAATCTTGATTTAAATTTATCAAAGATCTATCATGCAGATGAGATATTCATAAATTGTAAAGGGCAACAACATTATTTTTGGGATATAATTGATAAAGGATCAAGGACGTTAGTAGCGACTCATTATTCTACTAAAAGAGATAGTAAAAGTGCTAAGATGTTATTTTTAAAAGTAAAACATAGACCATTAACCTTATTCACAGATGGTTTACAAAGTTATAGAAAAGCATTTAGAAAGACTTGGGGTAAAAAGAGAAGAAGCCAAGATAAAAACATATGGATTAAATTAAAAGCAGATACGGATAAAAGGAATAATATTGTAGAAAGAATACAGGGAACCATAAGAGAAAGAATAAAAGTTATGAGAGCATTTAAGAATAAAGAAAGTGCTAAATTGATATTAGATTTGTTTGTTATTTATTATAATTGTATTCGTATTCATCAAGGCATTAATAAAACTCCTATTGAACAAGCAGGAGTTAAACTTAATCTTGGTAAGAATAAATGGCTAGACCTAATCTACAAAGCAAAGTTTTTAAATATCAAAAGAATTTAAAGGAGGATATATAAAATGAATAAGAAAGAGGATTTTAAAAATAAAATATTTTGTATGGATTGTATTAAAGGTATGAGAGAATACTTACCAGATAATTCTGTAGATGTTATTGTTACTTCACCACCATATAATATAGGAGTTAAATATAACTCTCATAAAGACAATATGCCTTTTGATAAATATCTGGATTGGATGGAAGAAGTTGCTAAAGAGTGTTTTAGGGTTCTTAAAGAAGATGGTTCTTTTTTCTTTAATATAGGCGATAAGCCATCAGATGAATTAAGATCTTTAAAAGTAGCAGAGAGGATTAATAAAATATTTAGACTACAAAATACAATCCATTGGATTAAATCAATTGCAGTTCCAGAAGAAGATGTAAATATCGGACATTATAAGCCCGTTAATAGTAAGAGATACCTTAATAATTGTCATGAGTTTATCTTTCATTTTACTAAAAAAGGAGATGTTAAGTTAGATAAACTAAGCATAGGTGTTCCTTATCAAGATAAAAGCAATATAGGAAGATGGGATAGTGCTAAAGAAGACATTAGAGATAGGGGTGATATATGGTTTATTCCTTATGAGACTGTAACTGGTAAAAAAATGCATCCAGCAATGTTTCCTGTTAAATTACCAGAGATGTGTATTAAATTACATGGTTTAAATAAGGGTAAACTAGTAGTGTTAGACCCATTTTTGGGTTCAGGTTCAACTGCGATCGCTAGTAAGAGATTAGGGTGTTATTACATTGGATTTGAAATCGATGAAGAATATTGCAATATCGCAAAGGAAATTTTAAGTGTGGATAATTTAAATAAATGGTTTAAAAATTAAAGTTCTTGACAATTTCGATATATTATTGGATTGTTAGCATTAAATTCTGGTTTTAGTGTGACTCTTAAATTATACAAGTCCATTATTTTAAAATTATTTATTTTAAAAGGGCTTCTATTATTTTCTCCAAGACTTTCAACTTCAAATCCAATTAAAATATGAGGACAAGATTCCATAATCTTATCTTGTTTGGATGGTTTGAAATAAAAAGTTCTTAAACTTGAGTTAATAGTCTTTTTCTGATATGTTTTAACTTCAATATAAATATATTTTCCTTTATCAAATCCAACAATTAGGTCAGGGTAACCAGCAGAACGTTTACTTTTGCCTGCCTTTGGTATAGAAGCAACAAACCCTTTTAATTTATTGTTTATATGTGTTTTGAGAACTCCTTCTAAATAATTACTTAATTCATTAGCCCTGCCTTTATAGTTTTTTTCCACACTTTGGCTAATAGATTTTAAATCTGCTTTAAGACTTTCTTTTATTTTTTGAACCGCTTCTAAATAAACTCCATCAACTTTTAATAAATTAAACCCAGATGAACTCTTAATAACATCTCTAAAAAGAACATTTGTGGCACCTTTTATTAATCTTTTGATAAATAAATCAAACTCTTTCATTAAAAATTAAAAGTAAGGCTTAATATTTAAGCCTTTCTACCAACCGAAGATTTGACAGAACCCTTTTTATGATTTTGTGAATAAATTACTTTTCTTATCATGATAGTTAAAATTAATTACGAGAAAAATTAAATTTTTAGATGAACTAAAAAATTTAAAAAACTATTTTATCCTGTTGACTTTTTATGCTATACTCCTGAAGAATTTAATAAACTAAAAAACAAATTAGTATAATCAGAGAAGCTGTTAAAGAAGGTATTGAGTTATAGAAATTCTATAATAGTTTAAATAAATCTGTTAAATTTAGTTCGAATGCTGATACTGGTAAGTTTAAGTTAAAATTTGTTAATACAGATGGATGAATTTCTCCTATATATGCTACTTCTTTTCCTTTTATTGAGATTCTTCCTACTCTTCCTTCTATAAATGAATTATGTTTTGTTTCTTTAATTTCGTATTTTAGATTTAATTGCTGCATTAATGAATCAAAAATTTGTTTTATTTCTGTGAAATTGGTTTTTTTATGGGTTATTAAACATGCTAATCTTGTAACTTCTTTATCTTTTTTGAATACAGT
The DNA here is from genome assembly GCA_964603525.1 of Candidatus Woesearchaeota archaeon. GTDB lineage: Archaea > Nanobdellota > Nanobdellia > SCGC-AAA011-G17 > JACPIM01 > CAZRVI01. Next base: position 10,601 of record CAZRVI010000009.1, on the reverse strand, counting down.
ATTAATTTCAAATATTTTTTGAGGATATTCATTGTGTTTATTTTCATATAGTACTTGCAGTAAAGAAGGAATTAACCATGGTCTTAGGATATTATGTTCCTGGGATTTTGCATTTTCTGTTTCTATGTAATTAAGAGATATGTTCATTTTATTTAGAATTTTTTTTGATGTTAGTGTGTAAGATGATGTTTCTAGAAATTTATGCCCTATTAGAATTTGTGCTATTTTTTCTTTCAAATTGTTAAAAGGGTTTTCTGATCCTACTGTGGATAAAGATGGAAGTTCTGATTTAAAATTATTATAATCATATGCTATTGCTATATCTTCTATTATATCTATCTCATGTAGAATATCAGATCTATATTTTGGTATATATACATATTTATTTTTATAATCATAACCCATTTTTTCTAGTAATTTTTTAATATTATTTTCATTTAGATTTAAACCAAGAATTTTGTTTATGTAATTTAAATTAAGTTTTAGTTTTTTTGGTGTTAGATTTGGATAAATTTCTTTATTAGATTTAACTTGGTAAATCTTTCCACCATGATCTGCTAAAGCACAAATCATAATGTTTAATGCTTGTTCTACTGCATTTTTATCTAGTCCGGTTGTATCTATAAACAGGTTTTTAGTTTTTTTAGTTACCTTTGTTTGGTCAGAATTTATTATTGGTGGCATTGATAAAACTAAATTATTAGAATCTATCCATATAGGATATTCTTTGAAGTTTTTTATTAAAGATGCATATTCTATGCCTTTTGGATGTTTTTTTAGTATTTGAGATAAAGTTAGGGATTTAGTGTATTCCAGTGGTGTAAATTTAAATGAATGTGGTTTAGTTGTGTATGTTAAAGGAAATTTGATTTTGTCTAAATCATAGATTCCTATAGAAACTTTTTTTCTATTTCTTCCAAAGGTTAGATGGAGTTTTTCTTGTAGTTGCATAATTGAGATTAATGAAGCATCTGTAAATTTAATATTTTTAATTATTGCGTAAGATGCATAAGGTCTTACTGAAGATACTTTTTTATTATCTATTTTTATTTTAAAATTTGATTCATGCACTTTATATTTTTTTAATCCTGTTTTATATCCTATAAAAGAAGATAAAGCACGAGCAAGACCTTCTTCTGATAACATATCTGGTCTGTTTGGGAAGATTTCTATTATAATTTCATTTTCTTTTATTGATTCTAGGTCTGTTCCTAACATTGCAAGATTGTATTTTAGTTCCTGCAAAGAAAGTTTTTTACCTAGTAAAGATTCAAAATTTTTTTTGTTTAAAGTTATTGTTGGCATTTTATTTTTTAAATATTGTCCATTTTCATTCTCTTGATACTAAAAATATACCAGTTCCAAGCAAAATTATTCCTATTATAAGATTTTCTTTTGCAATAACTACAAGTCCTGCAAAAATAAAAGCTATACCGAGTGATGTTAATTTTTTCATTTTTACCTCTTTATTTTAGCCATAGTTTATTTTATATTATAAATTGTTTCACTCCAATAATTTTTTCCATCATTAACTTTTTCGGGAACTTTAGATATAAGATTTGATTTTTCTAAAATATGTAAATATTTGTAGATTGTAGTGTTTGATATACTAAACTTTTTATTTAATTCTCTTAAAATATCTTTAATTTTTCCTGATTTTATTGTTTTTATTGAATTATAAACATCATTTAAATTTATTTTTGAAAGATGATGATTTGGGAATAAATAATTTAATTCATTTATTGAATAATCTTTCTTATTATTAATAAAAAATTTAAGTCTTTTATATTTCCATGTTCCTGGTTCAAAATAATCTAACCACTTTTTAAGATATTTTTTATTTCTTCCACTTTTGGATTCTATTAACCAACTTTTTTTCTTTGGATTGTATAATTTATTAACTTTTATATTATCTGAATTTAAAACTTCATAAATATCATCTATTAATATTTTACTCATAGAAGATACAGATATTATCCCATTAGTCTTTACCCCACCATCAAAAGTCATAACTCCTAAAACAAAAGCTTTTCTTATTTCTTTAGAAGAATTTTTAATTATTTCAGGTTCTTTTGCTATATCAAACTTTTTTCCAGGTTTAATTTTAAAGAATTTTTCTAAATATCTTCCTATTACTTTATTTCTTATTTGACATAACCAACAGTTTTGTTTTTTTATAAATTTAAATTTTGGTTTAATTTGAAATGTAGTTTTAATCCACTCTTCTAATTTTTTAATAGAATCTTCTTTTCCTTCACTAATTTTTATTTTATAACTACTTCCATTTTTTTGTAGATATCCATCTGCTATATGTGCTCCTATAAATTTAACTAAATTTATATTTAATCCTTTAACAGTTTTTACTTTATTTTGATATATGTCATGTTTGCACATTAAAAATTCAATAGAATTATTTATCCTTTTTTTAAGTTTAGGATTGATTATCTTTATTAATTCTTTTATAATAGGTAAAGGAAACCATATATTTTCTTTAGCTTTTTTAAGCTTAATAAGATGTTTTACAGTTGTACTAAGTCCTGCATTAAGTTTTTTACTAATTATTTTTCCTATATTATTTTGACTTTTATTTCTTAATATTTTAATATATTCTTTTTTTAATGATGATGGATTAAAATTTACCCATATCCAACCCATTGGTGTGTCTTCTTTTGAATGTAATTTAAATAAATCAAATACCATTTTAACATATAAGACTTTGAACAATATAAATATTTTTGATTACATTATCCATCTTTTCATTTCCTTTATTTGTTTAAGATCATTTTTATAAATATCACGAATATCTTTTATGTTGTAATATAATGAAATAATTCTTTCTAGGCCGAGACCCCAAGCTAAGCAAGGTACATTTAAACCTAAACCGTTCATCATTTCTGGTCTGAATATTCCTGCACCACCTAGTTCTATCCATTTATTTTTTTCTGGTATAAATACTTCTATCTCGCAACTGGGTTCGGTGTAGCCAAAGTATCCTGGTCTTATTCTTATTTTTTCATAACCCATTTTTTTATAAAATTCTTTTAAGTAACCTTTAAGATGTTTAAAATTAACATTTTCATCTAAGACTATACCTTCTACTTGGTGGAATTCAAATAAATGAGACCAGTCTAGAGTTTCATTTCTAAAAACTTTTCCTATTGAGAAGAATTTTGCTGGTAGGTCAGATTTTTTAAGTTTTGCAATGGTTTGTGCTGACAAGCAAGTTGTGTGTGTTCTTAGAAGATTTTTTTTAGCTTGTTCTTCAGACCATTTGTACTTCCATGAGTTTTCATGTATAGTTTTAATTTTTTTGTAAATACTAGGTAAATATGATTTTGATTTAAGAAAAATTGTGTCTTGCATTTCTCTTGCTGGATGGTCTTGGGGTACAAACAATGCATCAAAATTCCAAAATGAAGATTGTATTAAAGATCCAGTCATTTCTTTGAAACCCAATTCTAGCCAGATTTTTCTTATGTATTGTATTGCTTCCTTTATGAAATGCCTTTTTCCAGGAAAAATTTTAGGCACATTTATTTTTATATCATAATGTCTAAACTGTTTGTTTTTCCAAGAACCAGTTTTTAGCATGTTTGGTGTTAAAGTTTCTATGAAGTCTGTTTTTGGTTTTATGTTTACTAATCCTTTTCCGAGTTCGGTTAGTTCTATTAGTATTGATTTTTTTTCTGTTGTTTTGATTATGTTTTTTCTTTTTTTAAGATTAGAATAAGCAAATTTTTGTTCTGGTAATAATAAATTATATTCAAGAGGCAATGCTCTTAATAATCTTTCTTCTGGGAAACCTTTGTTTAGTAATTCCAATCCTGTTTTTGTTATTGATATTGTTTTATTTATTTTAATTGCAAATTTATTTTTTAATACTCCTAATGCTATATTAATTTCATTTTCATTAAGATCTGTTTTTTGTTTTATTTGTTCTATAGTTAAAGGTTCTTTAATTGCTTCTAGAAGTCTTCTTTCTGGTAATGATTTTTTTATGTATATAATACCATTCTTATCAAGTTCTATTAGATTTGTTATTGTTTTTTTTGCTTTTATGATTTTTTTATTTTCTAACCATTGTAAAGCTCTTATGATTTCTACTTCTGTTAGATTTGATGATTTAAGTAAAGAATGCAGATTTTTATTGGTTTTTAGTAATGGCAATATTTTTCTTTCTAAAGGATGTAGTTTTTTAATTATATCCTCTGTCATATTATAATCCAAAATTAATAGATTTTTAAAGGTTTCCAAAAGGTTTATAAATGGTATTTTTTGTTTTATAATTATGAAAAATTTATAATGTTTTAAGGGAGAAGTTAAGATGATTATACCTGTGAGATGTTTAAGTTGTGGTAAACCTGTTGGACATTTATGGGAATCTTTTAAAGAAAGAGTAGAAAAAGGCGAGGATAGAAAAAAAGTTTTAGATGATTTAGGGCTTAAGAGATATTGTTGCAGAGCTTTATTTTTAGGTCATGTGGATTTAATAGATATTGTAGCCAGATTTAAGAAAAGTTAAATAAATAATTGCTTTAAATAACGAGCTTCTGCTGCTTCTTTTTCACAGTCAATGCATATTCTTGGATCTGTTTTAGAAGGTTCCAAAATCGTACTTCCACATAGTAAACAAATCTTCTTTTTTTTATTCATTTTTACCTCCTTAATAAAAAGCTACAATGCATTTTTTATTTTCAGCTTCTTTGATAGCTTCTTCTTCTGTAAAAAAATGTTGTATATTATTTCCTGATTCATTTTCTATTTCTATTTTAAGCATTTTCGTATCCCTCCATAAATGCTGCTTCAGCGTCACTGATTTCATCATCTTCTATTAAATGTTCTCTTGCTCCTCTGCTGTAAATATCCTGCTCTTCTTGTTTCTCAAAATAGATTTTTTCCATTTTTTTATCCCCCAATTAAAAATATATATAATAGTAAACTATATATATTTGTTTGATATATTATATATTAAGTATATATTGGGGAGGGATAATATGGAAATTAGAAAATTAATCAAATTTGGAAGTTCGTCTCATGTTCTAGCTTTACCTCATAAATGGTTAAAAGAACATAATTTGAATAAAGGGGATATGGTTTATATTTCTAGAAATAATAATAATGAGTTAGTTATCAGTCCTGAATTAAAAAAAGAAATAGAAGAGATAAAAAAAACAACCATTAATATTGATGGTAAATCTTCAAGAAGAATTAGTAGAGAAATTCTTATAGCATATATAAATGGTTTTAATATAATTGATATTATAGGAAAAGAATTAAACATCAAAGCAAAGAAAGTAAAGGATTTTATTCATAGGCTTATTGGCCTTGAGGTACTTGAACAAACAAGTCAAAAAATTGTTGCTAAACAACTTGTTAGTACAATAAATATTAAAGAATTTTCTATTCTTAATAAATTTTTAATGCAAGCTGATAGGATTATTCAGTCTATGTTTAATGATACAAGGGACATTATAATAGATACTAAACAAAATTCAAGAATTATAAATTATAAACATATTTTTCAAAGAGATGAGGATGTTAATAGATTGATATTTTTAATATTTAAAGCTGTAAGATATATGGGTTCTAAGCAAATAGAAACAAAGAAACTTGTAAATTTTTGGCTTCTTGCTGATTTAATTGAGGAAATAGGTGATGCAATAAAAAGAATTGCTAGACTTTTTATAAAGTTGAGATTAAATAAACAAGAGAGAAGTGACTTATATAATTTATTTAATGAGATTAAAGAAAATTATGTATTAGCTTTTAAATCAGTAATGAAAGAAGATATAAATATGGCATTAGTACAAGCAGAAGAAAAGGAAAAACTTATGTGTAATTGTAATAAGATTTTAAGAAAACATAAGAAACAGGAGTTTCCTTTAATAATTGAAAAATTTAAAAGCCTTATCGATAAGATAAGAGATTTAAGGAGAATTATATACTTACTGTAAAATGGTTATATTAGTAAGATTTATAAATATATTTGTATAATAACATATGCTTAAATAATTATAAAATGAGCAGAATAAGTCATATTTTAGGATTAAATTGGGAAGAGAGACTTAGTGAAGTCTTTGAAGAAAATATTAAACCGGTTAATGAGATTAAAAGTTATTTAAAAAAAATTATTGTAGAGGAGATTAAAGGAAGAAAGAAAAAGATAATTAAACCTCACGCAGAAATTTTAAAGATGACATTTTTTTATAACACTTCTACTAGACTCCCTGTTTTACTTAAAATACCAGAAAATCCTGAGGATGCTGTTTATGAAGAGAATGTTTTAAAGTTGATGTTATCTAATATGGGTTGTGATAACATACCTAGGATATATGCTTTATTAGAAGGAATTGGAAAAAAGAAAGTTTTAGTTATGGAAAGTTGTACTAAGGTAGATTTTAGTGATTTTGGTAGTAATAATTTAGAAGCTAAATTAATAAGCTATGATCATGCTATTAAAAGAGGACAAACAGAAAAAGTAGAAAAGTTGAAAACAACAAGACCGGAGATGTTTAGAAAAATTGCAGAGACTTTAGCAAATATTGTTAAATCAAATTATATTTTGTTACAAAGAGCAGGGTTTGATCCTTCTCATGAAAGTTCTAAAGTGGAGTTTGAGGTTGAAGGAGAAAGATTTTGTATTCCTGTAAAGGGAAGAAGGTACTATAGAGGAAGATTTTTAGAAAGAATTGGATGGATTTTGGATTATTTGGGTGTTAGACCTGAAGAAAAAGAAAAATGTTTGGAGGAGGGAAAAGAATTAATATTTAAAAGACCAAGTGAAAAAAGAAAAGATATTTTTGATTGGACAGAATTTAGACCATATACAATAGTTCATGGAAATCTTAAAGCTCCTAATATAATAGTAACATATGATAAAAAAATTAAATTAATTGATTGGAGAAGAGCGTCAATAGCATCTCATATTGTTGATCAAATTTTTATGTATAATCCAAATCCTTCAAAAGCAATTCCAGATTTTGAGATGGAGATAATTCAAAATCATTATTTAAATGAACTTATAAAAGAAGGATTAATTCAAGATTTAGATTTATTAATGTTTAAAGAAGCCTTAGAATTAAGATTATTTTATGAGGGGATAAGAAGAGCGAGTGATATAAGCATGTTCATGAAAAGAAATTCTAATAGAAATTTATCAAGACGTGAGAGAAGATATGTAAAGACTTTTAAAGAACATTTACGTAAATCCGGAGAAATATTAGATAGATTTATAGAAAAAGGTTATGTTGACCCAAGATATTTATCTTTAAGAGATCTTAGGGAATGGTTAATAAAAACGCCTTTGGGTGAATACATGTTTGATTAGTTTATACAATAGGTTTTTTTGAATTGTGTGTTCTATAAAGATATTTGTATTTTTTTCCGAAACTCTTTTAAATTCACTTCTTTTTATGGTTTCTATGCAACAAAAAATAAGGCAGCCTGTAGTTAGTTTTTTAGGGCATGTTGATCATGGAAAAAGCAGTATTTTAGAAAAGATTAGAGAGATCTCTATTTTGAAACATGAAGCTGGTGGAATAACTCAAACTATTAAATCTTATAGTATAAGTGTGGAATCCATTAAGAAGATTTGTGGTGATTTATTAAAGAAATTGAAACTAAAATTAAAGATTCCAGGATTGTTGTTTATAGATACACCAGGTCATGCTGCTTTTAATAATTTAAGAAAAAGAGGGGGAAATTTAGCTGATATTGCTATCTTAGTTATTAATTTAAAAGAAGGTGTTATGGATCAAACTAAAGAATGTATTGAGATTTTAAAATTTTATAAAACTCCTTTTGTTGTAGCTGCTAATAAAATTGATTTAATTTCTAAGAATGAATTAGATACTAAAATTTATGAAATTGTTGGTGATTTAAGCAAGTATGATATTGATTCTGATAGGTATGATAGGATAGATGATTATACCAAGAAAATTGCTATTATACCTTGTTCTGCAAAGACTGGTGAGGGTATAGCTGAACTGTTAATGATTTTAACAGGGCTTGCACAAAAATATTTAGAAGAAAATTTAAGAATTAAAGTTAAAGGACAAGGAAAAGGTGTTGTATTGGAAATTAAAGAAGAGAAAGGATTGGGTTTATGCATGGATGTGATAATTTATGATGGTGTGATAAAAAAAGGTGATAGAATTGTAATTGGTGGTTTAGAAAAACCAATAATAACTAAGGTAAAAAGTTTGTTTGAACCATTGAAAGGCAAGCTAAAAGAATTAAAAGAGGTAAGTGCTGCTATTGGTGTTAAAATTAATGCTCCAAATATAAAAGATGTGGTTGCTGGTATGCCTTTGCTTGTTATTAAAGATTTAGAGAAAGATAAAAAACAAGTTATGAAGGATGTTGAGGAAGTTTTAATAGAAACAGATAAAGATGGTGTTGTGGTTAAAGCAAATTCTTTAGGAAGTTTGGAAGCTATTACAGGATTATTAAAAGAACATAAGATTGAAATTAAGAGAGCAGGGATTGGTAATATAACTAAGAAAGATATTGCGGAAGCTAAATCTTCAAAAGATCTTTTAAAAAGAGTTGTTTTGGGTTTTAATGTTTCTGGTTCAAGTAAAGAAGTTAAAGTTATTACAAACAAGATTATTTATAAGATTATAGAAGATTATGAGGAATGGAAAGAAAAAGAAAGTAAAAAATTAGAAAGCAAGGCTTTAGAAAAATTAGTTTATCCTTGCAAATTTATTTTATTACCTGGATGCGTGTTTAGGCAAAGTAATCCTGCTGTTTTCGGTGTTAAAATTTTGGGTGGCAAATTAAGAACTGGTACTCCTTTAATGAAAGATGATGGCACTAAAGTAAGTGAAGTTAAAAGTATGCAATTAGAAAGTAAAAGTATTACTGAAGCTGTAATAAATGATGAAATTGCTATTGCTGTACCTAAGATTATTATAGGAAGACAATTAAAAGAGAATGATATTGTTTATTCTGATATTCCTGAGGATGATTTTATTAAATTAAAAAAATTAAAAAAGTATTTAAATGGTAATGAGATTCAAATTTTAAAGGAAATAGCTGATATTAAAAGAAAGAAAAAAGCTATTTGGGGAATATAATGACAGAAGTTAAGGTTGTTATTGGATATAAAGGTAAAAGTTATCAGAAAAGTATTGAGAATGTGTTAATTGGAAGAAAAATTGGTGAAAAGATATCTGGAGATATAATTGGGTTAAAGGGTTATGAACTAGAGATTACTGGTGGAAGCGATAATGCTGGTTTTCCAATGAAAAGTGTTATTCCAGGTATGGGGAGAAAGAGAATTTTGTTGACTAAAGGAAGTGTTGGTTTGAAAAAGGTAAAAAGAAAAGGAGCAAGAATAAGAAAAACTGTAAGAGGAAATACAATAAACAATGATATTGCCCAAATAAATTTAAAAGTTTTAAAAGTAGGAAAAGATGAATTAGAAAAAATATTTAAATCAGAAAAACCTAGTAAAGAACAAGAAAAATCTGAAAAAGAGGTGAAAAAATGAAATATAAAGGTTGGTTAATTTTAAGTATAATATTAGGTTTCTTTTGGACACCTATTTGGATTGCAAGCGTAATTATTGCTGTAGCAGGAATATATGCAGATAAGAAAAAGATTGTAAGAAAAATTCCTTTAAAAAGGAAAAAAGTTAAAAGAAAGGTAAAGAAGAAAAGATAATTAAATTTTTTCTACTTTAATTGTGTATTTTCCAGGCAGTCTTGGGAAACCTTTTTTTAAGGATTCTTTTGCAATTTTAAGATGTTTTTCATCTACTGATACAGTAAATATTGGCTGTTTTTTCCTTATTTGAGCAGCTAAACCTATTGGTTTTCCGAATGCTTTTTGCATACCTTGCTGCATTCTGTCTGCTCCTGCACCTGTAAGCATTTTATTTTCTCTTAAAATATGGTGAGGATATATTCTAACTTTAAAGAAATAGTCTTTTCCTAATAGCTTGTTTAGTTTTCTGTTTATTACTAATCTTGAGGCTTCTATTGCATTATGTCTTATTTGTAGTTTTTCTTTTGATATTAGAGAAACTTTATGTGAAAATTTCTTTTTTTGGTCACCCATATCATACTTAACTATTTTATTTTGTGGTTTGGTTTTTATAAAAGAGTATTTTCTAAATTTTGAGGTTCTAGTATAAGATCTTTTTCTTGTCCTATAACATCTACCTTTTCTTAATCCCATTTTTATTCAATTTTAACTTTTTTTAATAAAGATTGGCCTGGCATTCCTTTTTCAAATCTTGCTTTTATTAAGCCTTTATTTCCATGAGTATTTGTTACTATTCCTTTGATTTCTTTTTTCAAAGGTGTTACCCATATTACTTTTTTTCCTATTAATGATTTTGCTTTTTCTTTTGTGTCTATATTATTAACTTTAATAATCATTTGATTTTTATATTGTGTGTGTCTTCCTCTTCTGAATGAAACTATTAAGCCTTCCATAAGATTATTTTGAAGTAATTGATTTAAAAATGTTTTGGTAAATTTTATAAATAGGGAAATATTCTATAAATTCATAATTTAAAAGGAGGTTATTTAAATGGATAAAGATATTAGGATTTTAGTTTTATTTTTAATAGGGATGTTGGTGGTATTTAC
>CAZRVI010000008.1:0-23674 GCA_964603525.1 Candidatus Woesearchaeota archaeon | reverse complement strand
CTTCCATCTTTAGTAGTATAATCTCTAATTTTTTTAAAACCAACACCACATTTACCTTCACCTTCACCTCCCTCTGTAATACTTTTAATTGTCTTAGCTGCAGCCTTTTTAGCACTCTTCTCATTTACCTCCTTAAATCCTTTCTCTACAGCACCAGGCTTTGGTTTAGGACCACCAGTTATGAAAGTATAAAGCAACATAGCACCAACAGTAACTAAACAAGCTTTTCTCCCATACTCAACATATTTATCTAGCTCCTTAATATTCTTATCAAGCTTCTCTATTAATTTCCTTGTCTTATTAATTTGTCTATCTAACATTCTAGTACTTAATTTAATAGCTCTTTTTTCTACAGGCAAATGTAACCAAAACATAGTTTCAGTATAACCAACACCTCTTCCAGAAAGCAAAGTTATTTTAACTAATTTCTTTGTATCAATACTTACCAAATTCAACATACCACCAGCATTACACTTATCAGCACTCAAAGTATCACTTAAGTAATAATCTCCTCTATAATATCCATATCTATAACCTCTTTCCCTCTCCTCTTTTAAAACTAATTCATAATTCTTTTTTTCCTTTTTATTATACAAACTAACTCTGTCAGATTCAATCTTAACTAATTCACAATTACCAATTTTATCACCAACACTATATTCACCTAAATTAAATTTAGCAACAGGTTTTTCACCTTTTTTAATTTCCTTAACCTCAAAATCCTTAATCAAACCAACAAAACTCTTAAACCCATTAACTATCTCTTCAAGAGCCTTATCTTCAAAAACTTCGTCTCCGAAAGTTGCTTTCTTAGGCTTAACATTATGTAAAACTTGTTCTTCCTTTCTACCATTAATCAAAAAAGTTCTACCTTCTTTACTCCTTAACTCAATATAATCATCCCCAATCTTAATTATTCTCCATCCTAAAATCTCATCTCCAACATTATACTCATAATCAACACCATCTATATTAATTTTAACACTATTCTGAGTATTATCAATAATCTTATCAACTCTTACTCTAACAAAATCTTCATCCCTAGAAGAACCTTTTACTAAGGAATAAATACCACTCTCTCTGCCTTCCCTAACATTAAACCTATTAATTATTTTTCCTTCAGAATCATACAAAACAAATTTTGCAGTCTTTCCATAAATTCTTTCAGCATTAATTCTTCCTTTTCCACCAAAAAACACATATCTTGGATCAGATAAAAGTTCATCCTCACTAATAACTTTTTTTTCTGTTAATTCTTTACTTTCTCTTCCTCCAACAAGATGAGAAGTAACTTCTGCCTCATACCTTATCTTTGCTTTTAATTTAATATCTATTGTATCAGGAACATCTTTTTCTTTTTCAATTTTTTTAATTTTAAACTCTAAATAGCCTATATCATCCCATCCATAAACAACAGGTTTATAATACCTAACACCACCAACAAGATAACTTTTATTCCCACCAATAGCACTAACACTAATACTTTTTATTCTTGGTAAACTTAATCCCTCTGTAGGCAAAGCACCCAAAAATGCATAAACAGGAATATTTTGTTCTTCCAACAAAGAAGATACTATAACAGCAGGTTCATATCTTTTAATATTAATTATCAAATCTGTTACTTCCCCCTCTAAAAACTCTCCTTCCTCAACAAAACCTTTTACCAAACCCTTAGTACCTTCAACATCTTTATACACAAGAGAATTCTCATTATTTTCTTTAGCATAAACAAAAGGAACACTAACTATCAAAAACATACACAAAACCGAAATTAAAAATCTATATACTTTCATCATAACTTTATTACCCTTTGTTTTATTTCATTATTAATCAACAAATTTTGGCTTTGTAAATTCACCTCCTTCAAACACTAAACTTAAATCCTCTAAACTTGAAGGTTTTTTATATGGAACATAAAATACAATCTTCTTTTTTAACAAATCACTTTCACTAATCCTTAAATTAAATTTACTATAGCCACTAATAAAATTACTTAATTCAACACTCGGAATTTTTGTATCAAAACATTTTTCTTCTTTCGCTCCAAATAATCCATGTATTCCTTTCTTAGGAACTTCAACACATCTTTTAATTATCTTCTCAGGAATTTTAATCTTTTCAGGATAATTAGAAACCATATAAATCTCAACTTTATAATTCCCGGGTATTAACTTTATATTCTTTTGACTAGGATAATTAACAACAACACCATACTCTTTTTCTAACTCTTCCATACTAATCAAAACATTCTCATTTTCTCTTACCTCACCACTTCCAGCTCTCTCTACCACAACATCAACCATAATATCTCTAAACTTTTCTAATTCCAAAGTCAAAGAACCCCCACTAACACTACTAAAAACCTCTTTAGAAACATGATAACCTTCTTTACTTCCTATAACAAAACCATTAACACAAACAGGAAATCTTTCTATTAAAGAAGCATCTCCATAGCTATCCAATCTAGTCTTTCCAATATCACAAATATGATTTATACATTTATATTTTATATCAACTCCATCTAAAGGATTTCCTTCTTCATCAATAGTATAAACACTAACCTCATTTTGCCTATTCTCACAAATCTTTCTATCTGCTATAGGAAAAGACTCTTTTACAAATGTTGATTTCCTTGGTTCATTTCTATCAATTACAACATGCAAAGCAAATTGAAACATATAATCATTTTTACTTAGCACAACTAAAACAGGATATTTAATATTATAAACAAAATGCCATGTACTCAAACAAACAAAACTCTCAGCTATACTTCTTGCTTTTCCCAAACCTTCAGTAACTGATTGTGCTTTCAATAAACCATTCTCTTCAGGAAAAACCTCTAAACCAAAAGGCCAATCCTTAGAGAACATAAAATTAACATCAACATCTTTTCTACCTTTAATATCCAAAACAAACCTTTTATGGCTCTCATCTGCTAAAACATAATTTCCTTTCTTTAATTTTAAAAATTGAATGTTATTAAACAACATCTCCTTAAAATTATTAATCACATCAACCTTAAACCAAATAGGACTTACACAACTTCTTTTAATACCATTAGTAGGTATCTCTTCAGAATATAAACCCATCCAATCTATTGTTTTCTCTTCTAAAAACATATCATTTTTCTCTTTATAATAAACCTCTTTAGCTATATCATATAACTCGCCTAAAGGAACATCAACTTTTTCATAAAAACCTTCAAAATCAAACTTAAAATCCTTTAATTCAACATGCAAAGGATATTTAACATAAAATAAAACATTATCATCCTGTATCTCAGTTTCGGTTTCAATTATACCTTCTTTAATTTTATAATCTTTAAAATCTTTAAACTCATCTAAACAACTTTTCAAATTATTATTAATATAATTAGAAATCTCATTTTCAATTTTCTCTTTACTAGGTATCTGCTCTTTAATAACTCCATTAGCTTGCTCATATAACCAATAAGGAACTTTTAAACTTCCACCAACAACCAAACCATTAGAAAAGATATTAACTCTACTTAACATAATTGGGTCACCAGGAACCTCAATATAACCAGCTTGCATACCAACCAATCTAACAGCTTCTTCTCCAACACTTTTTACACAACTATCAACAAAGTCTTTAACTCCCTGTGCTTGTTCTGGAACAGGTTGCTTTCTTAATTTATCCCATTCAGATCTTAAAATATAATCTTTAGTATAATAAATACCAATAACCAAACCAACTATCAAAATTCCTGCTATAATAAATACAGTAACAACACCTCTTTTATTTAACATTTTTCTTTAGAACCTTTTTTAATAATTCATTTATATATTCTTGAATAGTCTTCTCTTTAATTGCACATTCTATTTTCAATTTCTTATGCAAATCCTGCTCTATTTCTATATTAACTCTTCCCATTCTATAAAATTTTAATATACACGCTTACTTTTAAATCTTTCTAATTTATATAATTTAACTAAGTTATATAACTTATATAAGTTATTAATTAATAGGAAATAACCCAATGTTTAAAAGCTAAAAGAAATGGGCCCTGCAGGAATCGAACCTGCCACCTCTTCCATTTTGAATCTCTTCGTCAAGGAAGTGTCATACCACTAGACCAAGAGCCCATATAAAAAGCCTCGGGAGGGACTCGAACCCCCAACCTATGGTTATTTTGATCTATAAATTACAAAACCATTGCTCTGCCAATTGAGCCACCGAGGCTTAATAACTAAAGAACAAATTAAATTTAAAAATCTTTTGGATTAAATCCTTTCTAATGTTTTAACCTCACTAACAGCTAAAGGAAAAACCTTTTTCAAAACTTTTTTCAAGTCTCTTTGTACCTTATTATTAATTACAAAATTAATTAATTCCTCAAAATTCGTTTTTTTACAAGTTTCTAAATAATATTCTCTTGTTCTCTTTCTCAATTCAGTTAAAATGGATCTTTTAGTCTTATATCTAGTTACAATCAAAGGTTTTATCCTTACTTTTACTTTATTTTTGCATTCAGCAACAAAAGAATCTTCTATTTTGCTTCTTCCTTTCCTAGCAGCTCTTTTAATATGTGCTTTAACAGTATCATAACCAATAACCTCTGTACTAGCTTGCTCTCCTTTTATTTCTTTAATATTTAATTTTAATTTCATATAATATCTTCTCATATCATTAGTTAAAGAACCAATATTTACCCAAACAATCCTTCCAATAACCTTGCTTGGATCACTATATAAAGTTTCACCTATTTCAACACCATTCAATACTTTTGGTGCAATTATTTTCATCCATTTCTTTTTTACTTCTCTCATTTTAATTCATTTTTAACTAATAATCTTCCTATTTAAAACTTCTTTATTTAATATATCCATAGCTTGCTTTATAAAATCTTCTTCTCTTTCCTGCGGAATAATAGCTCCTGCAGCACTAACATGCCCACCAGCAAGACCACCAACCCTACTAACTATTTTTCTTACCAATAAACTCAAATCAAGATAACAACTATCAACACATCTAACACTTACTTTAATCTCATTACCAAGAGTATAAGCCATACCTATAAGAATGGTTCCCTTTCTATATAAATTAGATTTTGAAACAATAGAAGTTACAGTTCCTATTAAAGTATCTCTTATCTCATCACCTGCATTAATTATCACAAAACCTTCTTTCTCTAATATATCTCCTTTCTTTTTGCTTTTATAAAACCAATTCAAAGCTTCAATTAACTCTTTTTTATATTCCAATAACAAACTATAAGCTTCTTTTCTTAATTTATCATTAGATAAACATGAACCAATACCCAAACTAGCTTTTCCCATCCTTCCACATGAATTCAATAAAGTAGCAAACTCTCTTGCATCTTTAGTAGAACCTTCTTCCTTCTCTTCTGTTAACAAATAAATATTCCCTAAAACATCTTCAGGCTCTTTTTCACTTCCTAACCTTTTTAGTATAATAGAAGTAACTAATTTTTTCATTTCTTCATCATCTAAATGAATTAATTTCCTATACTTCCCACCAGCCTTTATATCAATACCAATTTCTTTTAAAAATAATTTTGCACCTTCTTCACTACCAGTAACATTAGGAATAAATGGATCAGTACTATACTGCAATATTTTATACAAAGGTCTTGTCTGTAAACCAAACATCCTTAACCCCCTCTTAACCTCTATCTTTTTAGATTCAACCGCATCATCCAAAATAGAATTATTAATACCTCTAAAACCATTATTTTCTTGCATATCACCAATAGCACCAATAACAGCCAAGTAAGCAAGATCTTTATTTTTTTCATTAAGCTCCTTGCAAAATAAATAAACAACACCAGACCCAGAAATATCTTTGGTTCCATCAATACCAAATAAATAAGGATTTAGCTGAATAATGTCTTTATTCAAATTATCAACTTTCTCAATCTGGTGATGATCTAAAACAAAAATCTTCTTCTTTAACTTATTTATTAAATTCAAATAACCAGAACCTAAATCAACAAAGAATATAACTTCATAATCTTCTCTTTTTAATTCATCCAATAATTCCTCATCAATTTGTCTAACTATAGAAACAGCAAATTTTAAACCTTCTCTCCTTAATGCTTGAATTAAAATAGAACTTGCAGCAATACCATCAGCATCAAGATGACCAATTATTCTTACAGGCTTTCCCATTAAAGATCTAAATTTATTAACACAATCTTTAATAGCATCAATAAATTTATTCATTTTATTCTATTAATAATTTAGCTTTTGTTCTATCATAATTCCAATCTTTTGGCAACACACCTTTACTTTTATAATACTTTGCTAATCTTCTAATTTTACTTTCAGTTAATTGTGTACCCCTCTTAACTGTTTTATCTTTCTTATGAATCTCCATATGTTTCATCAACTTAATAGCTTTCTTAATTAAAGCTGATAAATCCTCTGGAACTTTACTCAATAAATTATTTTCTCTCAAAATTTTAGAAATTTTTTTATTTGTTATTGCTTTAACATCCGGTATTCCATATGAATCCCTTAATCTAATCCCAATCTGTGATGGCTTTAAACCTTGTTTAGCTAATTTAATTGTTAATTGTTCAATCTCCTTTACAGAGTACCTAACCCAACTTCTCTTCCCTCTTTTTATAGGTTTCTTACTACCAGACTTTCCTCTTTTCCTTGAATGCATACGTGCCATTTTCTATATATCAAACTTACAATGGAAACTAAGAAGAATCTTGTTTCCAGCATAAGCAAGCCTAAGCCAACTTATCTATCAACTTTATTTTAAAAAAATTTTATCTCCAGGTCTTACTCTTTCTTTTACTTTTATTCCTATTGAATCACCTGCTTTAGCTTCTTTAACTGATTTATTTTCTATTTGCATACTTCCTACTTCTTGCTCAAAATCAGTAGTTGCTCCTTTAATATGAATAGTATCTCCAACTTTCAATTTTCCAGTTAATTCAATCCCAGCTACTCCAATCTTTGCAAAATAGGTAAAAACCTTTCCAATTTCTTTTTCTTTTACTTCTTCACCCATATTTACCCCCTTAATTATAAATATTGAAATACTTATTTATAAAGCTTGTGATAGCCCTGGAAGGATTCGAACCTTCGTTCCTGGCTTTCTTCATTTAAAATTCCAAAGGCCAGTGTCCTTTTGGCATAGTATAACACTATTTGGCCACTAGACTACAGGGCTTTAATATTTTATAATTTTAAAATACTTTTTAAATATTATGTTTCTGCCCCACATTTCTTAATCTTTTTTTTGTATCTTCCTCTAGATTCAACTTTCTTTAATCTTTCAATTATTTTATTATAATCTTTAACTTTATTATAACCTTGCAAAACATCTTCAAAACATCTTTCAAAATGTCTGTAATGCTTACTCTCTAAAGCCTGTTTTAATAAATGCAAATCAACAGCTTTATCTTCAATTCTATCAGAAAAAAAACTCAAACCAAAATCAATAAAATAAACTTTATCATCCTTTAAAATAAAATTAGATGTTGTTAAGTCACCATGAATTATACTTTCATTATGTAATATCGCTATATTTTCACCAATTATCCTACAAATTTTTTTCCTTTTTTCTTTTTTTAAATTATCCAAAATATCCCTAACTAACTCACCATCAACAAATTCCATTTCAATTATCTTTTTATCATAATCAACTCTCAAAACTTTTGGAACAAAATCTAATTTCTGCAATATTTTAGATTCTCTTCTAGTCCTTGATTTCCTTATCTTATCATCAATCTCACTTAATCTATAACTTTTTTTAATTCTTTTTTTGACTAATCCATTATTCTCCTTATAAATAATCGCTTCTGCACCCTGTGCTATTACATATTTATTCATTTTACCAACTAAAACTTAAAACCTTTAGGCAATTTTCCTTTAAACTTTTTAAGTAATTTTTTCATATCTTTAACATCACCAGCACCTTTCATCATCTTCAAAACTCTTTTAGTTTGTCTATACTGTTTTAATAATTCCCTTACTTCACTTGTTTTAACACCAGCACCTTTTGCAATCCTATCAATTCTACTAGCATCAATTAATTCAG
Organism: Candidatus Woesearchaeota archaeon; assembly: GCA_964603525.1. GTDB lineage: Archaea > Nanobdellota > Nanobdellia > SCGC-AAA011-G17 > JACPIM01 > CAZRVI01. Next base: position 15,634 of record CAZRVI010000008.1, on the reverse strand, counting down.
GATTTTCCAATTCTTCTTTCGTCATAGACTTCAAAATATGTTCCCATCTCTTCAATTTCTCTTGTTGAACATTTAACATATCTTTTGGAATATTAAATCCACCAAGACCAGGAATCAAATCTATTAACTTTGCTAAAGGACCCATCTTTCTCATTGCTTTCATCTGCTCAAACAAATCCAAAAAATTAAATTCACCTTTTAATATCTTCTTACCTAAATCTTCAGCTTCTTCCTTGGAAATAGCTTCTTTAGCTTTTTCTAACAAAGCCTCTAAATCCCCCATACCAAGTAATCTTCCAACAAAACCTTTGGGATTAAATTCCTCTAAATCATTTAGCTTTTCTCCTACACCAATAAACTTTACTTTTGCACCTGTAGCAGCACAAGCACTTAAAGCACCACCCCCTTTAGCAGTACCATCTAACTTCGTAACAATAACTCCAGTAATCCCACAAGCTTTATGAAAACCTTCTACTTGCTTTCGTGCAGCTTGCCCAATATCAGCAGAAATAACTAATAAATTTTCATGTGGTTTTACTTCTTTATTCAAAACTTTAATTTCTTTTATTAAATCCTTATTCAAAGCATCTCTTCCTGCAGTATCAATAATTAAAATATCATATTTACTAAACTCGTCTTTAAATTCATTATAAATTTTTAATACATCTTTCTCTCCTCTTTTAATAAAACATTTTATTTTTGCTTTTTCACATATCTGTTCAATTTGATCAATAGCAGCAGGTCTATGAACATCTAAACCTAAAGCAGCAACTTTGTACCCTCTTTTACTATAATACACACCTATCTTTCCAACAGATGTTGTTTTACCAAAACCATACAAACCAACCAACATAATCTTAAATGGCTTTTTCTTTTCAATTTTAATACCATATTTTTCCTCACCTAGAAATCTAACAAGCTCCTCATAAACAATATTTATTAAATGTTCTTTTTGTGCAACCCTTTTAGGAACTTTTTCTTTTAATGCTCTTTCTTTTATCTTCCTTGTCAATTCAAAAACTAGCTTAACATCAACATCAGAATACAATAAAGCTCTTTGGATATCTTTTACTAACTCATTCACTAAAGTTTCATCTACAAATACAGCTTTAGCTATTTTTTTTAATGTATTCTTCAAAGCACTTCCTAATTTATATAACACCATAGAATGCCTTAATAAAATATCTTTTATAAATCTTACTTAATTAATCTTTTAATAATTTTAACAAATTCATTATAACTATAATTTGAGTTATATTCAAATTTTTCTAGTTCAACCAAAATCTTTATAAACAACCAAAGTTATACATATTAGTAACTTTGGTTAATCACTAAAATGGTCGAAATACCACTAATATTAAAATTAAAAAAGAAAATGCACAAAGACATAGCAACAGCTCAAGACATTGTTATAAAAGAAATATATAACATATTTAATAACGCTTTATTACATGGTGGAACAGCTATTTGGAGATGTTACAAAGGAAATAGATTCTCAGATGATATAGATATTTATATTCCTAAAAAAGAAAAAAAACTTAATAATCTGTTTAAAAATTTAGAAAAAAAAGGGTTTATAATCAAAAAGAAGAAAATAAGTAAAAATAGTTTATTTTCAGTTTTAAAATTTAATAGAATTATAGTTAGACTAGAAGCATTATTTAAAAAACCCGCACCAAAAGGCATTCTTAAAGAATATGAAACAGTCGAAGGAAATCTAATTATAATTAATACACTATCCCCAGAAGAAATAATAAAAGAAAAAATTGATGCTTACCTTAAAAGATATAAAATAAGAGATTTATATGACATCTTCTTCCTATTAAAAGAAATTAAAAATAAAAAAACAATTTCTAAAAATTTACAAAGATTAATAATAAACTTCAAAAAACCAGTTAATGAAAAAGAACTTAAAAACTTAATAATCGAAGGTTTGGTACCAAATACAGAAAAAATGTTAATGTACATAAAAAGGGCATTATAAAATGGGAAAAGAAAAATATCTTAAAAAAATTAAAGATTTATTCAAGAAAAGTTCAATAGTAGATTTAAAGTCTATCAAAAGAATAATCAAATATAAAAAACAAACAAAACAATATTACAAGCAACTTATAAGAAATCTTATCCTAAAAAGAAAAATTAACAGAATAACCAAAGGATATTACACAATACATCAAGATCCTTCCTTGGCTGTGTTTTGTTTCTCCCCAGCTTACTTAGGACTGCAAGATGCTTTAAGTTTCCATAACTTATGGGAACAAGAAACAATACCAATTATAATTACATCCAAAAAAGTTAGGACTGGAATAAGAAAAATCTTCGGAATAAACACACTAATAAGAAGAATATCAAAAAAATATCTTTTCGGTTTTAACTACTCAAAATATGGAAAATTTTACCTTCCTATCTCAGATATAGAAAAAACATTTATAGATTTAGTTTATTTCAAGCAAAATATAGACAAAAATTTATTGAAAAATTTTAAAAAGAAAATAAATACAACAACACTCAAAAAATATCTTAAGAAATATCCAAAAAAAATAAAAACCAAAGTCTTAAATAAATTAAAATCCTAAACTCTCAATTAATTTTTCTTTATCAAAACTCTTTAAATCATCATAACTCTGTCCGCATCCTAAGTACAAAATTGGTTTTTTACTAACATAACTAACAGAAATCATTGCACCCCCTTTTTCATCAACATCAGACTTAGTTAAAATAATACCATCAATATTCACTGCATCATCAAATCTTTTAATCTGCTCAATAACATCATTACCAACTATACTCTCACCAACAAAAATTTTCAAATCAGGCTTAGCTACCCTAACAATTTTTTTCATTTCCTCCATTAAATTAAAATTAGCATACTGTCTTCCTGCTGTATCAATCAAAACACAATCAACCTTTTTGCTTTTACCTGCTTTAATACCATCAAAAGCAACAGCAGCAGGATCACTACCATAATTATGTTTTATTAATTTCATATTTAACTTTTTAGCATGCTCTTCTATTTGCTGTATAGATGCAGCTCTCCATGTATCTCCTGCAACTAAAATACATTTTAAATTATTTTTCTTTAACAAATAAGCAATCTTTGCAATAGTAGTAGTCTTACCAGAACCATTAACACCAACAAACACAATAACAAAGGGTTTTTCCTTTTTTTCCTTAATCTTTTTAATCAAATCTATTTCTTCAACATCAAACAACTCAGTAATACTTTCTATTAAACTTCTCTTTATAACCTCTATTAATTTCCCCTTAAAAGGCTTGTCCACTAACTTCCTCTTTAAATCTTTTTTAATTTTTTCAATAACATCCATAGCAACATTATTTTCTATTAACACTAATTCTAACTCACTAAATATTTTATCAAACTTCTTTTCAGAAACCTTTCTAGATACTTTTTCTTTTAGTTTTTTGAAAATCCCTTTCTTTTCTTTAATTTCTTTTTCTTCCTTGATCTCCTTTTCTTCCTCAACGTCCTCTATACTCTCAACTGCTTCTTTCTCCTCTTTATCAATCTTCTTAAATACGTTCCTTAATTTATCTTTTAAAAACTTAAACATAATACCCTCAAAAAGCATTAATTCATAAACTTATGCTATAAATTTTTATGACTATAATCGTTGAATAATTATATAAACTTTTCTTATAACTGAAATAAGATTTTGAAGCTATTTTAAGCTTGTTATATTTAATAGTAATGATTTATAATTTAGTTAGAAACCAACCATTTCCATAATGGTATAAATTTAATTTTTCTATTGTCTATTTTTTCTTCTGCTTCATAATCTTTAGTTATGATTGTTCCTGTTTTAACTTTAAAAGTTCTCATAAATTCAAGAAGACCTTTTAATTCTCTTTCCTTAGATTCTTTTAAATTATAACACACTTGAATTGCTTTTAAGTCCTTTCTCTCCTTAATTACAAAATCACATTCATTTTTGTTTTTCCAATAATATATTTCTTTTCCTTTTCTTTTTAAAGTTATTAAAACAATATTCTCATATATCCTCCCAATATCTTGAGAAAATTTAAATCCAACTATGTTTCTTATCCCTGAATCAATACAATAAATTTTTTTAGGATTTATTATCTGTTTTTTATAAGAAAATTCAAACAAATTAACAGGAAATATCAAATATGCATCCTCAAGTGCTTTTATATATTCCACTACTGTGTCAGTTGTCAAACCAAACAATTTTGCAATTTTAGTAAAACTTGTAAGATTTGAGATGTTTTGGAATAAATATTTTACTAAATTTTCCATTTTTACAGGATTTCTTATCTGCTTTCTTTTCATAATATCTCTATAAAAAATGGAATCATAATAAAATCTTATTAGCTCTTCCTTAATTTTTTTTCTTTTTTCTAAGACTACTTCTGGAAAAGCACCCTCTTGAAGATATTCTATTAAGAAATGCCTTATTTTATGTTTGTTTTTTAAAATATCAAATTCATTTTCAAATTCCAGGTTTTTAGCTCTTAGAAATTCTAGAAAACTAAATGGAAATAATTCAAAATAAGCAAATCTTCCTGCTAATAAAGAGCTTAAATCTTTTTTGAATATTGCAGAATTTGATCCAGAAATAAACATTTTGATATTTTTATTTAAATCATAAAGTCTTTTAAGTGTTTTTTGCCAATTTTTAATTTCTTGAATTTCATCTATAAACAAAAATATTTTTCCTAAAGGGTTTATTAGTTCATAATATTCATTAAGAGCTTGATTCACTAAATTATCAGGGTTAATTCTATCATCATCAGCCTTAATAAAAAATATATTTTTGGGAAGAATCTTTTTTTTGTTTATTAAATAATCTATCATTTCATATATTAGTGTTGTCTTTCCAGATCTTCTTACACCTAATACAGCCACAATTTCCTTTCTTCTTATCCAAGGAATAATCTCTTGTAACTTATCTCTTGGAATTAAATCAAAACTATATTGTTTTGTCCACCAAGGATTCCATTCAAATAATATATCTCTCATTTTTATTCGAACATAATAGAATGATATTTATAAATCTTTCGATTATAATCGAATAATTTTAAAAAGAGCCAATACACACATTGTATGTATTAACTTTTCTTTTTGGTTCTATTATATATTGTCCATATATTCCTCTCATCTCTTCCTAACAACAAACCTATTTCATGGTAACTTAATTTTTTATTTTCTTTTAAATATTTAACAAGACTTTCAAAAATAGTTAAATTAGTATTTCTAAAAATACTAAAATCTATAAACAAACCATTAGGCAAACTACCTAATTTCTCTTTCTCATTTCTCTTTATACTTCTTTTTACCATTCTTTTTACCTAAAAACTCATCAAAAACATAAGAACCCTTATTTTTCTCTTTCAAAGAAAACTTAAATCCATAATATTCTTTATATAACTTCCAAGCTTCTTTCAAATTATTCTCTTCTAGAAGTTTATGCAAATAATTTAATTTTTTAGTATCCTCATCTAACTTTTCTTTAGCCCTTTTACATCTAAATCTAGGAATCTCTAAATCAAATTTATAAGGCCTCTTTCTTAACCTATGCTCTTTTATCTTAACATTAATTCTTGATTTAAGATACTTAACCAATAACTCGTAATATAAACTATATAATTTATCATATAAACTTCTTAATTTTTCGGTACTAACTTTATCAATTAAAAATTCATAAATCTCTTGTGCTGCATTATAATCAGAAAATGCTTTACCAAATTTCCTATTTTTAATATGCTTCTTTATATATCTAAATAAAACATTAAATTCAATTAAAGAATTTCTAACAAGACTCTCCTTATCAATCTCCAAAATCTTTTTCTTTTCTCTTTCTTCAATAACAGGCAACTTTAATCTGCGTTTTACTTTCAACTTTTTAATAACAGGTAATCTAAACAAGAATTTAATTTGATTAACAGCAATAAACACCCCGGAAATAATACCTAAAGAATACAAAATAGCTAAATATTTATAATAACATACTCCTAAATATCTGCAAATTATACCAGAAACCAACGCAACCAAACTTACACAAACACCAATCCTAAATTCATATTTATGTTTCTTAGTTTTTTTATAACCATAAATCAAACTTGCTAATAATAAAGCAAACAATAAAATCAAAATCAAAGGTATTTGTTTACATCTCCATATTTCTGCTGGTTTTTCAACACAAGGAGGACAAGAACCACCGCAATCCACACCTGTTTCATCATAATCCTTTATATTATTATAACACCATGGGCAATATCTTTCTTTTTCAGGATTAAAATCCAAATCTATACTATACTGTGGTTTATTTTCATAAATACTAAAACTAAAACCAATAACATCATTAATATTAAATTCTATACCATTGCATTTATATCTAGGAGTAATATTAACTCTCTCTGGAACATCTATATATTTCCAAGGAAAATCAAAATCTCCAAACTCTCTTCTTAATCCAGGTTCTTTTGGTTCTTTTGGAGTAACAGGAGGAGGTGGAGTTGGTGGACTAGGTGGACTAGGTGGAGTTGGTGGAGTTGGTGGACTAGGCGGAGAAGAAGGACCACCCCCACCACCTTCTTCAGGTTTATCATAACATTTAACATCATACCAATTGCTTTTTAAAAAACCTGTATCTATTGTCTGAACACCACAATAATAATCCCTATCACTTAAACCATTTATATTAATACTTCTTTGCTGCTCTAAATTACCAAAATATCCACCAGAAGGATGACCATGACCTCCAAATTTTCCCGTTAAAATATCGTTTCCATATAAACTTGTACCTATCCTTAAATTATAATATAAACCATTTGTACTTGTCTCTGTATCACTTCCTGTATTAAAAGACACGCTTAACTCACTATCTGAAAAACTTGCACTTATTGAGCTTGGTGCAGAAGGATTTAAATTTGAAGCAGGATAGCTATTTATATAAACTTTAGAATTAGGTGTTCCAAGATAATCTCCTGTTAAAGTTAAATCTAACTTTGTATCATTATTTAAATCAAATAAAATAGCAGAAGAATAGCCTACCCCAGATAAATTATTAAACCAGGACTTATTTTCAACAAAACTTGTTCCATTATTCAAATAAATAATTGCAAGATTTACATCCCCTATATCATTACCAGTTACAACCAAATCTAAATCCCCATCATTATCTATATCACCTAAAACAGAAGAGCCAACATATATATTCGTTAAATTGCTTTGCCAAGTTGTATTTTCCACCAAAGAAGTTCCATTATTAATATAAACCTTAGAAATAAGCCCAGCAGCTGATTGACCTGTAAGAATTAAATCTAAATCCCCATCATTGTCTATATCGCCTAAAACATTATCAGAATATTCAACCCCAGTTAAATTACTTTGCCAAGCTGTATTCTCTATTAAAGAAGTTCCATTATTAATATAAACTTTAGCTATTTGTTTATTATTAGAATCAAACCCAGTCAGTATTAAATCTTGATCCCCATCATTATCTATATCACCTAAAAAAATTGACCCTGCAGAAACATCAGTTAGATTGCTTTGCCAAGCTGTATCCTCTATTAAAGAAGTTCCATTATTAATATAAACTTTAGAATATTTAGAAGAAGATGTATCTTCACCAGTTACAACCAAATCTAAATACCCATCATTATCAAGATCAGATAGTTCACAACTTGCTACACCAACATCAGTAAGATTATCAGAATAATCAGAAGATTTTATTAAAGAAGTTCCATTATTAAGGTACACATAAGTATAAGCAGGATCTACACTCTCAGCTTCTGATATTAAATAATTTTTTGATTGAACTGATGTGGGGCAAGGGTCACCAGCAGCCTCTTTTCCACCGCAAACAACCAAATCCAAATCTCCATCATTATCTATATCACCTAAAGACAAAGAACCATAAGCCATTCCAGTTAAATTACTCTGCCAAGTTGTATTTTCCACCAAAGAAGTTCCATTATTAATATAAACCTTGGAATAATAAACAGGAGTATAGTCCCTACCATACAAAATAAGGTCTCCATAACCATCATTATTCAAATCTCCATAAGTAATCATTCCCCAATAAACACCTTGTAAATTGCTTTCCCAGCTTGTATTCTCATTAAATACAGAAACATAAAAACTGCCTGTTTCACTAACGATTTCATATCCATCACTTATGCTCACATTATAACTCCAATTTCCAAATTGATCTATTGTATAACTACTAGAATTCCATATATTCCCAGTTGAATCAGAAGTTCCATTCTCATTATTAATCACCGCAGAACCATCTGGTGCTGTTAAAGAAAAATTAGCCCATTTTATACTAGCATCACTAGTAATATTAGCTGTTAAATACATTTCAGTATTATAATAAATAATACTAGGAACAGTTTCTAAAGAATTTATAACAGGAGAAGCTATATATTCAATATGATAAACAAAATCATCAGTTGCATCCAACACCCAAAAATCAGTATTATTTGTAGTAATAGATAAAGGTTTATCAGATCCTATTTCAGTTAAATTAAACCCGTCATTACTTTGATTATCTCCTGTAGAATTGAAATGATAAAGCCATCCTTGTGTTTCATCTACAATCCAAAAATCTCCAGAAGAATTGAAAATAGTAATACCATATGGTTGATCAGAAGAACTAGTACTAAACCCATCTGAAAAGTTATATCCTGATTTATTAACATGATAAACAAAATTATCTTTCCAATCAGTAATCCAAAAATCTGTTCCATTTGAAGTTAGTCCTTCCCCACTATCACAACCTATACCCAATATATCAAACCCATCACTTAAATTATTTCCAGCTTTATCAAAATGATAAACAAAATCATCATCACTTTCAACAACCCAAAAATCAGAACCATTTGTAGCAATATCCCTCGGATTATTACAACCAGCACTTAATGTATCAAAACTACCAAGTTTTACACCATCTTTATCCAAATGATAAACTTCTTTATCATTAATATCTGTAATCCAAAAATCTGTGCCATTTGTAGTTATACCCTGCCCCCAACTAAACCCTGAAGGAATTGTACTAAAGCCGTTGCTCAAATTAACATAAGCTGTAGTTAAAAAACCTTCACCACCAATACCAAAACTTTCATTCTCAACAGGTAAAACACCAAACCCAGCTTCTTCTTCTTTTTGTAAACTTAAATTTTCAATTGGTTGTATACCAAATTGCTCTTCTTTTTCCTCCTCAATTTTAATTTTCTCAACAGGAACTATACCAAAACTTTCATTGCTTTCTTCAGCTGGTTGTGTTTCAAAACCCTCCTCAGGATATATAGAAAATGAAACAAAACCTGTTATATTCTTAATTATATCACCTCTAATAAATAAAACACTAGAAATCACACAAACAACAAATAATATTATTAATAGCTCCTTAAATTCTGTCCTCTTTTTTCTTCCCATTTATATTACACACAATGTATGTATTATATATAAACTTTTCTATTACACACAATGTATGTATAAAAATATTTATAATACTCTATTCTTTAATAAAACCCATGAAAAAAATAATAATCATTTTAGATGGACTCTCAGGAGATTCAGCACTTGAAAAAGCAAACACCCCAACACTTGATTTTCTTGCAAAATATGGAAAAACTGGTCTTATGTATCCAATCAAAAGTATAGCACCAGAATCAGGAGCAGCCCAATTTTCAATTTTAGGTTACAAACTTAAAAACTATCCAGGACGAGGACCAATTGAAGCTCTAGGAATAAACTATAAAATTAAAAAAGGAGAAACCGCACTAAGAATAAACTTTGCAACATTCAAAAAAAATAAACTAATTAATATAAGAGCAAAAATTCCTTCAAAAAAAATAATTAAAAAAATCAATAAAATTAACAAAGACATCAAAATAATACCAACAATAAATTACAGAGGAATACTTATCATTAAAACAGATCAAAAAATCAAAAACACACATCCAGGATATAAACAACACAAAACTTTTTCTAAAGCAATAACACCAAAATTAATTAAAACTAAAACAGGAAACCAAAAACTTGACAGTTTCATTAAAAAACTAGAAAAAATACTAAAAAATAAAACGATCTTGGTAAGGGGCTCTGGAAATAAAATACCTAAACTAAAAAAACTTAAGGATTGGTGTCTTCTAGCAGATATGCCAATAGAGATAGGTTTAGGAAAACTATTAGGAATGAAAATACAAAAAAAGAAAAACATCATACAACAAATAATAAACTGTAAAAAAAATATCTACTTGCAAATCAAAGGTCCAGACAAATATGCTCACAAAAAAGATTTAAAAGGAAAAATAAAATCTATAGAAAAAATAGACAGACTCCTAAAACCTTTAACAAAAATCAAAAACAGAATAATATGCATAACAGCAGACCATTCAACATCATCGAAATTAGGAATCCATACAGAACACCCAGTACCAGTATTAATTTATAACAAAGGTTCCGACAACACAAACAGATTCACAATTAAGGAATGTAAAAAAGGTTCTTTAGGAACTTTCAACTCAATAGATTTAATGAAAAAATTATAATCAACTACAATAATACTTTAATAAATAAACTTCTAAATAAACAAAATGCCTAATGCAATAACTTATGAAACAATATACGAAATTCTAAGAAAAGAAAAATATAATAATGAAATCCAAAAACTCCAAAAAACTTTCTTTAAAGATCTAACAGATTTTTTAAAACAACAGGATTCTTTAATAAAATCCCAAGAAAAAAAAGGGCTGTTCCCAAAAGAAATAGAAAAAAATAAAAAACAAATTGAAAACATTAAAAAATTAATAAAAGAAATATACGAAAGAAGGGAAAACAAAATTTTGCAATTAGCTTTACTATCTTCAAGATCAACTAAAAAAGACGACCTATCCAACTTACTACCTGAAGAAAAACTATTATTCAATGATTTCAAAAAAATATTCATACAATATAAAAAGGGTATATTGCACAATATCCTATCTAAAAAAATACCTGAAATAAAACCGAAAGATATAAAAACTGAAAAACCAAATTCCTTAAAATTGGTAAGATTCATACACACGGTACCAAAGTTTATAGGAAATGATTTGCATATATATGGTCCATTTGAATCAGAAGACATTGCTTCATTACCATCTAAAATAGTAGATACATTAATAAAAAGAAAAAGGGCACAAGAAATCAAATGAAAATCCCAAAAACAACAAATAGATTTTGTAAATACTGTAATAAAAAAACTCAACATATTATAAGCTTAGCAAAGAAAAAAGATAGATCTACTTTAAAACATGGATCAATTAAAAGAGCTAAAAAAAGAGGTCGTGGAACAGGAACAGGTAACTTGGGAAAATGGGGCTCTAAACCAGCTATTTCAAAATGGAAGAGAGCCGGAGCAAAAATATCCAAACATCAAGACATAAGATATAAATGTAAAGAATGTAACAAAATAACAACAATAAAAAAATCCAAAAGAGCCAAAAAATTAGAATTCAAATGAGAAAAATAAATGAACCAACATCAAGATTCATAAAGATAAGATGCAATAAATGCAAAAACGAACAAATAATATTTGGAAAACCAGTAACAAAAATAAAATGTTTGGTTTGTAACTCATTAATAGCTGAACCAACAGGCGGGAAAGGAAAAATAAAGGCTAGAATATTAGAAGTTCTAGAATAAAATGTTTTATAAAAAACCAGGATTACCAAAAGAAAATGAAATACTAATTTGCACAGTTAAAAAAATATTACCTCATTCTATTTTCGTTTTATTGGACGAATACAAGGATTTGGAAGGAATGATCCATATCTCTGAAATAGCACCTGGAAGAATAAGAAATATAAGAGACTATGTAAAAGAAGATAAAAAAATAGTCTGTAAAGTATTAAAAGTTAATAAGGAAAAAAAACATATTGATTTATCATTAAGACGTGTACAAGTAACACTTAAAAGAAAAAAACTGCAAGAATATAAACAAGAACAAAAAGCTGAAAAATTACTAAAAACCATTGCTGAAAAACTAAAAATCTCTTTAGAAGATCTATACAAAAAAGCAATAAACAAAATAATAGAAAAATATGGAGCAATAACTCCTTGCTTCAAAGAAATAATATACAATAAAGAACCATTAAAACATTTAAAAATACCCCTACAAATATCGAATTTAATAACTAAAATAGTTAAAGAAAAAATCAAACTACCAGAAGCAAAAATCGAAAGTATTTTAACCTTAAAAGATTACACTAATAGGGGAATAGAAAAAATCAAAAAAAGTATCAAAAAAGCAGAGGATCTAGCTAAACAAAAAAAATATAAAATTAAGATAATATATTTGGGAGCACCAAAATATAACTTAATAGTTAACTCCATAGACTATAAATCTGCTGAACAAATAACAAAAGAAATAGCAGATGCAATCACTCAAGATATTAACAAAAAAGGTGGATTTGCAGAATGGCAAAAGAAATCTTAAAATGCCAGACCTGTAAAGAATACACACTTAAAAAAATACACTGCAATAAAAAAACAATAACACCCAAACCACCAAAATATAGCCCAGAAGACAAGTATGGTCGCTGGAGGAGAACCTATAAAGAAAAATGGACTGGAAAATAAAACAATTAAATAAAGCAAAATTAAATAACACTATACTAATAGGTGGACTTCCAGGAATAGGAAATGTAGGAAAAATAGCAATAGATTTCATCATAGATAATCTAAAAGCTAAAAAAATATTTGAATTATCCTCTTATAAACTACCGCACTGTGTATTTGTAAATGAAGATAATTTAGTTGAATTGCCAACAATAGAAATATTTCATAAAAAACTAAAAAATAAATCCTTACTTTTACTCTCAGGTGATATCCAACCATTAGATGAACCCTCCTGCTATGAATTCTGTAATAAAGTCCTAGACCTATTCCAACAACACAACGGAAAAGAAATAATAACTTTAGGAGGTATAGCATTAAATAAAACACCTAAAAACCCAAAAGTCTATTGTACAGGAACAACACATAAAATCATCAAAAAATACCAGGCAGGATCATATAACAAGGAAATATCAAAACTCATAGGACCAATTATTGGAGTTTCAGGTTTACTTACAGGATTAGCAGGCCAAAGAAAAATAAATGCTGTTACAATGCTTGCAGAAACATATGCACATCCAGCTTATTTTGGAGTAAAAGGAGCAAAAGAAATCCTAAAACTGCTAAATAAAAAATTAAATTTGAAACTAAATCTAAATAAACTAGACACAGAAATCAGCAATATCGAAAGAGAATTCAAACCAACAAAAAAATTACCAAGATTCAAAAAGAATATTAAATTAAAAGAAAATATTAATTACATAGGCTAATAAGAGCTTAAGGTTTTTTGACTTTCTTTATATTTTTTGATTTCTGCTTTTTCCCCTGGTTTTAACAATTTACCAAACACTCCAGCTCCACCAGGGATATATTTAATTTTATTCTCTCTAAAATATTTTATATACCTTGCAATCTCTAAATTAATTTTCTCTAACGCCTTAACATCAACATCCAATAAAACCTTTATTTCGGAACCAAACTCATCAACATATTTTTTCCATAAATCCTGCACTTTCATTGACCAAGCATTTTTAATATTCAAAGCTAAAGCAATAATCTCGCTTAAAGGTATTATATGAACATATTTGGGCCTATGCTCTGGATGTTTATTCAAAGGCAAATCAGAAAGTTCTTCAACTCTATAATCAACACCTTTCTTAATAGCACCACCACACTCCACACATTTCCAATTTAACTTTATTGCATCCTTTGGATCATAAAAAGTCAAACATTTTCTGCATCTTGTTTTATGATATTTTCCTTCTAAAGGATTAAAACCTACATTTAAAATACATTTCCTTCCACTCTCTCTCTTTAAAGCTTTTTTAATTTCATTAAAACTTATTTCTTTAACTCTAAAAGTATTAAATTCTCTCCCTAACTTATTAGACCAAGGACTATGTGCATCACTATTACTAGTAAATGTTAAATTATGTAACTCTGAGATTCTATCAGCCATGCTTGTATCTGCACTTAAGCCTAATTCCAAAAAATAAATTTTATTCCAATACCTCCCATAACAATCCTTAAATGAATTATATTTGCTATATAAACTAAAATAGGGAGTAAAAGCATGGGCAAACCCAATTAAACAATCTGATTCCAAACAAATTTCCGCAAGCTCTTCACCATTCAACCAAACTTTTGGTCTTCCATCCTCATCCAAACTTTTACATTTCGACTTTAATTTATTTCTTACTTCCTCCACCTTACTCATACTCGGAAATAAAATAATATGATGCACTCTATGATTATCTTCTACTTCTGTCTGTAAAATAAATTTTGTTCCATTTTCATGTTCAAACAAACCGTCATCAATCTTATGTAATTGCTCTTCTATTAACTTAATCCATTTTATATTCAAGATATCTCCAGTACCCACTAAATCTAAACCCTTTAATGGTGCTTGTTCTCCTATAACCTTAGGAATCATTTTAGAACTAACTGCACCAGAATACAAACCATGCAAATGAAAATCACAATTAACCTCAATATAATCCATAAAAAATTTAATAAATTATACCTATATAAATCTACGCCTTAACAGTTATCTTCTTACCAATACCTTCTTTATAGAAATAAGTTAATTTAATATTAAATGGCTCTTCAAAAGCAGTTGTTTGTACACTAGCTGTATTAATATTGCAAACCAAAGTAGTTTCTTTTCCACTTAACTTAACTAAACCTCTGTCACCATGACTCAATCTTCCACAACTTACAGGAACACCTGATTCAGTACTAACCTCAACCTTTAATTTCCCTTTATTACCCAAATCCCTTTTGCAAATTTTACTAAACTGATCCGGAGGATAAACTTCTCCATCCCCCTTATTCTCAATACTGAATATAACTTTAATTTCATTAGAACCCGAAGCCATTTGTTTAACATTTTTGATTTGTATTGGAGCACCAGAATTATCAATAGCAACATTTTGATTATTAATATCACATAAATCATCAGTTCCTCTTTCACTTGCTATCTGCTTCAAACATAATCTGCAAAATCCTTTTGTCTGATACTGATAACAAACATCAACATAAATGCTTGTAGGGAAATCAACATCTAAATCATACTTATATTTTGATTGCTCAAATGATAATCTCTCAGTTAAACCCCCTAAAACCTCTGTATCTGTCTTAAGTTTACCTTCTAATTCATAACTCAATTTAGTATTTAAAGAACCCATTCCAAAAGCATCAGCACTTATACCAGACAAAGTTGCAATAATCTTATCTTTAGGTATAGTATATTCACCTTTATTTGTTAATTTTATTGTTATTAAAAAAGGATCTTGATTATTATCCAAAACAAAATCTGGAGGCTCATCTTCAACAAAACTTATATCCAAACCTTCACTTCCTCCTGCAAAAACACCCAAACTCTTACCTTCCCTTTCAACACCCTTTTTAGGACAACCACCAATACCAGAAACAAAAAACAAACCAATTACCAAAAAAACAATTAAATACTTTAACCTCATTTTTATAATTTAACTATATTTTCTTCTTTATATAGTTTATTCTTTCACAGGTTCTATCACAACCTGCTTT
>CAZRVI010000007.1:16488-28656 GCA_964603525.1 Candidatus Woesearchaeota archaeon | reverse complement strand
TTAAATCTTCAATATGGAAATATTATTTATCCTTTTGATTCTGTTTATATATCTTCAGGAAATTATAATAAATTTGTTTCTAATGGTGGAGGAGTTATTAGTGAATCTGGAATTTTTCCTCAAGGTGAAGAAATAGTTTCCGGTACTGCTTTGTATATAGAGGAAATTAGATTATCTCCACAAGGAAACTATATGACAGTAATTCAGGTTTCTAAATTTGATGCAGACCCTTTGTTAAAAGTGGGAGAAAGAATTTATGGATATATAATAAATCAAGACGGAGATACAAAACCTACATTTGGAGGATATGTTTATGCTATGTCTAGAAGATTAACAGATAGGGGACAAGAGATAGTTTATGAATGTAGATGTTTAAAATCTTATTTAAATCAATATATAACTCCCCTGTATTTTGAATATAGACCTCCATATTTTGGAATTTCAACGGATACTAAATCTTTAAGACAAATCGTTTCTGAATTATTGATAAAAGCCAATATTACTAGATTTAAAAATTATCTTCCTAATATAAATTGTCCTCCAGTTAAATGGCAAGGAGAAACCATAGATAGAGTTTTAGAATGGGCTTGCTCTTATGCAGGGAATTATACTTTTTATATTGATAAAAATGGAATTTTAGTAATAAATAAATTAGGAATAGGATCGGTTATAAAAAGTTTTAGAATTCCTTCAGAAGGAGAATATCTGAAAGATCATTCAGAATGTAAAGTTTTGAAATTTGAACCGACTACTGATTACTCTTTATCTCGGTCAAGAATAATTTTAGTTGGAGATTATGAGTTAACTGAAGTAGAAAGATTAAAGGTTTTTTCAGAAGTGAGAATAGTTGATAATATGTATGATAGAGATCTTCCAGAAGGTAGATATTTTTTAAAAGTTACAACTGGAGGTATTACTTCTTATACCCCTTTTATAATTATGAGATGTTCAACAAATGAAATAATGTTAGATAAATTACTTACTGCTTCCAATGCCTCTCCGCAAGCAGCAGTTAAATATTATGTTAGGAAAGATAGAGTAGATGATGAAAAATTAAAATATTTTTTAAGTCAAAAAGGAGATATAGCAGATGTAGCTTTTATAAATAAAGAAATAGGAAATTCTTTTATAATATTTGATAATATTGTTATGCCTTTGAGTAACGATTATTATGTCTATGTCAATACAAAATATGCAACTAGAAGTAAAGAACCTATTAAATTTATTCTAGATACTGGTTATTCTGGAGGAACAGAAATAGTTAAAAATACAGGATTTAAAAAAATAAAATGCTTTTTAGGAACTATAGATGATACTTCTTTAATGTCAGAGTATGCTAACCAATTGAAAGATTTCTTTAAACCCATATATGGAGGAACTTTAGTCATAGATGGTTTAGATACCGATTTGTATTTATTGGGAAAGTTGAATATAACAAATACTAATCTTCCAAGTTCAGAGAGTGAAAATTTAATAATTTATGAAATAGTCTATAATATACCACAAAAAACTACTACTATTCAATTATCTTCAAGGAAGTATGCTAATATTCCTTCTTTTGATCCTTCAGTTTATAGAACAAGAACTGCAAATGATAATTTAATTAAAATAGGAATGTTAGAGGGATCAGTTTTATTTGAACAAAGACCTTAAATAAACTGTCCATCCAAAAGTAATTCTACTTCTTCTTTTGAACATTCAATAAGGCGAGATTTATTTGGAAAGAATTTGTAGAAAAGGCTTCCGTGCCAACTATCTCCTGTTTGATTTTTACTTATATATAATTCAATTATAGGATACATTTTATCTTCTATTTGATGGACTAAATTAGTAGAAGAATTAGTATAATAATCTGTATAAAGACCTCCCACACATCTTGAAGCATACCAAATATCAATACTTTCTTTAATATCTTTTCCTGTAGGTTTTTGATGAGAAGATTTAGGGACTTCAGCTGTAGTTATCAATACACAATTATAAATTTGAGGTATTTTACTCAAAAATGAAGCTACTTTAACACTATTTTCAGTAGTTCCTAATTTATAAGAAGCACTTATTTTATGAATATTATCTAAAATTATAACTAACTTTTTATTTTGTTGTTGAGCAATATTATAATGTATTTTGATGTAATTATCTAAGTCAAAAATAGTTCTTATTTCTGCTCCATCTTTAAGGTTAATGGAATTTTTATATTTTGCAAATTTCTTTAAACCTCGATACCACTGTTCTTTTATTTCTTCTGTAGGATTTTTTATTTTATAGGAAGGAATTTCAGTAAATATACTTAAAAATCTAGGAAGAATGGAGCGTTTTATTCCATCATCTATTGAGTAAAAAGCAATATAAATGTCATTGTTTTTCAGCAGTAAATTTAAAGCAATATTTAAGAGAAAAGTTGTTTTTCCCATTTCAGGATAGCCCACAAAAGTATAGAGAGTATTTTCAAGTCCGTGAAGATATTCATCAAATAGCTCATATCCTGAAGGTATTCCTTTAAATTTTCCTCTCCACGCTAAATCCTCGAATTCTACTAGTAAATTTTCTATATAAGATTTTTCTTTAAAAAACTGACTTAAATCTATGTTATCTAAAGATCTATTTTCTAATTTTTCTATTTCTTTACTAATTATAGTCTTTTTTAAATCTAACCTTCTACATAAAATATCTAAGTATTTTTCTTTTCTAATGAGATTTGGCTGACTACTAATAAAATTATAAATTGTCTCTAATTGAATTTTATTCTCTTTTAATAAATCAATTAAGTATTCTATAGCAGGTATTTTAGGAAGTTTTTTAAATTCTTCTAAACCATAATCTTTTACAAAATCATCGGGGTCATATTTGGGAGGAATATTTACAACATTTAAATCACAATTTAGAGATTTCAGGGCTAAAATGCATTTATAAATTCCATTGGAACTCAATGGCTTATTAAAATTATCTCCGTCTAAAGCTAAATTAATCATCTTAAAGTTTTGTGCAGTAAAATATTCTAATAAATTTGAGGAAATATTGTTTGTCAATAAAGCTAAAATATTATCTAAAGGATACAAAGAAATTGCATCGAAACATCCTTCTACAATATAAACTTCATCTGTTAGGTTTTTATGACAACCAAATAATTTGTATTTGAGACCATTAGAAATGAAGATGTTTAAATATTTTGGTTCAGATTCAAACTGTCTAACAATTAAACCTATATATTGATTATAAATATCGTATAGAGGAATAACTAAAGAAGGAGAAGTTAATACGGATAAAATATTGTATCCAAATAAAGTTTTAAACTCTTTTTCAAATTCTTGAGAAATAAGTTCTGGTTTCAAAAATCCTATTTTAAAATATTTAATTTGTTCTTTAGTAAGATTTCTTAATTTATAATACTTTATTCCTTTTTTAATATTTTGTAAAGATAATTTATGTAAATTTTCTAGTAATTTTTTCTGTTTAACTTTCTCAATATATTGAGGTTCAGCAATTTCATATTCTATAGGAATATTAAATCTATTTGCCAAATCTATAACAGCATCATAAAATCCCAATCCCAAAATAGATTTTTTTTCTAGGAGTTTATAACAATCAAAAATATCATAAACTTTATTTTCTACAAAACAGTATATTTTGGTTTTATTAGAATTAGGTAAAAAAGCAGCAGAAAGTTTTTGAGTATCGTTATGAGTATGGGCAGAGAAATTAGGACATTGGACATTGTTATTGTTTATGATTATGTTTTTAGATTGTAAATATTCGGGAAGTTTAGATTTAATTAAGGAAAGGATTTGAGAAATATTTTTTATTTTCTGCATTATTGATTAAAAAGTTCATCTTTAGAATTAAGAAAAGAACGACAAGTTCTCATTCCTTCTAAGCAAGCATCTAAGTATCCTTCAAAGATATTTCTAACTCGGCGTTCTTCAGCAACATATAAAGATGCTTCTTTTTCAATGGGGGCAGAAGTAAACTTTTTTCCTTCATTTTCAATTTCTATTTTTCTTTGATGAAAATAGGCAGATTCTTTATTTCTTTTTAAAGTTTGAAGTTTTTTAACTACATTACATAAAGACATATAATATCCTGTTAAAGTTAAAAGGATTTTTTTAATTTCAGGCAGGTTATTTGTATCAACAACTAATAATTTTTTTCTACATTCCTCTATTTTATCGAAAACTCCTTTATATTTTTTAACTAAGTTTAAAAGAGATTTAGTATTATCTTTCAGGTATTTTTTTATGAATTCTTCGTTCAACTTCATTTTTTATCACTCCTTTTAACATTTTGAATACTAAATTTTTTAAATTATCTAATTCTTCCTGTGCTTTTTCAGGAGATAGAGAATGTGTAAAGACTTCAGAATAAATATAGGCAGTTCCTTCGAAAATTTCATCCAATATGTGTTTTAAGGCTTTTTCATTCATCTTATATAATTTTACCATATTTATTCTACTATGTCAATATTTTTTCCTTCAAAACTTTACCACACCGACTACAAATTTCTTTATAAATATAACTAGAATTTTCTAATTGGTAGGAAATATAAGGAAGATGTCCTTTTATCTTACAAATAATCAACTTGAAAATATTTATCATTTTTTATTTTTTCCGCTATATTTAACAGGTTTTGGAGGTAGTCCGAAAAATAGAACTCTGGCTTCTTCAGGAGTAAGAATTCTGTCATCTGTTCCCACTAACATTCTCGCTATTCTTGCTCTATCATAATTTAATCTCGTTCCAATAAGAGGAGAAGTTATAATAATATCGTCTTTTTCAAAACCTAATCTAACTAAAATAGTTGTATATAAATGAGTTTCATATTCTAAAATAGGTAAAATAACATTTTCTAGAAATCTCGCTCTTTGTTCTCTTGCATTTAGAGAACCTACATCTTCCACTAAATTTAACATAAAAGGAGGGATATGAAAAACATTCGCTACTCTCAATCCTATCCATCTTTGTAAATCAATTATATCCTTAGCAGACCATCCTTTCAGTTCAATTGCATTTCCTTCTTTGTTAATTCCAACTAATTTTTTTCCTTCTGAAAATATTCCTGATAAAAATTCCACAAATTTTTCTAAATCTTTTTTACCTGCTTGAGGAAGCAATAAAATATGAGGGTTAATAAATCCTCTTTGAGAGAATGCTACCATTTTAGCTAGAATATTTTTATCTGTTTTTACAACATTAGAAATTCTATCTACTGGAGACATTGCCAAAGTTTGATCTGACATTGCATCTATAGCAAAGTGCATAAATTCTTTTAATTTAAGAACTATAGGTTCTTCTTTCTTTTTATCTTTAGATTCTTTAGTCTTAAATCCTCCCCAAGTTTTTACATCTGTAAAAGTATATTCTATTTCTTCTTCTTTTTTACCTTCCTTTACTCTTATTGTATATCCAGGAACTGGAACTAAATAAGTGGGAATTCCTTTTTTATAAACTATCTGACAGCCTCCATTTCCATATAAAAGCATATCAGTTAAATATTGTTTTCTGATTAGGCAAAGAGGTTTTGTAAGAGAAGGATAATCTAATAAACTTTGAACTTCTTTTCCTTTGCCTTTAGGAGATACATAAAGAGGAAATTTTATTACTTCTCTTGTTATTACATCTATGCAATCCAATATCCAAGAGCAATATATCATTAATTCTTGAATTTCCGAAATACTCAGAAGTTTTTTTGGTTCAAATACTTTCGCCTCTCCAGTAGCGAAAACGACAGTTCTGCTTGTTTCTTTTTTCTGTTCTAAATCAAATAATCTTTCCAATTTAATTTCATATTTTGTTGTTTTTTTAGCCATATTATCCTCCTTATATTAAAGACAAATTAAATAGCTTTCCACTCTAACTTTTCTCCTAATCCTCCTGAAATTATTATGTAAGTTATTGCAGCACAAGCATCTGCTAAATCTTTAGAGCCAAATTTTATTCCTTCTTCTTTTAATCTAATTTGACTTCTTTTAGGATGGTCAATTTTTCCTCGTTTCGGGTCTTTTATTAGTTCTTTTAATTCTCTAATGAAAGGAGAGAAATAGGGAAAAGTGATTTTTTCAGCATATAAGACATCTTTAAAAGTCTGGTATGGAGCAATAGTTTTATCTACTGAAAGAATGTCAGAAGAAATTCCTTCTTTTTCAAGTCTCTGTTTCATATAAGTAGATTGATAGCCATCAAAGGTTACAGAAACTAAATTCCAACCACTTTTATATAATTTTACAATCCATTCATAAATATTATCAAAGTCGATTTCTCCTTTTGAAGGATCTGCTTTTATATAATATACAAAATCTATATATATCTTTAAATTATCTAAAACATAATAAGGATGTCCTAAACAAATCCCAGCATAGTCAATAATTCCTCTCGATAAATCAATATGTAAGTAATATTGAGAATATTGATGTTGTTCTTTTAAAAATACTATCTTTTCCTCTAATTGTTTAGAAGGATTTTTTTCATACTCTTTTTCTAAATTCCAAATTTCCCAAGTATAATTGGGTTTGAAATAAGGTTCAAATTCTTCATTTAAAAGGTTATCTGTAGCATATCTAGGCTTTCCATCTATTTCTTTTTCTACTAAAGGACAGAAAGGTCTTTCTAAATTTACACAATTTAATATTTTTTTAGGATTTTTAATGAAAGAATTAGTTTTTACTTTAGGTATTTTACATTCATAAGTAAGCATAGCAAAAATAGGATCTTCTTCATAATCATCTTCAAAGTTCTCTTTAAAAACAACATATTTTTTAAAATAAGAAGCCTCATCTTCTGAAACATGTTTTAAACTTCTAACTTCCCAAGTGGCTGCAACATCTTTATACATATTTTCATTTTTATCAGCTAATTCCAGCAGATGAGTCATATAATCTCCTTCTTCTCTCAAAAAACTAATATAAAAAATTTTATAAAATTCAGGGAATCTTGATTTGGCTGAAGATTTTATATGTTTTCTAATTTCTTCTGTTTTATCATATCTAAATTGAGCAACTTCATCAAATACAGCAAATAGAATATTTTTTCCTTCTAATTTGAATTCTACTGAATTTGCAGAGTATAAAGTAATATTTTTTGGAAATTTAATTTTATTTCTTAAAATATCTCTATCTAAGTTCATACCAAATTCTTCATAGGGATTTAATCCAGTATTAGGATTTTTAGCTCTTTTTAAAGTTTCGCAAAATCTCTCAAAGAAAGTAGTTTTTGCCATATCTCCATCAGGAGCAATGTTAGCTAATTCTATAGGTTCTCCACTTTTAATTCCTAAATATTCTTGGGGATCGTGTAAACATAATAGCCAATAAACTAAATATGCTAAAAGATTACAAATGAGAAAATCTTTACCAGCATTCTTTCCAAAAGCTATTACATATTCATTATATTCTTTGGAAATATCTTTATAATTATTTGTAAAAGTGCTGTCTATAACTTTTTGCTGTCTAGGAAATAAAGGTCTATTTAGATAATGTTTGAAAAATTGAGGGGCAGAAACAGGATTTTGAAAAAATTTTCCTTTATTTTCTTTTGTTTTCTTTTCTATATCTTGCCAAAAATTATCCCAAAATTCTTGTAGATTATCCATCTAAAAGACCTTTTTCTTTTAAAAATCTCATTAATTCTTTTAATTTTTCTTTTTGATCATCGGTTTTTAAAGTTTTAAATAATTCCAAAAATTTATCTAATAGTTCTGTGGTTTCATTAAATATTTTTTTAGATTGCTCTTGCTCTGAATTAAATTCTCTTTTCATAGCTTCATTAAAGGATTTTACTATCGTATGTACAAGTTGTTGAGAACATCCTGAAGTTTTTAAAAAGTCTAAAAATATGAATAGTTCAATGACTAAAGTTACAGTTTCAATATAATTTGTCTCTTTAAATTTTTTTATCCAATTATTTTTAAAGAATACAAGAAAAGATATAAAATCATTATATTCGTTAATCATTTTACCTCCTCAAATTCAGCATCAATAACTCTATCTTTTAGACTTTCAATTTTAATATTTTTTAACCTTTCAACTGCATATCTTCTTCTATCAGAAGGAACAAATTCCTCTACAATAGTAGCCATTGTATTCATTATTCTTTTAAAAGTATCAATATGGATAAAATTATTCACTATCAGTTTAGATGGATTAATAAGCCCTAAAATTCTAGCTTCCTGTTCTATTCGCTGTATTAATATCTTTAAAGTATCTAGCCTAGTTTTAAATTTCCCTTCTGCTTTTGCTTGCTCTAATAAATCATAAAGCTCTTTTTTAATTAATTTTAACTCATCTAAAAATTTTTGAACATATTCATATTGTTTTCGGGCAATATGTTTATTTTTTATTGCTAATTTTGTCCAATATTCTTGAACCCACAACATATCCTTTTCAATTGTTTTCTTGCTCACTCCTAATTTTTTAGCAATTTCATAGCTTGAATATCCTTTTAATGCCAAATCTTTAACTTGCAATCTTCTATGGAATCTTTCTGCTTTACCCATTTCTTCCTCCTATTAAATATCGTATTTAATTATTCCACAGTATCTACACTTATATCTATATACTTCTTTTTCACTCCATCCACCTAAAGTTAGAACTTTTTTAAATTTTCCAGTAGGTTCTCCATACTCAAAAAAATGAACGCAATAATCAACATCTTCTTCCTTTAAAACATTAACAATTCCATTTTTAAAATCATCAGGATAGATTATATATCTTCTTCCCAAAACAATTCCGCCTAAATCATCTTTAAATTTAACAGCAGCATAAGGCTCATCAAATTCTTCATTATACCCAAAATATTCAATTCTTCCCAAAGGATGTTTTTTAATTTGCACAATAGAATATTTTTTTAAATTATACTTTTTCATAAATTTATTAATGGCTTTTTGTTTTAATTCTTTAATTGTTGCCATTATACTATACCTCCTTCTTTTTCTTCTATTTCTCTTAATTTCTTTCCTAAATAAATAAACATTCCTGGAATAGCATTTTTGTTAATTTTTAATTCTTTAGCTATTTGATTAATAGAATAACCATAAAGATACATTTCAAAAAATTTATACTCAATATCTGTTAATAAAGGTTTCATATCTTTAAGGATTTGTTCCACATTCCATTCTTTTCTCATTTTTCCTCCTTCTTTTCTCTTTTCTATATAAGTTAATTAAATGATTTTTAAAACTAATAAAAAATGCCTGTTTTCTGTCTTTGAATTTTTTATTTTTTATTTTTAAGTAAAGTTCATATAATTCCTGCCTTAAATCTTCTATAGTATAGATACTTTCATACATATTAAAAGTATGAGAAAATTGAAAAGCCAAATATGAAATCATTTCTCTTACATAATTAGGAATTCTTACTTTCCTTTTTTTAATATTCCGTCTATTATACGCCATTTTTTTGCCTGTTCTGCTGAGATATAGACTTCTTTTCTCAGATATTCTTCATAAATTTCTTTAGGAATTTTTGTATTTTTTCTCAAAATATTTTCATATATTTCTTGTAATTTCTCTGCATGTTCTACAGAAGATTTAACAAAAGGTAAATAATCTCTTTCAGTAGTAGAAATAGGATGAAGCATAATAAAGGAATTTCTACTTAAAAATCTTACATCTCCACTTACAAATACTGGAACAGCCATAGAAGCTATAATTCCAGTTCCAACAGTTATAATAGGACATTTTGTCCATTTCATAACATCTATTAAAGATAATCCAGCCCAAACACTACCCCCCAAACAATTTATCCAAATTTTTATTGGTTTTCTACTGAGAGAATCTAATACTAATATTATTTCTGTAAGTTTTTTAACAGTATCAAAATCTATAGTATGAGGCATCACAATAGCCCTTTGTTTCAGAAGGTTTCTTTGAATGTCATAAGATGGTTGTTTTTTCATTGTTTTGTTGGAGATTTTATTTGATAGTATCGATAAAAATCCTCGAACTTAGGAAATTTATCACAGAAAAATTTTTTATTTTTTAATTTTCTTTTTTGTTCTTCTGGTAAAGTTTCAAAAGTTTTTTTATTTTTCAAAGACTTTTTATATATTTTTTCATAGAAATTTTTGAGCTTATTGTATTTATTTTCATAAGTTTTTAGACTTCTTCCTTTTTTTCTTTTTCTTTTTTTAGATTTTTCAGCAGAGACTACTGTTCCAAAAGTATAGAAATTTAAATATTTTCGTCTTTTTTTCATAATATTTTACTAATATCTGAAGTTCCTATTCTCTTAACTCCCAAATTTAACAAAATTTCAACTTGTTCTTTTGTCCTTATTCCCCCACTAGCTTTTATAGGGAAAGGCAATAAAGTATCTCGGTGTTCCTGCAATAAAGCAATTAAAGTTTTAAAATCTCTTGATAAAATTCCGCTGTTAGTTTTTACCATATCTACTCCTGAATCCTTTAAAATACTAGTTATTTCAAATAAACTATAATGATCGGCAATGAATGTTCCTAATTCGATAATTACTTTAAGAAATTTCACTCTTTTTTTGATTCCAGTTATCCAATCTCTACATCTTAATAAATGTCCTTTAACATACCAATAAAAAGGAAAGATAATATCCAGTTCATCAGGATCTTCATCTAAAATCATATGTAATTCATTTCTTTGTCGTTTATTATAGCTCCCTAAAATCCAAGCATATTTTTTTGGGTTCTTTTTTATTAATGGAATTGAATGTAATGGGGGGAATCCAGCAACTGTTATACTTTTTAAATCTGTATTTTTAAGAGATTTTTTCACTATATTTAAACATTGAGGTCTTACAACAATTCCATAAACATTTTTGTCAATGCCTTCTTTTACAAATCTTTTCAGCTCTTTAGTGATTGGATTTAACAAATTAGTATATTCTATAGTTTTATTCATTTTTTAGATAGTCAAGTAAAACTTTTTTTAAAAGTTTTTTAGTTATCCTTTTTACATTAAACTTTTTTCTTAAAAGCTCCTTTTCTTCTTCTGTTAATTCCACTTCTACTAAAAAAGAATCTTTGGTTTCTTTTAAAATTTTTAATTTCATCTTACTACTCCTCTAAAATCTAGCTCATAATACCAAGTCATTGGTCTTATTTTATTAGAACCAAAAAACCATTGTTTAGGTTCAGAGTAAATACCATATAATTTTTTAGCATACTGGTCTTTGGGTATCCAACAGCCATTCATCAATAAAGTTCCTCTATCTCCTATACTATATTTTTCCTGAGTATGAAAATGTCCTAATATAAGTAAATCAAACCCTTCTGGCAGGTTAATATAAATATCTTTAGTTTTCTTTATTCGAGTAGTTATGGAATAGCCTCTTATATTATCTCCGTGAGCCATATAAACTAAATGGTTATAAACTTTAGTAGAATAATCATAGGTATTAGGAACAATAATGTTAACTTTATTATTATTTCTGAATAAAAGTTGTAAAATTCTATAAATATGATATTCCAAATAATTTTCTATTGGAGGAGAAGCATCTCTACTAGAAGTATATTTTGAATGATTGCCAATTACACAATAAACTGAAATTTTAGGAAATAATTTCTGTAATTCTTTAATTATAAACGCTAAATCAAATACCCCATCCCATAATTGAAGTCCTACACACTTAGAAATCTGAAAATGCTGTCCTTCCCAAACATAGCCATCTCCTTCAATTATATCTCCCAATAAATATAAATTTAATTTTTCTAAATAATATTTAGGTTTTAGTAAAGATATAATTTCACTAATAGATTGTAATAATCTGGACATCATTTTTTTTCTTATCTCATCATTATAAGTTATTTCTGTTTTTCCTGTGGCAGGATTATAAACTTTATTTATTTTTCCAATATGTAAATCACTCAAAACTAAATTTGCTATTTCAACTTTTTTGCCTTTTGAATAGCTTGTTAAAGTTTTTACTGGTTTTATTTCAAAATTGTATTTTAAAATAGTGTCTGTAAAAGAATTAAAAATGAAATTATAAAGTTCTTCTCTATGAGCTTTTTTTACTAGAATATAGTTTTTTTCTCTTTGTCTGTTTAATTCAAGAATATGTCCATATCTTCTTATTGCTTTCTCTACACTTACAAAACTTCTTCCTAAAATTGATGCTATCTGAGAATAAGTTTTTCCCTCATTATACAATTTTTCTAATAATCTTAATTCATCTTCTGTCCATTTTTTCATTTATTTGCCTCCTTTTT
>CAZRVI010000007.1:0-16388 GCA_964603525.1 Candidatus Woesearchaeota archaeon | reverse complement strand
TCTAATAATCTTAATTCATCTTCTGTCCATTTTTTCATTTATTTGCCTCCTTTTTATTCTTATTTTCATTTATCCATTCTTCTTTTTTATCATTCCAAACTTTTCTGTATTTTTTATACATCACGAAAGCAAGCCAAAGTTGTTCCATAGAATCTCCAAATTTATAAAAATAGTTATTATTATTCATTAAATCGTATAAATCAAGAAGCATACAACTATATATATGAAGAAAAGGAATGTTAGTTTCTTTATCTCTATACTCATTTTTTATCATTTCTTGTAATTGGTCTTGACAAGGAAGATAAACTATTTTTTTTATGTTTTTAAACCCACAACAAAAACCCCAAAGAAAAATACCTTTTCCGTATTCCCATTCTATATAGATATAATAGTCATATTGACCCCTAAATCTCTCCTGTATCTCTTTTGCTTTCTCGCACATCTTTATATATTTAGAAGAAAAATCCATTTTATATCTCCTTTATAAAATATACCATATTTTTCATACTACTTCAACTCTATTAAATTACAATTTATATTTTTAAGTTCTAATCTATGAGAAACTAAAATTACTTTATTTAAATATTTCCAATCGATAAAATTTTCTAATAATTTAATAACTTTTAATTGATTATCATAACTTAATTTATCAAGACCTTCATCTATCATTAAAAAATCAATTTCTGTATTTTTTAATTGTTTAAATAAAACAATAATTGCTAATCTTAAACACAAATTTACAATAACATTTTGAGAAGCAGCAAAATCTTCCAAATATCCTTCCCTGTCTTTTTCTTTAACCAAAATTTTTATTTTAGGAATATTACTTTCTGGTTTTGTAGTTTGAATTTCGATAGAAGTATCAGGAAATATAAAAGAAATAAAACTATTAGCAGTTTCTTGAATAGCAGGAATGTAAATCTGCAATAAATAAGAAGGAAATCCGTTAGGATTAAAAAAGGAAATTAATTGTTCTAATTCTTTTAATCTTTTTTCATCTTTTTGAGGAATATCTAAAGATAATTTTCCCTTTATTTCTCCAATAGTATGTTGAATATTTATTAAATCATTTTCTAAAGGAGATATTTGAGAATTAAGAGTATTTAGTTGAAAAGAAACTTTTTGTAATTTTTCTGTTAACAGGCTATTATAATAGCCAATTTTTTCTTTAATTTTGTCTAATTTCTTTTTTGCTCTTTGCCTATAAACATCAGTAATTTTTCGCAAACAAGTAGGACATTTTTCTTCGTTTAATAAATTATATTTAGATTTCAATTCTTGTATTTTGGAATTGATAGTTCCAATTTTTCTGTTTATTTGGATTTGTAAATTTCTATAATACTCTAATTTCTCTTTCAAATTATCATATTTTTCTTTTTTAGTTTTATAGAGATTAATAAAACTTTTTAGTTTATTCTGTTCTTTCTCCTTATCTATTTGAGGAACTTCTAAATTCTTTAAATTTCTATATTCTATTGAAAACTCTTTATATTTATTTAAATATTTTTCTAAATCAAATAATTTTATAAGAAAATCTCTAAAATAAGAACCATCAAATAATTTAGCAAAATCATTAGTTGAAATATAAAAAATCCTTAAAAACTCTTGATAGGAAAGATTTAATTTATTCTCTAATTCTATTTTAGAAGGCTGTAATAATTCAGTTTTACTTTTCTGTCTTATTCTTATAATAGTATCATCTAAATTGACCTCTGCTTTAGTTTTTCCTTTTTGGATTATTTTACTTAATGTAGAATACTTTGTCTGCCCGAACAAAGCAAAGCAGATACTTTCTAAAATATTAGATTTTCCTTTTCTATTTTCTCCTATGATTAGATTTAAACCTTCCCTAAAATTAAATTCTTGATTAGAGTGATTACAAAAGTTTTTAAGTTTTAAATTTTTAAGCATATTACTTAGTTATTTTTTTATTTCCATAAACTTTTTCTCTTGGAATATAAACTATTTTATCAAAACCTTCTTCAAATGTAGGTTCTTCATACTCACTATCAAATTTTTGCCAAATCTGTTCCCACAATTTTTTATCAAGTTGATTATGAGGATTAGTCATTCTTCTTTTTACACACTCTTTCATAGAAAGTTTTGGCATTACAATTGCCCACAATTTATAATCATACTTTCTTGCCAAATCTACATAAACTTTTCTCATTTTTCTATTTATTCCAACCTCGTCAACTATTATATTTAAACCAATTTCCATAAATTTTTCAAGTGCGAGTCTTTCAATTTTGAATATTATAGGTTCAGTTTCTAAGGAAAAGAGATAATTTCCTCCTCCAATCATATATCTTAAATAATCTCTAGAAACTATAATAGCATTATGTAAATATTTTCTAATAAAAGTAGTCTTTCCTGTACCAATATTTCCTATAAAAACTATTAATATGCTATTATAAGCAAGTTCACTTTTCATACTTTTCTAATAATTTGTTTTTATACCATTCAGGTAATCCTCTGATAGCTGTTTGTAATATATCTTTTATAAAAATTTTATATAAATGATTTTTTATATATTCAGATTCTTCTTCTTTTATATCCTTTTGAACTTCTTTTATCAGTTTACCAATATCTCTTACAGAATTCTCTAATTCTCCTTTTTCTTTTAGATGAATTAAAGCTTTTTCCCATCTAGCCTCTGTTTTAAATCTTTCCACAAATGTTTGAAGTTCTCCTTTGGGAGATTTAATTTTCCACTCAACATTATGTCGTTCTTTAAACTGTTCTCTAACATATTTAGTAAATAATGGAAAAACAATTCCTCCTAAATTTATCCATTGGTTGTAATTTTTAATTACAACTCCTTCTACTTTTTCATTTCCTAAATAACTGTCTGTATTTAATAATTCCTTTATTTTTTCAACAGTACATACTCCTCTATAAAGCTCTGGTATAACATCTAAATCAAGAATTTCAGCATATTCTATTAATTTTTCTCTACTTATATATTTACTGTTTTCTAATACATCAAATAATACTATATGATTTTTAGGTGTTTTTGTATATTTTAGAACATTGTGTTTAGGTTTTTGTAAATACTCTCCATAAAAAAAGGTATTAGGACTAAATTTCAAAATTTTGTCTTTAATGGACAGTATATACTCCACTCCTTCCTTAAATAAAGGGTATTGTTCCTCATTTTGTATAATTACATTTTTTGAACCGATAATTAATTCTTTATTTTCATTTATTCCAAATCTAAATAGACTTCCATCTACTTTTTCTTGAACTATAACTTCTCCAGTTAAAGCATTTTCAGTTCTTGGATTTCCTAAAGTTATGACTTTTGGATATTTAGGAAAATTCATTTTATCTTTTCTAAAAATCAGGTAACCTAAAATTCATTTTAAAATCTGCTATAATTCTTGAATATTCCTCTAATATTTTTCCAGATAAATAAGAATAAGGGGGAATACTTTTGTCATCAATCAGCAAATCATATTTAGGTTTATTCATTATTAATTTATGATGTTTTATATTATTGTTTTTAAGCCATTTTATAGTTTCTTTTTTACATTTTTTAGAACGATGAGTAAAAATTATAATAGTATGCCCCTTTTTATATAAACAATTCAAAGAATTAATAGTATTCTTATAGGGTTTTAATTTCAACATATCTTTACAATTTTTACCACTATTAATAGGTTCGCATAAAGTATTATCTAAATCAAAAGCAAATATCATTTTATTTCTCCAAAAGGTATAATAATGTCTGCATATTTTTTTAATTTATTTACTTCTATATATTCTTTTTTTACTATTTTTTGTCTGAATTTGGAATTTTCATTTTCTTTTTTTCTCTTTTTTCTAAATTTCAAAGTTTGTTCAGGAGTGCCTTCCAAATGAATTCCTAAATCAGCTAATTTAATTTTCTTTAAGTAATTTGCATACATTCCTTCTAAAATAAGATATTTTACTTCTTTTATTCCAAAAGAATGAATATTGTCATAATCCCCAGTATATTTATTTATTTGCTGTAAAATCAATTTATTTTTTTTGTTTTTAAAATCTTTAATTATTTTTTTAACTAATTGCCAATCAATTTCTTTAGTTCCCACATATTTAACGCCTTTAAGCTCTCTAATACGAGTCCTTTCGTTGAAATGAGATACATAATAGTCATCTAAAGAAACCAAAAGAGATTTAATATTCTTTTTATAAAGTTCTTCTTGAATACATTGACCTAATTCACTTTTTTTACTGCCAGAAGAACCTCCGATAACTATAATACTTTTAGGTCTCAAATGAGTTATGTAATGCTCTACTAAAAATTTAGCTCTTTGCTTATCTAATTTGGAAATTATTATTTTATCCCCTATCATCTTCTACCTCCATATCTTCATCAGTAATTATAATTTCATTTTGATCTATTTTAGGATTATACCATAATTTAAATTGAGTTTTACATTTAGGGCATTTCCAGGAATTATTATTATCTAATTCGCCATCATAAATATATCCGCATTTATAACAAACACTAAATATTTTCATTATTCTTTTATTTTAGGAATTTCGTAAATTATATCTTCTAATATATTTTCTAAATATGTAATATCTTTTTCAAGTAAAGCTCTAATCCCATTTAAATTTGAATATCTTCGCTCAATATCTGTTAATTCTGCTATTATCTGTTTTAGTTGCCAATAAATTTTTACTAATTTTTCTTTATCTTTTTTATAATGTTTTAGTTTAGAGTGCAGGGGACTTCTATACTTTATTTTCTTTTCTTTGCAAATTTCCTCAATTATGGAAGCAATTTTTATATTCATTTTCTGTTTATGATTTGCAACTCCTTATTTAAATCCCGAAATCTTTTTACTTCTTTTCTTAAATTATAGTTAACAGCCGAGCATCCTAATAGAGAAAATATGTATATTAGAATTATTGAAGAAATTAATATTCTTAAAGACCAATAAAATATTTTTTCTATAATTAATCCTGCTTTTCTTTTATTTACAAATTTTTCTAAAAAAACTAAAAAAACATAACTTCCATCTAAAGGAGGTATAGGAATTAAATTAACTATTCCTAAAACAGCAGATAGTATGCCGAACCAGAATATATTAGAGTTTGGAACTAAAGCAATTAAAGGTATTAGATTTACTTGAGTAAAACTTGCATACCATAATTTTAAAGATAGACAGAAATAATAAAAAGGATGTCCAAAATAATAGAAAATCAAAAATGCAGTAAGTATATTTACTAAGCAACCGCCTAAAAATATACAAAGTTTTTTTAAATATCTTTGAGAAGCTAGGTGAGATTTGCCATCTCCATAAAATTCCCCTTTTAATTTACAATATCCTCCTAAAAATATAGGAGCTATCTGAAATTTTGTATTAAATATTTTTTTATAATATAAAGGTTTTCCAAAACCAATAGAAAAAACTTCTACCTCTACTCCAAATAATTTTGCTATCAAATAATGACCAAATTCATGAAGTACTGTAATTATTACCAGAGATATTATAAATTTAATCCAAATCCAAAACATCTTCTAAAAATGCTTTTATATAATAATAATTTATGCCTACTGTCAAAGTTTCTGTTCTCTGATATTGAGAAATGGCAAATCCTGCTGTTAAAACACTTACAAGTTCTCCTTTATCATTAAAAACTCCACTTCCAGAATTTCCGGGTAGAGCGGTAGCCTGAAATATGTAATATCCCTGCCATTTTCCAGCAATGAATCCTTTTGTATAAATATTTTTAATTCCTAAAGGATTTCCAAAAATCTCTATTTTACTTAAAAGTTTAGGTCTTTTTTTAGCTAATCTTACTGGTTTTTTTAACAAATGTTTAGTTTTTACCATTCCTAAATCTACAATTGGATCTGTTGCTACTATATCAGCTTCTATATCATCTACATAAATTGAGTCAATGGTAATAACATCTTTAAATTTTTTAGGAACTTCTACTACATGTTTTGCAGTTAATACATAATAATCATATCTATCTTTTTTTACTATTACTCCGCTTCCCCCCCAACTCACTTTAATTTTTCCTAAAACATTGTAATCATCAATTCTAATATTGTAATAATTATATAAAGATGATTTATCTAACATCTTAGTAGTAAACTTCATAATATCAAAAGTTGCAGTTACTTGAATATGAACAGCATGATTCTTTAGCTCCTTAAAAGATATATCTTTATTTTTATCTAAATTTATGTTTTTTATAATGGCTGTAGTTGTAGAAAAATATAGTACTAAACTTATTACTATTAACAAAATAACTAAAAATTTATTGGTCTTTCTTTTTTTCATTCATACCCCCTATTTTAATGTATCTACAATAAACGCATTATTTTTAGAATCTATTAAAATATAGTGAGAAAGAAATTTCCCACCATTGCATCTTTTACATCCTTTACCATTGCAAAAATAACACTTTTTATATTTAGGAATAAATTTTACTTTTGGTTTTTTATTCATTTTAGCTCCTTTCATAAAGTAAAAATTAACTTTAAATAATAACCTAATTTTCCATAATATATAAAATAGGATATATATTTAACAATAGAAAATATTAAGAAAGAAATTCCTAAACTTATAATAATGGATTCAAAAATAAAATGTCTATCATACAAAACATAAATAAATGATATAAATAAACTTAAAAAAACTATAATTCCTAATATCATAAAATTCCTTTTACTTTTCTGCTTAAAAGAAAATGTTTTAATAATTTTATTCCATAACTTAAATCTTTTAGATTAAGGACTTCTACTGCTGAGTGCATATTTCTTAAAGGAATTCCCAGATTTAATACCTTTATACCTTTATTATCATTTGCCACTTCATCTGCATTAAATCCTGTTCCATTAGTTGCCTGATATTGCACTTTAATTTTATGGAATCTGGCAATACTAGATAATAATTTTACCCCTTTTTTATCAATGTTTAAACCTCTAAAAACAACTATACCTTTTCCTAGTTCGCATCTTCCTACTTCTCTTTCTTCAACTTCATAGCAATCAGTAGCGAAAGTAACATCTACTCCAATAAATAAATCTGGATTTATTTTTCTCACCAATTCTTTTGCTCCTTTACAACCCACTTCTTCTTGAGAGGAAAAAGTAAAATATAAATCATATAAAGGTTTATTTTTAGATTTTGCTATTTCTTTAATGGTTTCCATTAAAATTAAACAACCCGATTTATCATCAAATCCATATCCAGAAACAAAATCTTCTAACAATAAAGAAAAAGAAGGTTTTAAGACTGCAGGATCACCAATTTTTATATATTTTTTTACTTGTTTTCTTTTTCTCACCCCAATATCAGCTGTCAAATCTACTATTCGAGAAGGAAGTTCTTCTTCTTCATCTTCTATCAAATGAATAGGCTTAGTTCCCAATACCCCTTCTATAGTTTTTCTTTCTGATAAGATTATTATATGCCTTCCCCTTAAAAGACTTTTATCGTGTCCTCCTAAAGGAAGTAAAGAAATGTAACCTTCTTTATCAACATTATTTACTAAAAATCCTATAATATCCTGATGAGCATCTATTTGTATTTTTTTCTCTGAAGATTTGCCTTTTATTTTTACTATTATATTATTATGAAAATCTATAGTTATTCTTTTAGAAGAAATAAATTGAGATAAATATTTTCTAATAAAATGAGCAACCTTTTCCTCAAACCCAGAGGGAGAAGGGATTTTAACTAAATTGTGCAGTAATTTTATTTTATTTTTCATTTTTTATTAAGTTTTAGTTCAAGTTCTTTAATTCTGTTCTCTAACATCTTTAATTTTTGTTCTGTTGGGTCTTTTGATAAACTAATAGTTACTCTTATACCTACAACTCCTATATGATTCCTTTCAACATTATAGCTAATAAAAGGCTTTATACTTATTCTCCGATTTTTATAAATTTCTAATTCACCTTCTATAACATATTGAGTTTTTTCTGTTGAAAGCAGACAAGATTTTGTGTCACTTAAGGGGCTTTCTAAAACTTCATGATTTTTGCCATGACTTTTGTTTTTTTGAGGATGATTTTTACCCTTACCGAAAACTAAATCATTATGGAGACAAATAGGTATTAATAATAATAATAGTGTAATTAGTAATTTTTTCATATCAATAGCTTCTCTACATACTCATTCAGAGAACTATAGGGACTTACCAGTAAACTTAGGTTCATAAAATACCAAAGAATATCTACTCTCTCTTTCCTCAATCTAGAACTCCCTTTTTATTAACTTTTTATTTTTTTCAGATTTTGTTTCATTTATTTTAAACAATTGTTTTAAGTAAGGGTAATATTGTAAAATAATATCTTTAAAAGGACAGTTAATACAACATTTTATTCTTTTATCTTTTAAATTTTTTTGACATAGTTTTATATGATTTTCTAACTTTTTTAAATCTATTTTATTAATTAAATTCTTCTCTAATAAATAATCGTATAGATGTTTTGCTCCAGTAATCATAGTGCCTACTTGTTCAGCAAGTTTATAATTAGCTCCTTTTTCTTTATCTTTGGCTTCTATAGAAATTACACTTTTAGAAATTTTAACTTTCATTTCTTTTTGAACAAAAGGTAAAGAATTAAAGCATTTCTCTACAAGTCTGTATTTATTCATTTTATTAATCCTTTCTCAATCCATATCTTCTTTGTCTAGTTATTACCTCTTTACCACAAATAGGGCAATGGTTGTATAAAATTATTTCTAAACTATAATCTGATTTTGCTATTTCTAGTGCTTTTTCTATATCTTCTTTAGTATCAAAAATATCTTCATAAATTCCTATCCTTCTTTCATATTGTCCTAAAATACATAAATGTTTTTTTGAATAAATTTTTATAGTCATTTTAACCTCCATTTTAGTTTATCATCAATTTCTTGTAATACTTTATCTATAATTAAATCAATATTAGAATCATCCATTAAAATTACTTGAGTTAAATTTGAATTCGAAGGCACTTCATATCCTGAAAAAGTATCTAAAAATTTCACCACTTCTTTCTCTATTTCTCTCAATGGGGGTTTATATGAATATGGGCGTTTAAACTTTTTTAAAAAAAATACATACTCAATATATTTTATTAAACTTGCAAAATAAAATTCCAGCCAGTAATCAACTACATTTTTAAACATTAGAACCTCCACTTAACATATATTCTAACACCCACATCTTTATCTCTAAAATCATAAGTAGGCATTATTCCTGCTGAAATATTGCTTTTTAGAGGTTTTAAATTTAGAATATCATAACTTATCCCTGCTCCAACAGTAGTTAAAGGAAAATATGCTAAATCTAAATTAATCTTGCCTAAATTAAATATTTCTGCTCCTATTCCAAAAGGTTGTTTATCGAATCCTGCTAAAAATATCGAAGGCTTTAAAACTAATCCTTTTTTCTCTAAAATTTTAATATCTTTATGTCTTATATACTTATTGTTACAGACTATTCTCCCTTTTTTATCTATTCTACATTTATCTCCAGAAGGAGTCGTAAATTCTACATTTCTTAAATTAGTAATAATTGGAGCATTTTGATAGCCTTTATAATATTGATAAATTCCAAATCCTCCGATAATACAAATAAATAGAATTCCTCCTACTGCTAAATCTCTGTTCTTTCTTAAAATAGCCATAATTAAAACTACTATCAATGCTACTAAAATAATTAAAGAAAAATAAGTTTGGTTCATTTTAAAATATATTAAACCAGAAATAAATAAAGGAATTAAAATTAACCTCCAAATAGAAAATATAAATTTAGCCCATAAAACAGGATTTAATAAATCAAATAAACCAGATAAAAATTTTCCTACTTCAAATCTTTCATATTTTTTATAGGTTTTTCCAATATAGCAATTGAAGTTAGACATTATTGCTCCCTCCCACATTTAAAACATATATATTTTACTATACTTAATTCCTCTACTTTATCAGGATTATTAGCACTTCTCTTAAGATAATACTTACCTCCATCTATAGAAAGATTTCCGCACTTACAAATTTTATAATCATGAATATCTTTGCTCTCTAATATTTCATTACAAATTAAACATTTTGCTTTATTTGTAATTATTTTAGGAATTAATTCTGAATTACAACACCAAGATCTATTAGAACTAGTATAAGTTATTTTGCTGTTAGAGCTATAGTTACTATAAACAGAAATATAATCTGGTTCAA
The DNA here is from genome assembly GCA_964603525.1 of Candidatus Woesearchaeota archaeon. Taxonomy (GTDB): domain Archaea; phylum Nanobdellota; class Nanobdellia; order SCGC-AAA011-G17; family JACPIM01; genus CAZRVI01. The sequence continues at coordinate 6,213 of CAZRVI010000007.1, read as the reverse complement.
GATTTTTAGGATAATTTTCTAATGCTTTCAATAAAGCTTTATCTTCTACATAAAATATGTCAAGGCTTCCTAATTCACACTTTATAGCATTAGATATAAGTTGACCTACTCTTAAATAAGGATATTTTTCTAGTAAATACCATAACTTTTTTAAGATTTTTGCTTTGGTGCTATTAATCATAAATAGACTTTCACCTCCTTTATCTTATTATAAGAACAATTAGAAAAAATAAACCTATAAGGAAAAACAAAACCGAAGCAAATCCCATAGCTAATTTCACATTTGAAAGCCAAGTTCTTCTTACTTCATCAAAACACATCAAAGCTAATCCCCAACAAAGAATTACAGCTCCTATTAAAAAAAGAGTTTTACCCATTTTGTAATCTTGACTTAAGAATTTCTTTAAAACACTTTTCACATAGAAAACCATAAGGTAACTTTTTAGTTTTAGTTTTATCATAAAAAGCTATACACCATCTTAATTCGGCACATTTATTACAATGTACATAATGTGAATAAGTTTCTCCTATGTATATTCCTTTTACAATCTCTCTCATCATTTTCTAATTAATGTATCTTTACTTTTTACTGTATAATTAACTATATTTCCACATCTTTTACATTCTTCTTCGTATAATATATTATCATCAATAATAGTTTGAACTATATCACATCCTTTAAAAATACATATAAGCCTTGCAGTAAAAAACCAAACTACTGGAACAATATAATCTACAAAAATTCTATAAAAAAGGAAAAAAGTCCATCCTAAAAAGGTAAACCTGTAATTTTGAATTTGTTTAATCCAATACATTCTTGGTTCAACAAATCTATTAAAATACCAATCAGCAAATCTATAAAAAACTTCAATAATTTTCATACTTTACTTCCTTATATCCACAACTACAAGATTTTTTAATCTCTTTTTTATTTTTTAAATAAGTAATAATAATTTTCAATGGCAAATTACAGTTTGGACAAATTTCTCTATTTCCTAATCCATTAACCCCAACTCTAAATCTTTTTTCTAAATATCTCATATTTTATTTAAGTATAGCATAATTTATTTACTATGTCAATTATCTATAGAAACAAATATTAAATCCTTAGGCAATATTTTCCAGCAAAACCAAGAGGTATTAAACCAGCATGACTTTTTATCTTTCATAAAATTGATTCTTTTATCCATTACCAATAATTGTATGCCATATTTACGAAATAATTTTCCTCGATAAACTCCTTCTAAAGTAGTTAAAGGCAGAAGAAAAGCAAAAGGCTTACCTAACTCATATGCTCTTTTTAAAAACTGGTTTTTTAAAGAATATGGAGGATTAGTTATTATAATATCAAAATAAAATTTAGGATCATCTTTTAAAAAATCAAATCCTTTAGAAATATGAGTTCCAAATATTCTAAAACCATTACTTTTTAAAACTTTACTTATATTACTTTTTCCAAAATCTGTACACTCCCAATAAACTTTATCTCTAGGAAGAAATGGTAATAGAGGAACTACTGCTTTAGTTGGAGTATAAAGTTCATCATTTTTTGGAGATTGAATATAATTTATCATAGCCTGTTTCATATTTTTATAAACTTGCTTTAACTAAATTATAATCAATATTTTTATCTTTACAATATTTTTTTGCTAACTCATTGCTATTCAAACTTTTAGGAACATCTGTTTTTATTTCTTCGATTGTTATATCTTCTTGATAATATTCAATATTAAATTTATTTTTAATTCTATTTATAAATTTATGTAATGGAGGTAAGGAAATTTTATCTACTTTTGCGACAATTTTTAAATCTACTTCATTAGTAGATAGATTTAATAGAGATTCATCATACTTTAATTTTTGATTTTTTCCTTCTACATGTAGTTCAATCATATTTCTGGATTTAATAGAAATAGAATCAATTGTAGTATCTTTAACAATTAAAAACATTTTCTCATCATCTTTTTCGGCAAAAGAAGTTTTATAAATAGAACCTACAACAATTATATTGTCTTTTTGTTGAGGAGTATGAAAATGTCCTACAATATATGTTTTTTCCTTGTCAAATTTTTTTAGACCTTCTTCACAAATAAAACCATTAGAATATTTTAAACCATAAATATCAGTATGCAAAAATACATAATTATCAATTTCAAAACTCTCTTTAGCTTCTATTTTATTGTTGAGAATACATAAATCTGATAAATTATAAATTCCTTTTGTGTACTCATGGCTATCTGTGCCTTTAATTAAAATTATTTTTTTAGATTTTTTTAAAAGATAAGATAAAAATTTAGCAAAAATATTTCTTTCCTCTATTGTAGGAGTTTTATCGAAAATATCTCCTAATAGAATGGTATAAGAGAATTTTTTATTTTTAATTTTAGATAAAATTTCATTAAAAGCCAATTTAATTGCTTTTTTTCTATTTTGATTAATATGTAAATCTCCTATAACTAAAATCATTTTTTCACAATTTTTCCTACTAAAATATAATTAGAAAATTCTAATATAAATAAAGGTTCTTTTGTCATTTCTAAAGCTTCAATATTTAATTTTTCTAACATTTTTTCAGTTATTCTAAAACTTTTTTTCTTAGTGGAGGATTTATATTCAATAATGTATTTATCATTAGAAAAATCTCCTTTAAAGAAATCAAAAGCTCCAGAACAAAGATGTTTATAAAATTTTTTTTCTTTTTTATTTGCTTTTTTCTTTATATTTTCTTGTAGATATTTGGGTAATCTCATTTAAAAATCTTTCAAAATTTGATTTATTAAATGTTCTATCATCTAATTGAGAATGAGTATGATAATATTCTAAAAGAGTTAAACATCCCCAAGCAGCATGAGCAAGGTGAGGTAATCCAGTTTCATCATCTAAATCTTCTCCCATCCAAAATTTCCATAAATGTCTCTGAATAGCTCCAAAAATTTTTCCCCATTTCATTCCCTTTTCCCAATTTCTATCTTCATATTTTTTTGCCCCAAAAGTATAGACTTTTGCTAAATAAAATAAAGGCCGAGCAGGCATTAAATCAAATCTTTCTTTTCCTGAATCAAATTTTATCCCTTCTTTAAATTTTTCTTTTTTCTTCATAGTTCCTCCAATTTCTTTTTACATTTGGAACAATAAATCTGTCTTGTGGTTTTATCATAATAAGCCCCAAAACCTTTTTTTAATTTCTTTTTACAATAGAGACAAACAGTATCTTTTTTTAAACTTTTTAAATAAACAAATTGTGGTTTTATTTCTTTCCAAAATCCTTCAAAAATATGTAAAGAATTTAATTCATTTTTACATTCTTCTATATATTCTTCAGTTCTCTCTGCTAATTCAGCAAGTTCATTAATATCTTCAGATAAATTTCTAAAAACTGAATAAAGATATTTTAAATTTTTTCTAATTTTTATTATATCCATTATAAGCTCCTTTTTAAAAATTTCCAAAAAGTCCAACCACTAAATCTATACTTTTTATATAGTTCCCAATAAGCATAACCTGTTGTAAATAAACCAATTCCATAAATAATGAAAAATACCCAATATTTTTGATGAGCAGAATAAATCATTAAAAAAACTCTAGTTAAAACACTAACTAATAAAAATCTTTTACTTACACTTCTAGGAAATTTATAATTTTTCATTTTTTTAACTTGCCAAATATATTTGTAATTATCTAAATAAGCTAAAGCAATAGCAAATATAGAAAGGCAGAGGCTAATCATTTTTAAAATAATATCTATAATTATCTCTTATATTGGAAATCCAAAAAACTATTGCCCAAAATAAATAAACAAAGAAAGAAATAATTACAGAAAAAATAAATTCTACTATTTTATTCATCTTTAAAATTAAAATAGTATTTAAAAAATTCTTTGACTTCACCAAAATTTTTAAATTCTATAGCCTTCTTGTCTAAAATTAAATAAAAAAATCTTCTCCATTTTATCCAATGACTTATTTTCCTTCTAGGAATGTTTCTAACAATTATAATTGGTTTTTTAAACTCATCATAACACCATTTAAATTCAGTTTTTGTCCCAAAGCCAGCGGTTTCATCTAAATAAAAAATTACTAAATCACTATTTTTAATGAAATGTTTATCGTTTAATTCAGTTTGTCTTAAAACTAGTGCTTCTTTCAACTCATCTATATCTTGTAATTCTTCTAAAGTATAACTAGAACCATCATCTTTATAGCCCATAACAGAAGGATTAAAAATATTAGAATTATCTTCAACTGGATTATAGACTTTAATTTTATTTTTTTCAAAGAAAGATTGTAAATCATCTCTCCAATTTTGTCTATGTCTTGCTTGAATTCCTCCAGCTAAATATACTGATTTAAAATTTTTAATTAAATTAGCAAAATATTCTAAATCTTTCATTTTATTTTACCTCCAATATTTTTTGCTTTATTTCTTTAATTAATTCTTTTTTTTCTTTTAAAATTTTAATTAATTCTTCTTTTCCTCTAACTTTTATATCTTTATAACTATAAAATGCCCCTGCCTGTTTAATTATTCCTAATTGAATAGCATATAAAATTAAAGTTTTAAAATTATCTATTTTTGGAGGTTCAAAATAAAAATCAAAAACTCCTACAGTATGAGGTAAAGAAACTTTAGATTTTTCTAATTTTAATTTAAACTGCCTTCCAATAATTTTATCCTTTTTTGAATACCATTCTCCACCTTTTGTATATAAGATAACAGAAGAAGCATGTTTTATTGCATATCCTCCAGGTAAAATATTAGGATTTCCATATAAAATACCTACTTGTTGCCTTAAATGAGCAATTAACATAATTATTGTATTATTATAAGTAGATTTATCTTTTAAATTTTCTGGCTGTAAAGCAGAAAATATTTTTTTACAATTATGTATTAAATAAGAATTACAGCTAAAAATACCTTCGTTAGTAGAAACTGTTATATCATAAACATCTTTTATTCCTACTGATTTAACAGATTTAACTTCTTCAAATGTAAAACAATCATTTCCAAAAAGTCTAATATATTCATCTTCAATTCCTAAAGTTTTAAAAATTTTCTTTGCCTCTATCCAAGTAAGGTTGTGTGTATCCACTCTCTTCTGACTTTTGTTATTTAGATTTTTAATTTTTCCAATTGGAAAGAACTGTTGTTTTAAGTTTTTTGTCAAATTGTGACTCATAACGATGCTCTTAAGCAGCATCAAGATATATATCGGCAAGCAAAACTGTTTTGAAGAGGTTTTATGTTTATAACTTGTTATTAACCCTCTTAATTTTTCTTTCTTCTTTGGATGTAAAAATCCTATTTCTTTTTCAAATAATTCAATAAATGGGCGGGAAGTTATTTGAACTTTGTAGTAATCCTTTTTGTATCTTTTATTGTAAGACTTAATAATCCTACTAAAAATCCCGAACTTTTGAAGTAAAAACTGAACTTGTCTTGCCCATATGTAATATTGAGTTGAAAATTCAACCGCCCTTTTTACAACTGTTCCATCTGAATCAAACAACCCTGTTAATAAATTCTTAATTACTTCCTTTCGAGCATAAAAAATAAATTCGGGAATCTCCTTAATCGAAAAATCTATATTTAACATCCTCAACAACTTCCGAATTGGATTTCTATAACTTCCTTTTGGAAGTTTATTGTTTTTGATTATTCTATAATTATAACACCCATCTATCTTTCTCTTTATAACATTACAGTTGAAAACTTTACTCCACTTTTTTAGGTAATCATATAAGTATTCATCTCCTGCAACCGAAAAACCTCCCCAAGGACGATAACATCCATCTCCTAATATATACCCTAATAGGAAACCAAGAACTTCTTCCTCTTCTTGACTATCTAAAAATTTGCGATTAAAAAAAGGTGTTTTTAAACATTTTACTAAAATATCTCCTGCTTTTATCTTTCTTACATCTTTTAAACCGAATAAAGTCAATACTTTGTGGTCTCCTGTTAAAGATATAGAATCATTTACAAGAAAACACTCTTTCTTCCCGGTATAGAAGAAATCTACTACCTTGCCTTCTATTAATGTGGTAGAATCCTTAACAATTATTGGATCTCCTATTTGAAGATTTTTAAATTTTTTAACTATTCCATTAGGTAAAATAATTTCTTGGTCTCCATCAACACATAGCTTTGAATTTAACCTAGCTTGAAGTGCCATCTGTTGATCAAAAGCAGATTTTTCCATTTCTTCTTCAGGAA
>CAZRVI010000006.1:0-30300 GCA_964603525.1 Candidatus Woesearchaeota archaeon | reverse complement strand
TATGCACCTGCCGGGATTTGAACCCGGATCTCCAGCTTGGGAAGCTGACATTCTGCCACTAAACTACAGGTGCTAAATGGGCCTACCCGGAATCGAACCGGGGACCTCAACCACGTGAAGGTTGCGTTATACCACTAAACCATAGGCCCTTTTCCTAGAAATTGTATAAGCTTTTAATTCTTTTTAAAGTTTTTAATTTTTCTTTATTTCCTATTTTTGCTTCCTTAACAGCATTTTTCATAATATCTATACTTTCTTTATAAACCCTTTTGTCTACAGGATAAGGAACACCATCTTTACCACCATGAGCAAAAGAAAACTTAACAGGATCTTTCCAATCAATCTCAGCACCATAAATTAATTGAGAAATTAATGCTAATGCTCTTAATGTTTTAGCACCAACTCCTTTTAATGCAACTAGTTCTTCATACTTTCTTGGTTGTATATCATATATCTCTTTTAATTTATCCCAATTAATTTCATTATCTCTAGGTAAATTTAAAATTTTTATTTTCTTTCCTATATAATCGTTTAAAGAAATTTGTCCCTTCTTTAAAAAATACTTTCTGAGGCTCATAGGATTGTCTCTTATCAAATCTAAAGAAACCTTTCTTACATCTTTACACTTTTTAGAAGTTAAATTTAATGTTTTATTCCTAGAATTGCAACAAATTGCTTTATGTGGTTCTACTATTTTATCTTTAATTTCTTCAGATAACCAATGGTATCTTCTTGCAGTACTTATTTCTGTATTCATACCTTGTTGAATTATAGCGTATCTTCCTTTTTCATTGAAGAAAAAACTATGATGATATAAAATATAATTATCTTGTACAAGATTGCTATCAACCTTTGCAGAAATCCTACTTGCATACTTAAGTTTTTTAATTTTAATTGTAGATAAGTTACTTTTTTCAATTTCCAGTGGTGTTTTTCTTGAAACTCTTCCTTTGCCTCCTGCAACATAAACTCCTAATCTTTGTTTATTTAAAGATTCTTTCAAAACAGCTGTTAACACTGTCGTACTTCCAGATGAATTCCAATCAAATGCTAAAACATTAATAAAACTTTGAAAAAATAAAGGATTCGAAATTCTTCTTAAGTATTCATTTTCCCCATATTCATCAATCAAAGCTTCATTGATAGGTATTGCCAATTTAACCATCTTCTCAAATAGCCATTTTGGTATTTTTCCTGTATCTAAAGTTAATGTTGTAATTCCAGTTCTCATATCCTTATAAAAGACTTTTATATTTATAAAGAATTTTAACTTTTAAACTAAATTTTTTAAACCAATTTTTTTAGCATAATCAACTACTTCTTGATATTCTTTTGTAGTTAATCTTCTATTTGTTTCAGGAAACTTATAAGCCTGCTAAGTTGGATAATATTGTTTTAAGATATCAATTCTTACATCTTCTTTCACATAACTCGTATCTCTCAAGAATTTTAAACCCTTTTTTAATCTCCTTATCTAAATCAACTAGTTTAAATTTGGGTTTTAGTTTTCCTTCTAGAACTTTAGTATATCATTGCAAGACTTTTTTAATTTCATCCATTTTTTAAAAATGCTCCTGCCGGGATTTGAACCCGGGTTTCGGCCTTTCTTTAATCTTTAATCTCGAGAGGGCCGTGTGCTTTCAGCATCCTAAAGGACTTATTAATTCCTTTAAAGATTTGACCGGACTACACCACAGGAGCAAATAGCCCTACTAGGATTCGAACCTAGGTTTACAGCTCCAGAGGCTGTCGTGCTTGGCCACTACACCATAGGGCTAATACTATTCTTTTATTTTTTTAATTTATAAATCTAACCAAAATAATTAAATATCTCTAAGTATCCTCACTAACATAATGAAAAAATTAATTGTCTTAATATTAATTATACTAATAATTGGAGGTTTCATTATCAAATCCAATTATAACTTAAATATTAAAGATCCAGAAGATAGAAAAACTTTTACAGCCTTATTCTCAAGATGGTTATTCAAATTAGGAAGAAATATAGCTTCTTTAACATCAAGTGCAATTAAAAAAAATTGGTCTCCTTTAGAAAAACAAAATAAAAATGACACTAAAACAACCAACTAGTATTGACGAATGTGTATATTTTACTAGAAGAGTTATAGGTAATGGGAAAATTAAAGCATGGGTTTTTAAGAAGTTATGTCCTAAATGCAAAAAAGCATTAATGGAAAAACCAAAAGATCCTAAAACCGGAAAACCTAAACTAAGATCTAAAGAATATGTTTGTCCAGAATGTGGATTTAAAATAGAAAAAAAACAATATGAAGATTCATTAATTTGTAATATCGAGTATACTTGTCCTTATTGTTCCTTTTCAGGAGAAATACAAGTTCCTTTTAAAAGAAAGAAAGTTAAGATACAAACTCCAGATGGGGAAAAAACAGTTGATTCTCTAAGATTTCAATGTAAAAAATGCAATAAAAATATAGACATAACAAAAAAATTGAAATAAAAACCTTTATAAATAGAAATTTTTTCATAAACCTATCCCTACTGATGGAACCCAGTCGCTGATTCTCTAGCTAAAAGAATAATCTATTAAAATGGCAAAAAAACATCATCCAAGAAGAGGAAGTTTACAGTACTGGCCAAGAAAAAGAGCTAAAAGAGCTTATGCTAGAATAAGGTCTTGGCCTAAACTAGATAGCACTAAATTACTAGCTTTTATTGGATATAAAGTGGGTATGACTCATTTAATAGCTCGTGATAACACAGCAACTTCATTAACAAAAAACCAAAACATCTCAATACCAGTAACAATTATTGAATGCCCTCCTATAAAACCTCTTTCATTAAGATTTTATAAACAAACTGATTCAGGATTAAAAGTTATTTCTGATGTTTTAGCACCAAAATTAGATAAAGAATTAAAAAGGAAAATAAATATTAAAAAAAAGAAAGCCGAAATTCCAAAAGATTACACTGATGTAAGGCTAGTAGTTTATACACAACCAAAATTAACAACAATCGGAAAGAAAAAACCCGAAATTTTAGAAATTGCTGTTTCTGGTCCAAAGGAAAAAAAGCTAGATTTTTTAAAAAACTTATTAGAAAAAGAAATTAAATTACAGGATGTCTTAAAAGAAAATCAGTTACTGGATATACATACCATTACAAAGGGAAAAGGTTTTCAAGGACCAAGAAAAAGATTTGGTTTAGCACTAAGGCAACATAAATCAGAAAAATCAAGAAGAACTGCAGGAAATTTAGGACCCTGGACTCCTAAAAAAGTTAGCTTTAGAGTCCCCCAACCTGGAAAAATGGGTTATCATCAAAGAACAGAGTACAACAAACAAGCTATTAAAATTTCAAATAAACCAGATGAAATCAATCCTAAAGGAGGATGGAAACATTATGGTTTAGTAAAAAATGATTATATAATTATAAAAGGTTCTGTTGCAGGACCTCCAAAGAGAACAATTATAATAACAGAACCAATTAGACCTTCAAATAAAATTAAAAATCTAGAAATAATTTCAATTAAAAAATGAAAGCACCATTATATAATTTACAAGGAAAAAAAATTAAAGAAATAGATTTGCCTATACAATTCAATGAAGAAATAAGGCCGGATATAATCAAAAAAGCAATTCTTGCAATACAATCACATAATAGGCAACCTTATGGTGTTAAACCTGATGCAGGAAAAAGAGCATCAGCAGTTTTATCTCGTAGAAGAAAAAACTATAAATCTTCATATGGACATGGTATCTCAAGAGTTCCAAGAAAAACAATGTGGCATCGTGGTAGGCAATTTGGTTGGGTTGGAGCCTTTGCACCAGGAACTGTTAGCGGAAGACAAGCACACCCTCCAAAAGCAGAAAAAAAATATTGGGAATTTATTAATATAAAAGAAAGAAGGAAAGCAATTAGGTCTGCATTATCCGCAACAATGATATCTAAGTTAGTAGAAAAAAGAGGACACAAGTTTAACCAATCTTTAGTTATAGAAAATAAATTTGAAGAATTAAAAAAAACAAAAGATGTTGTAAATGTTTTGATTAAGTTAGGTCTTCAAGATGAATTAAAAAGAATTTCAAAGAAAAAAATAAGAGCAGGAAAAGGAAAAAATCGTGGAAGAAAATATAAAATCAAAAAAGGACCCCTGCTTGTTGTTTCAAAAGCATGCCCTTTAGAAAAATCCGCCAAAAATTTACAAGGAATTGACGTATGTATTATTAACAATCTAAATTCAGAACTATTAGCACCAGGGGCAGATATAGGAAGGCTAACTATTTATACTGAAAATTCAGTTAATAAATTAGCAAAAGAAAAATTATTTATGCAAGATTATAAAGAACCTAAAAAGGAGATTAAAAAATGAGAGATCCTTATTCAATAATTAAATATCCTTTGTCAACTGAGAAATCAATTAGATTAATGGAAACAGAAAACAAATTAACCTTTATTGTAGATAAAAAAGCAAAAAAATCAGAAATCAAAAAAGCTGCAGAAGAATTATTTAAAATAAAAGTACTAAAAGTTAATACCTTAATTTATAAAGGTAAGAAAAAAGCTTATCTTAAATTATCTCCCAAAACTCCGGCTATTGATATAGCAACAGAGTTAGGTTTAATGTAAAAATGGGAAAAAGAATTATATCTCAACGAAGAGGAAGGGGAACATCTACATATAGATCTCCTTCACATAGATATATCGCTGCTGTTAAACATAGAACGTATGATGAAATAGAAAAATCAAAAGTAATTAAAGGAAGGGTAATAAACCTTATCCATTGTCCAGGACATTCAGCACCATTAGCAGAAATAAGATATGAAAATAATGAAAAACTTTACATTTTTGCACCAGAACAAATAAAAGTTAATGATATAGTAGAATCAGGAGCAAAAGCAAAATTACGTATTGGTAATACCTTGCCTTTAAAAAATATTTCAGAAGGAACAGCAATATATAATTTAGAAAATAGACCTGGTGATGGAGGTAAATTTTGTAGAACAGCAGGTTCATTTGCAAAATTAATTTCCTTTGCAGATAATACAGCTATTATTAAAATGCCCTCAAAAAAACAAAAAAAATTCAATATTAATTGTAGAGCAACAATAGGTGTAATTGCAGGATCAGGAAGAAAAGAAAAACCTCTTGTTAAGGCAGGTAAAAGATATTATCTGATGCGTGCACGTGGGAAGCTTTATCCAAGAACCAGTGCAGTTGCAATGAATGCAGTGGATCATCCTTTTGGATCAGGTAGAGGAAGACAACATGCAAAAGCAAAAATATCTTCAAGACACGCTCCACCCGGAGCAAAAGTTGGTAAGGTAGCCTCAAAAAGAACAGGTAAGAGGAAATAAAGATGGCAAAAGAATTTACTTATAAAGGAAAAACATTGGCAGAAATCAAAAAGATGCAACTATCTGAATTTGTTAATCTATTACCCTCAAGACTAAGGAGAAGCATTAAAAGAGGTTTTACAGATGCACAAAAAAAATTACTTAAAAAAATTAAGGCTGCGAATGAAGGTAAATGGAAAAAACCAATTAGAACACACTGTAGAGATTTAATTGTACTTCCAGAAATGATTGGTTTAATAATTAATATTCATATGGGAAATGCATTTGTTCCCGTTAAAATAACAGAAGAGATGTTAGGTCATTATTTAGGTGAATTAGTAATTACAAGGAAAAAATTACAACATTCAGCCCCAGGAGTAGGAGCAACAAGATCAAGTACTGCAGCTGCATCAAAAGCAAAATAAAATGAAAGAAAACCAAACACTTGTTAAAGGGAACAATTTACCAATTTCATGGAAAGACTCAGTAGAGGTTTGTAGATTTATTAGAAAAAAAAGTCTTCAAAAAGCAAAACACATGTTGCAACAAGTATTAGACAAAAAACTAGCAGTACCTATTAAAAGGTATGGTCTAGCAGATAGAGGACATAGGAAAGGAAAAATTGGTCCTGGATTTTATCCACAAAAAGCAACAAAGCATATTTTACAACTATTAAATACTTTGGAAGCCAATGCACAAGATAAAGGATTAAATGTATCAGATTTAATTTTAATAAAATTGATCCCAAACAAAGGAACATCAATCTGGCATTATGGGAGGCATAGAAGAAGGCGTATGAAAAGATGCCATCTACAAATTATTGCAGAGGAAATTAAATCTAAAAAATGATAGAAAAACAATTTGTTATACAAAAAAAGAAAGAAATTCAAATACAAGAATATATTGCTTCACAACTAACAAAAGCAGGGTATAGTCATACAGAAATTAAAAGAACACCTCTTGGTGAAAAAATTATAATTTATACAACAAGACCTGGTTTGGTAGTAGGAAAAAAAGGAGAGAATATACAGAATTTAACAAACACATTAAAAAATAAGTTTAAGATGGAAAACCCACAAATAGAAATAGGGGAAATTAAAAATCCAAAATTAGATTCCTACTACATCGCAGATAAAATTATCTCCAATCTGGAAAGATTTGGTGCAAAACGTTTCAAGTCTATAGGATATAACACCTTACAAGATATAATGTCTGCTGGAGCAATAGGTGCGGAAATAATTATTGGAGGTAGAGGAGTACCTTCTTCAAGATCTAAATCATGGAGATTCTCTACAGGTCATCTTAAAAAATCAGGAGATATCTCAGAATCTTTTATCAAAGAAGCAAAAAGAGTCGCAAATTTAAAATCAGGTTCAGTAGGTGTTAAAGTTAAGATATTAACTTCAGATATTGTCTTACCAGATAAAATAATCTTCAAAAAAGGAAAGGATTCAGAAATAAAAATTGAAAGTATAAATGAAGAAACCAATGAGGAAAAAGAAAAAAATGGCATTAATAAAGAAAAATGAATTTTTAAGTATGAAAGAGGATCATTTGAAAGAACGACTTAATCAATTAAAGAAGGAATTGCTTAAATTAAATGCTCAGAGAGCAATTAAAACAACTTTGGAAAGCCCAGGAAAGATAAAATCAATTAAAAAAACAATTGCAAAAATAAATACAATCCTTAAACAAGGAATAAAATCAAGGGAGGTTAAGAAATAAAAAATAATGACTGATATATGTCCTAAATGTGGATTGCCTCGTGAACTTTGTATATGCGAAACAATTGCAAAAGAAGCTCAAAGAATAAAAATAAAGACCGAAAAAAGAAGATATGGAAAATTAATAACAGTGATTTCAGGAATCAGCCATAAAGAAATTAATTTAAAGGACCTTGCTAAAAAACTTAAATCAAAATTTGCATGTGGCGGAACAGTAAAAAAAGACCTAATAGAATTACAGGGAGATCATAAACAAAAAGTTAAGGATGAGCTAATAAAATTAGGTTTTGCTGCAGAGACAATAGATTTAAACTAAAAAATGAATCCCAAGGAACTTGAAAAGCATGAATTAATTGGATTAATATGCGAGGTAATAAAAGCAAAAAACAAGGATATCATAGGTTTAAGAGGAAAGATAATAGATGAAACAAAAAACACACTTAAGATACTATGCAAGAATAAAATAAAAACAATACTGAAAAACCAGATTACATTGAACATAAAAATAGGAAATAAGACAATACAAATTCAAGGAGAAAAATTACTTAAAAGACCAGAAGAAAGAATAAAAAATGAAAGAAAAAATAAGAAATATAGGAATAAAAGTAAATATGCCTAGTAAGGAATGTAAGGATAAGCATTGCCCTTTTCATAGCAATCTTAAGATTAGAGGAAGGATTTTTAGAGGCAGAGTAATCAAATATCTAACAAGCAAAACAGCACAAATAGAATTTCCTTATTTAATTTCTTTGCCGAAATATGAAAGATATGAAAAAAGAAGAACAAAATTAACAGTTCATGTTCCCCCATGTATTCCAATAAAAGTAGGGGATCAAGTTAAAGCCGTGGAATGTAGGCCAATATCAAAAACAAAAAATTTTGTGATTATAGAAAATGAAAGCATTAAAAGCTAGAATAACAAAAGCACTTCCCCATGGAGCGCTAATAGAAACTTGTGATAACTCGGGTGCCAAATTAATTAAACTGATATCAATTAAAGGTGCGAAAACTGTTAAAGGAAGAATGCCTTCAGCTGGTGTTGGTGACTTAATCTTTGCCTCGGTGATTAAGGGGACACAGGAAATGAGAAAGCAAGTAGTGCCAGCAATAATAGTTAGGCAAAAGAAGGAATACAGAAGATTGGATGGAACAAGAATTAAATTTGAAGATAATGCAGCAGTTGTATTAAAGGATGAAAAAGGAAATCCAAAAGGAACAATTTTTAAAGGTCCTATTGCAAAAGAAGCTGCTGATAGATGGCCTCCTATAGCAAAAGTTGCGAAAATTATTGTATAAAATGAAAAAAAAATGGTCTAAGCATTGGAAATCAAGTAAACAACCTACAAAACAACGTAAATATAGATATAATGCTCCACTACATATTAAACATAAATTTTTATCAGCACAACTTTCAAAAGATCTTAGGAAAAAATACAATAAAAGAAATATTCCATTAAGAAAAGGAGATCGTGTTAAAGTCATGGTAGGTCAATTTAAAAATACAATTGGTAAAATAGAAAAAGTTGATTTAAAAAAATCAAAGGTTTACATAGAAGGCATACAATTATCAAAAAGAGATGGAACTAAAGTATATTATCCAATACATCCTTCTAATGTAAAAATATTAGAATTAAATTTGTCAGATAAAAAAAGAAAAAAATTATTGGAGAAACAACAAAATGTCAAAAAACCATCTTAAAAGATTAAACATTCCAAAATCTTGGCCAATTAAAAAACGAAAAGGCATAAAATTTATAACAAAACCTTTGCCTGGACCACATAGTTTGAAAACTTCTATTCCAATAAATATAGTTCTTAAAAATATTTTAAATCATGCTAAATCAACAAAAGAGGCAAAAAAAATATTAAATGCAGGAAAAATATTTATAAACAATATTGTTAGGAAAGATCATAGATTTCCTGTTGGTTTGATGGATATAATCTCCATACCTTTCTTAGACAAATACTATAGACTATTATATAACGAAAAAGGCAAATTTATTTTGCAGCCAGTTAGCAAAGAAGTTGCAAAATTAAAATTATGCAAAATTAAAAATAAAACCCTATTGAAAGGAAATAAAACTCAACTAAATTTTTCTGATGGTACAAATATAATTGTTCCAGAAGACTCTTATAAAGTAGGAGAATCTGTTCTGCTAGAGGGAAATAAAATTAAAAAACATTTGAAATTGGAAAAAAATACATTAATCTTTTTGACAGGTGGTAAATATATTGGTAAAATTGGGACTTTAGAAAAAATTAGTAAATCTACATTTACAACACCTGCAAAAATTGTATTTAAATTAAATAATAAAAAATTTGAAACTCTTAAAAAATTTGCTTTTGCAATTGATAAGGAGTTTATAAAATGAATAAGGAAAATAAGATGAGAGGGATTAAAATAGAAAAAATCACTCTTAACATTGGAACAGGTGGACCAGGAGAACCATTAGAAAAAGCACTGAAATTATTGAATAAAATCTCAAATATGAAGCCTGTAGAAACAAAAGCAAAAAAGAGAATACCTGGATGGGGGATAAGACCAGGCCTATCAATTGGAGCAAAAGTAACTATAAGAGGAAAAAAAGCAGAAGACTTATTAAAAAAATTATTAGAAGCTAAAGGAAATAAACTTTCACCAAAAAACTTTGATAAGACAGGAAACTTGTCATTTGGTATTTCAGAATATTTAGATATACCAACAATAGAATATGATATGAACATAGGGATAATAGGTCTTGAAGTTGCAGTTACATTAATGAGACCTGGATATAGAATCAAATTAAGGTCAATTAAAAAAAGAAAAATTCCATTAAAGCACCAAATAACAAAACAGGATGCAATGGAATTTATGAAAAAAAAGTTTAATTTGAGTATAGGAGAAGAATCATGACTACAAGCGATTATAAAAAAATATTCAAACAATTGAAAAATAAACCAATTAAGTTAAAAAAGTATCTAAAACATAATGCACCTAAAAAAAGGACAACAGGTGAAATGCTTAAAAGATGTACAAGATGCGGGAGGACAGGAGCCCATATTAGTAAATATAAAATAAACTTATGCAGGCAGTGTTTCAGGGAGCTTGCAAAGGAAATGGGCTTTAAAAAGTTCAGATAAAATGACATTAAATGACCCTTTAGCAAATGTATTGAATACAATATTCAATGCGGAAAAAGTAGCAAAATCAGAAACTATAGTTTGGCCTATATCAAATGTAATAAAAAAAGTTCTGGAATTAATGTACAAAAGGAAATATATAGGTCAAGTAAAATATATTGAAGATAACAAAGGAGGGCAAATACAAATCAAATTAATAGGAAAAATAAACAAATGTGGAGTAATTAAACCAAGATATCCTGTTAAATTAAACGATTATGAAAAATTTGAAAAAAGATATTTGCCAGCAAAAGATTTTGGGTTTTTAATAGTATCAACTTCTAATGGAATAATGACTCATTTTGAAGCAAAAGAAAAGAAATTGGGAGGAAGATTGCTTGCATATGTCTACTAAAAATTTTAAAGTTATAATAGAAATTCCAGAAAATATTCAAGTCATGTTAGAAGATAGTATTTTAAAAGTTAAAGGACCAAAAGGTGAGACAGAAAAAAAGCTACTTAACCCTCTTGTTAAAATAGAAAAAAAAGATAAAAAAATTATTTTATCAACAAACAAACAAACAAAAAAAGAAAAAAAAATAATCAATACATTTAGAGCCCACATAAAAAACTTAATTAAAGGAGTAAATAAACCTTTTATTTATAAACTAAAAATTTGTTCTAGTCACTTCCCAATTACAGCTACTATAGAAAAAGATATGTTAATAATTAAAAATTTTATGGGGGAAAAAGTCCCACGTAAAGCAGTAATCTTACCAAATGTCAATGTTAAAATTGATGGGGATATTGTAATTGTTGAATCCCTAAATAAGGAGTTAGCGGGCCAAACTGCTGCAAATATAGAAAAAGCTTGTAAAAGGCCTGGTTTTGATTCAAGGGTCTTTTCAGATGGAATATGGATGTTCCATAAGGCAGGAAAAGATATAAAATGAACCTTAAAAATTTATTAAATCTTAGAAAAAAACTAAAAAAGAAAAAACCAAAATTTCTTAGACAGGATGCTCATAAAAAAAAGAAATTAAAAAAGTGTTGGAGATCTCCAAAAGGACGCCATTCTAAAATGAGATTAAAGAAAAAAGGATACAGAAAACAACCCTCAATAGGATATTCTTCACCTAAAAAGGTAAGAAACCTACATCCATCAGGTCTTGAACCTGTCTTTGTCGCAAACATAAATGAATTAAATAAAATAAAAGAAGGACAAGGAATAATCTTATCTAAAAAACTTGGAAATAAAAAAAAGTTAGAAATAATAAAAAAAATTCAAGAATTAAAATTACCTCTATTAAATTTAAAACCTGAAGAGTATGTTAAGAAAATACAAGAAAATTTAGAAAAAAGAAAACAAAGGAAAAAAGAAAAAATTACTAAAAAAGAAAAAACTAAAAAAGAATTAATAAAGAAAAAATCAGAAAAAGGAAAGGAAAGCAAAGAAGAAAAAGAAAAAAAAGAAAAAGAGGAAAAAAGAAAAACACTTGAACGAAGAACATGAAATTAACAACCCGAAAAAGGATTGCAGCACAAATTTTAAAAGTAGGAGTAAATAGAGTACTTTTAAGTAAAGATCGGTTAAAAGACATAAAAGAAGCAATAACAAAAGAAGATATTAGGGGATTAATAAAAGAAGGAGCAATAAAATCTAAACAGAAGAAAGGTATCTCTAAATTTAGATCTAAAAAAATTAAAAAACAAAAAAGAAAAGGAAGAAGAAAAGGCCCTGGTTCAAGAAAAGGTACAAGAAAAGCAAGAATATCTAAAAAGAAATCATGGATGATTAAAGTTAGGGCACAAAGAAAACTTATTAAATTACTAAAAAATAAAAAATTGATTACATCCAAAACATATAATTTTCTTTATAGAAAGATTAAAGGAAATTTTTTCAGAAGTAGAAATCATATTAAATTATTTTTAAATGAACATAACTTATTTGTTAAAAAATGATATATAAAAGAAAACTAAAAGGAAGAACAGATTATAAGAAACGTATGGATTTATTAAAATCCCGAAAATTAAGATTAGTAATCAGAAAAAGCTTAAAAAATATTTGGGCGCAAATTATCCAATTTAACATAAATGGAGATAAGGTTCTATTATCTGCTCATACTAATGAACTTAAAAAATACGGATGGAAATCAGCAAAAAGAAACATACCTACTGCATATCTTGTGGGTTTATTGATAGGTATTAAAGCAAAAAGCAAAAATATAAAAGAAGCAATATTAGATATTGGGTTTTATAGATCTATTAAAGGATCAATAATATACTCTTTGTTAAAAGGCGCAATAGATGCCGGGTTAAAAGTACCACACTCAAAAGATATATTTCCCTCAGAAGATAGAATTAAAGGAAAACACATATCTGAAGATATACAAAAGGATTTTGAAGAGGTAAAATTAAAAATATTAAAATGACAAAAACAAAATTGCCTGATACAGAAGAAGCAAAACAAGATATTTTAGAAAAGGCTACAGAAGCAGATATCCCACAAGGGATTAGCACAGAAAAGAAATTTGAAGTAGACGCATGGATACCAAAGACAATTTTAGGTAAGGAAGTAAAAGCAGGAAAAATAAAAACTATAGATGAAATTTTAGATAAAGGTAAAAAGATATTGGAATCTAAAATTGTTGACACATTAATCCCAAATTTATCATATGAATTAATTAATGTTGGGCAAAGTAAAGGAAAGTTTGGTGGGGGAAAAAGAAATATTTGGAAGCAAACTCAAAAGAAAACAAAAGAGGGAAATAAACCAAAATTTGCAACATTAGCTGTAGTAGGAAACAAAGATGGTTACATTGGAATTGGTTATGGTAAAGCAAGAGAAACTGTGCCCGCAAGAGAAAAAGCTATAAGAAAAGCAAAATTAAATATAATAAAGGTAAGACGTGCATGTGGTTCATGGGAATGTGGATGTGCAGAACCCCATTCTATCCCTTTTAAGGTAACAGGAAAGAGTGGTTCTGTAAAAATAACATTATCTCCTGCACCAAAAGGAACAAATTTATGTATAGAAAAAGAATGCGCCAAATTATTAGAATTTGCAGGAATAAAAGATGTTTATTCAAAAACTACAGGACAAACCAGAATTAAACTAAATTTAATCAAAGCATGTTTTAGTGCATTAAAAAATTTATCTAAAATAAAAATTCAACAAGCTTACATTAAAAAAGCAGGAGTAAAAGAATGAATCAATATATAGCTTTAATTAGGATCCATGGAAAAGTAGGTGTAAGAAAGAAAGCCAGAGATACATTGAATATGTTAAAATTATACAAAAAATATCACTGTGTTATTGTTCCAAATACAAAGCCATTTTTAGGAATGATTAAACAAGTAAAAGACTTTATTACATGGGGTGAAATAGATAAAGAAACATTAACATTGCTTCTTGAAAAAAGAGGAAGATTACCTAACAAACAACCATTAAATGAGGATTATGTTAAAGAAAAGATAAATTCTTCTATTAAACAATTCGCAGAAGATGTTTTAAATTTTAAAAAACGATTAAAAGATTTACCCGGATTAAAATTAT
This sequence comes from Candidatus Woesearchaeota archaeon, assembly GCA_964603525.1. Taxonomy (GTDB): domain Archaea; phylum Nanobdellota; class Nanobdellia; order SCGC-AAA011-G17; family JACPIM01; genus CAZRVI01. Next base: position 16,606 of record CAZRVI010000006.1, on the reverse strand, counting down.
TTTTTAAATTAGCACCGCCAAGAGGAGGGTTTGGAAGAAAAGGAACAAAACAACCTTACTCTATAGGGGGTGTGTTAGGATATAGAAAAGAAAAAATTAATGATTTAATAAAAAAGATGTTATAAAATGAAACATAAAAGAAAAAAAAAGTCTAGGATGAGGGGAAGCAAAACACATGGTTATGGCTCCAAGAAAAAACATAGAGGAGCAGGATCTAGAGGGGGAAGAGGAAAAGCAGGAACAGGAAAAAGGGCAGATACAAAAAAGCCTACTATCTTGAAATTATACGGAACTTCTTATTTTGGTAAAAAAGGATTTAAAAGACCGCAAAAATCTCTTAAAAAAATTAAAACAATTAATATCCGAGATTTACCGAAATTCAATGAAATACAAATCAATCTAACGAAACTGGGCTATCACAAATTATTGGGTAAAGGGGTTCCAGACAAACCTTATAAAATTAAAATAAAATCATTTTCAAAATTAGCTAAAGAAAAAATTGAGAAAGCTGGTGGTATAATAGAATAAAATGTCTTTTATTAAAAATATTTTGATGAATCTACCTGAGGTAAAAGCTCCTACTGAGAAAAGACTTCCTTTTAAAACAAAACTTAAATGGACATTAATAATTTTAACAGCTTTTTTTATTTTGGGAGTTGTTCCTTTATATGGTTTAGGAGAAAATGCATTAGGACAATTTGAGTATTTATCGATTATTCTTGGTGCAAAATTTGGTTCATTAATATCACTAGGTATTGGTCCAATTGTTACAGCATCTATTGTATTGCAACTATTATCGGGATCCGGAATACTTAAGATAGATACTACTACACATGAAGGAAGAATGTTTTTTCAAGGATTACAAAAGATATTAGCTATATTTTTCATTATTTTCGAAGCAGCAATTTATGTATTAATGGGTGGACTTGCCCCCTCAGCTAATTTAGCACCAGGAGCATTTCATCTTGCACAATTTTTATTAATTATACAATTGTGTTTTGGTGGTCTTTTAATCTTATTTATGGATGAAGTTTGTAGCAAGTGGGGTTTTGGTTCAGGTGTTTCTTTATTTATTGCAGCAGGTGTATCACAACAAATCTTTATAGCAACATTTTCCCCATTAACAACTGCAGGAACTTGGGCTTTTGGTACAGGACAAGCACCTGTAGGTAAATTATGGGTTTTATTTCAATCATTAATGCTCAGAAACCCTACAGGAGCAGCTTTAGCCTTAGCAGCAATATTATCAACAGTTATAGTATTTGTTATTTCAGTTTATGCCCAATCAATGAAAGTTGAAATTCCCTTATCATTTGGTCGTATAAGAGGACATGGAATAAGATGGCCTCTAAGGTTTTTATACACATCCAATATCCCTGTTATTTTAACAGCTGCTTTAATGGCAAATATTCAATTATGGGCAAGATTATTAGAAAAATGGGGTAAACCTTTATTAGGAACATTTGTAGGAAACTCTCCAGCTACTGGGTTTGTATCTTGGTTACATTCGCCTAATTTAATAGAGGGATTTATTACTGGTTCATTTAAATTTATAGATTTGGCCCATGCTGGAACTTATACATTATTTATGGTTGCTGGAGCAGTAATGTTCTCTATATTTTGGGTACAAACTGCAGGAATGAGTGCAGAATCTCAAGCAAACCAAATTATGTCTTCAGGATTACAAATTCCTGGATTTAGAAGAGATCAAAGGGTTTTAGAAAGAATATTAAATAGGTATATAATGCCTTTAACTGTAATGGGTGGTCTAGCTGTTGGGTTTTTAGCAGCATCAGCAGATTTATTAGGAGCACTAGCTCGTGGAACCGGAATATTATTAACTGTTATGATTATCTATAATTTATATGAAACAATAGCAAGGCAACATATGATGGATATGTATCCTGCTTTAAGAAAAATGATGGGTAAATAAAATGTTTGACAATTTTTTTAACTTAATATTTGGATGGATAATGAATCTAGGTAATCCTTGGAATATAATTGTAATGTCTTTTGTTTTAACCTTTATTACAACAATCATATACAAACTTCTAACAGATCAAATTCTGCTAAAAGAACTTAAAACCCAAGTAAAAAACCATCAAAAAGAAATGAGAAATCATAAAAATGATCCCCAAAAAATGATGGAAATTCAAAAAAAAGCAATGACTTTAAATCTAAAATATATGAAACATTCAATGAAACCAATGTTATTTACCTTTATCCCTATTATTTTGATATTTGGATGGTTAAGAAACCACCCTTTAATAGGTGGAAAAGATATACTTGTTTGGGGCTTTAAATTACCTCTGCTTGGAACAGGTTTAGGTTGGTTAGGAACATACATCCTTTTTTCAATTATTTTTAGTATTATTATAAGAAAATTCTTGAAGGTATATTAAAATGCCAATTCAACCACAAAGAACAAGATCATTAGTAAGGATAAAGAAAAAAACCCCTTCAGGTAAGATAGTAATACATTACAGAAAAAGAAAACCAGCTAAACCCAAGTGCGCTATTTGTAAAAAACCTTTATTAGGCGTACCAAAAGATCTCCCTTATAAAATAAAAAAGTTGTCTAAAACACAGAAAAGACCAGAAAGACCATATGGAGGATATCTATGCTCATCATGTATGCGAAAAAAAATATTAGAGAAAGTTCCAAATCTCAAAAAAGAAAAATTAGAGCCAGGGAGATTGGTTATTAAAACAGCTGGAAGAGAGGCTGGTTCTATTGCAGTTATTCTAAAAAAAATAGATGATAACTTTGTTTTAATAGACGGACAAGTTAAAAGAAGGAAATGCAATATAGGACATATAGAAACTCTTGATCAAAAAATAAAAATTACTAAAGATATCACTAAACAAGATATTAAGAAGAAGTTCAAAGAATTAGGTTATGAAATTAAAATAACAAAACCAAAACCAAAAAAAGAAAAACCAAAAAAGCAAAGATTAAAAAAGAAAAGCAAAAAAACAGAGATTAAAAAAGAAGAAAAAAAGCTTAAAAAGAAGGAACCTAAAAAATGACAAATAAAGAATTACAAGAAAAATATTTACAAATTCAATTTCTAGAGCAACAACTTGCACAATTACAACAACAAATTTCAATAGTTGAACAACAAATTATGGATTTTAAGCAAGTAGAAAATAGTTTAGACAACCTATCAAAAACTAAAAAAAATACAAAACTATTGTCTTCATTAGGTCTAGGAATATTTTTAGAAACTCGGCTTGAGAACAATAAAGAAGTCTTAATGAATGTAGGGTCAAGAGTTGTAGTCAAAAAACCTATACAAGAAGCAAAAAGAGTTCTTAAAAACCAAACCGAAGATTTAAAAGAAACGCTTAAAAAATTACAAGAACAACTCAACCAAAATATACAACTAATCACGTCTCTAACTAAAGAAATAGAAACTTCAAACTCTAAATTAAAAAAGAAATAACTTTTTAAATTAAACAATCTTTTTTGTTATTATGGAAGATTTAATGAAATATTATTCTAGAAAAGATATTCAAAAAGAGTTAATAAAGCTAGCAGCAAACAGAGAAATTTCTGTGATGTATGGAAATAAATTTGGTAAAAGACCTGATATTCTAGAATACGAAAATGATGTAATAGAATTTGTTAAAAATGGAGCAACTTCCTTTCATGCCTCAGAAGAAAGATGGAAAAATCCTTTGTTACTAAAGCCAGGAATGTCTAAAAAGCAATTAGATAGCCTTAGAACTGGTTTCGATTGTATTTTGGATGTTGATTCTAAATTTTTAGAATTCTCTAGAGTAGCAGCAAAATTGATCATAGACGTATTAAAATTCTATGATATCAAAAGCTTCTCTATTAAATTCAGTGGAAATAAAGGGTTTCATATAGGCATTCCTTTCGAAGTTTTCCCTAAAGAAATCAACAACCAAAAAATAAATTTATTTTTTCCAGAAGGAACAAAACTAATAATTAATTATGTTAGAGATATAATTAAAGAAGACCTAAAAAACGAAATTTTAAATCTAAGTTCTTTACAAGAAATATCTAAAGCCTTTAACAAACCACAAAAAGATTTTATTAAAAATAAAAAATTTGACCCTTTTTCAGTGGTTGATATAGATTATATGTTAATTTCTACTAGACATATGTTTAGAATGCCTTATTCTTATCATGAAAAATCTAATTTAATAAGCATACCAATTAATCCAAAAGAAATTAAAACTTTTAAATTATCAAAAGCAAAAATAAAGAATATAAAAGCAGATATAACTTTTCTTGATACATCCAAAGTAAAATACCCTGAAGCAGACCATCTTTTACAGCAAGCAATAGCATTCACTTTAGAAACTAAAAAGAAAGAGCTTAAAAAACATAAAAAGGAAACCTATGCATCTCATAAAGGTATGATCAATAAAGATTTTTTTCCACCATGTATTCTTAAAATATTAAAAGGCTTAAAGGAAGATGGAAGAAAAAGATCTGTGTTTATATTAATTAATTTCTTAAAACAAATGGGTTGGGATTTTAAGAAAATTCAAGATTTATTGTTAAAATGGAACAAAAAGAATTACGAACCTTTAAGAGAATCTTATATCATTTCTCAAATTAATTGGCATAAAAAACAACATCAAAGTATTTTACCTCCAAATTGTAATAATGAAATGTATTATGCCAGTATTGCAGTTTGCAACCCTGATAACTGGTGCAAAAAAATTAAGAATCCTGTAAACTATACCAATAAAAAATTATTCGTTCTCAAAGAGAATCAATCAAAAAAACCAAAAAAGAAAACTATTTAAATAAAATCTCTATTTCTTTTATTAAAAGAGGTAAAATGAAAAAACTAATTATTTTATTAATATTCTTATTAATTCTACCAATTGTTAATGCTCAATTTAATTCTGAACAAGCTTCGAATTATGTATCCCAACAAACCACCACAGATATAATAGAAAAGTCTTTTCAGGTTTTATCATTAAGTTTTTATGATCCTACAACAGCAGATAAATTAATAACAGAAATAAAAGCTACAGGAACTAATTGTTGGCCTATTTCATGTAAAATAAAGGACACAGCACTTGCTTTAATGGCTTTGCACAAAAGAGGTGAAACAATAGATACTTCTTGGTTATTAAATCAACAAACAGCAAGTACTTCAGGAAAATGGTATCTACAAATTTCCACTTCAGCAACAGGATCTTGTACAGCTTCTTTTAATAATGAGGATACAACAATAAATATAAATGCTGGAGAATTATCAACATCATATTGTCCAACCAAAACAACAAAACTTGATATCAACTCATGTATTAAACCTAATTTATTATCTCAGCCATCTAAGGAAATCATAATAGATTGTACTAACTTAGGATCAACACCAATTATTTCTTTATTAAACCAAGAAGGAAATACATATTATATAATAGATAAAGCCTCAGAAACCCAAAAACTAACTCTTCATATTAATAATGGTTACTTCCAAACAATAGAAGATACCTTATTTGCAAACTGGTTTTTATCAGATATTAATAGTAAGATTAATTCAATAATTTGGTTAAAGAAAAATTATGATGAAAATAGTGTTTTACATAACTCCTTGATGTATTTAATAACTTCTGATAAGGCTTATTTATATAAATTGATAGAATTACAGGATTTAACAACCGGCAGTTTCGGTGATACATATAATACAGCAATAGCAACCTTGGCTCTTGCAAGAAGTGGAGAATTTAATACAGCTTTAGAAAATGCACGTACCTTTTTAGGAAATAAACAACTAACAGATGGTTCTATTGAAAATAACTTATTATACACAGCGATTACTTTATATAGTTATTCAATAACAAAACCAGCAGAACCAACACCAGAATATCCTTCTCCTGAACAACCATATCCAGAACAACCGCAGATTTGCAACTTTGATGGAATTTGTCAACCAGAATATGGGGAAAATGAATATAATTGTCCTGAAGATTGTAAAGTCGAAGAGGAAGAAGAACCAGAAGAAGTATTGCCTCCTTATATGCCAGAAAAAAAATCCAAGGTTGTTTGGTGGGTAATCATATTTTTAATAATCCTCATTATTTTAAGCTATATTTATTATACTAAATTCTATAAAAAAGGAAAAAAATTGTTCATACTAAAAAAGGAAAAACCAATTAAGAAAATAACTTATAAACCATTAATCCCTACTAAAAAAATTCCAGAAAGAAGAATAAGAGTTCCTCTTTATATTCCCAAAAAAGTATCCAAAAAATCAAAAATAGAAGAAGAACTTGAAAAGTCCCTAGAAGAAGCTAAAAAACTTCTTAAGAAAAAATGAGGTTTTTATTAATATTCTCAATCTTCTTAATTTTTCCTATAATTGTTTCAGCACAGGAAATAAATTTTCTTCAACATTCCTATAAACCTGGTGAAACATTGCAGGCAGAAATCTTTGTTCCAAATTTAGTTTCTGAGATAACACCAAAAGATATAACAATTAAAGATTATTCTAATAAAAAAATTAAATTAGGTTTTTTTCTTAAAAGAATTTCTAATAATTATTATTTTATCTATTTTGATCTACCACTTAAAATAAAAGATGGCAATTACACTCTTGAAATAAAGAATATTGTATATAAAAAAAATAATTTACTAAAAGAAACAACCCTATCTAAAGAATTCAAAATAAATTCTTCTATACAAAGAAATTTATTTGCTATTGAACCAGCTATTTTGAAATTCGAGCCGAAGACATCTTACCTAAAACTAATAATTAAAAATAAAGAAGCAATAACTTTAACTTTATCTATAGATTCAACTACTAAATTAATCCAAACATCAAAAACACAACTAATAATACCAGCAAATTCTCAAGAATCAATTAATATATATGCTGATATTAAAAAATTTAAAAAAGGAGCTAAAGAATATCTTAATATAGCTCACTACAAAATTCCTATTTGGATCTTGGAAGGAATACCTATCACAACAAATAAAATATTATCTTTTTCTATAATAGAAGATAATAAAGAAATAATCTTAGATGAACTAAATGCAGAGTTAAACCAAAATCAAGTTGCTTATGAAAACATATTTATTAAAAATCTATTAAACAAACAAATACATAATTTACAAATCTCTTTAACGGGAAATCTAAACGAAATTGTAGATTTAAACCTAACTTTAATACCAAAAATAAAACCAAACGAAACAATTACAGAATATATCTTAATAAATAAAGAAAAATCTCCAAAATCTGATTTATATTCTGGAAATTTATTGATTAAAAATAAAGAATACAACATAGAATTTCCAATTACTTTAAGACTTACTAAAGAAATAAAAAAAGAAGAAATCAAAGAACCTGAAAAAGTTAGATTAACAAAACAAACACCAAAAGAATTACCTAAGGAAAAAATCGAAGAAAAAAACTCTTTCTATTTCATAATATCAATAATTGGGATTATCATATTCCTAATTATTATTTATTTTATTATACCAAAAAAACACCATTAATTTTCTTTTTTCTTATCTATTTCTCTTTTTAGTAAAATATTTTGTGCATGAATATTTTTTAAAACCATTTCATACTTATGTAAACCTGCCAAAACATCATTTAACATATCATTTATTTCTTTAGTTTTCATTATAAATTCAGTAGGTTCAAGAATTTCAACAGAGCTTGGCATATAATTAAAACAAAAATCAATAACTCTACCTATATTCTCAAAAGTTAAATCTAGTTCAGAAAAAGCACTCCAAAATTTTTTTTGAGTTTCTTTAGCATCTACAGAAATAGCCTTAATAACCTCTAAATAGTTCTCACCCTTTATTTTATTTATGATAATACCTAATGTTTTTTCTACATGCTCTTTTGGACTTCCAATTACTTCTATTATTACCCTTACTTTTATTTTTTTTTCATTCATTTCTTAGTCCCAAATAAATCAACATGAATATTAATATTACACAAAAAAAGTAAATTGCTAATCTTCTTTCCTTTACTTCTTTTGAGGTATATTCTATATTATACTCAGCATTTATATCTTTTTCGCTTAAACCAGTAATACTTTTACTAATTTCTTTAACAACCTCTTTTTCTATAGTTTTACACATACTATCATCATTACCTTTAACTTTAATTTCTTCTTCATCTCTCAAACCTAAACCTTCAACAATAACTTTATACTCTCCTTCATTATAACCTCCATCACAATTAGAAAAGATTTGTATAGGAATTATTAAATCATAATCAGTAAATTTTCTATAAAGAGAAACTCTGCTTTTCTTACTTATTAGATTATCATTCTTATCCTCTATCCAAGCTTGAATACTATATCTATCAGTATCCCCTTTATATACATAAACTTTTGTTCTCACTATATCTCCAAACTTAAATTTTTCTTCATAAGTATCTTTTATTTCTAAAATAGATTCATTTATACTTTCATTATAAAAATTTTCTGCAGAAGGAGTAGGCAAAGTTAATATCAATATATCATTTATTTTACTCCATGTTAAACCTTCAATACTTCCACTATAACTTACCTCATCAATCAAAAAATCATTTTTATACAAACTAATTTTTTCAAAACCATCATTATTTAGTATAGACTTACCATTCATATAAACAACCAAATATCCTTTAGGTCTTATAATAGTCCCATTAATTGTATTACTATCAGAAATAAAAATATCATAATCTTGCCCATAATTATCTTTTAAACTTAAATTTTCCAAATCTAAAAATTCATTTCCTGAATTATATAATTCAATCCATTCTCCATTAGGCATTGCATCAGAATCATAACCCTGTGGATCTGGAAATAATTCATTTATTCTTATTTTAGTATAATCGCTTCCTGATTCAAATGGTAAAACCATTATAAATTTATGTTCAAAATTATTTTCTAAATTAGTATCATTGCAACTTAATCCAGTAATATTAAAAAATATCTCATAAAATTTATTCTCATTAAGATTTGGACTATATTTTTGATTTCTATAGTCTGTTATACTTTCATTTGTCCAAGGTTTATAATTCATTTGCCAATTAGTTATTAAATCTTTAACATAACCTCTTACACTTACATTAGCTTTTTCTCCATAATTTTTAGAAACTTTAACTGTCCAATTAACATCTTTACTATCCTCAAAAATATATTTGTTTAGTAAAATTTTAATTTGCCAATCACAGTTATTCTCTATACTCCAAATCCCAAGACCATTAGCTTTAGCCTGATTTTCTGCATCAGCAAATTCATCTTTATATTTTGTATTTGGTTCAAATGGATAGGCTTTAGCATAACCTTCTTGTACTAAAATTAAATTAACAAATAAATTATCGATATAAATATATCTTAATAATCTATCATACTTATCTTTATTCTCTATATCTCTTTCTAAAATAATTGTTTTTCCTTCAACAAGATCTTTTAACTTATTTTTAGATTCTTCATGATAATATTCTCCTAATTCGGGGGCATCAATACCCACTAATCTAACTCTTTCTCCTGTTTTTAATTCAACTGTGTCTCCATCAATAACATAATCAACAAACCCTGTTTCATTTTGTTCAACATAACTATTTTTAAATCCAGGGGTCCCATTAATAATTAAGCTTTCATACCAATTCCCATCATAAAATTCTAAAGTTTTTCCATTACCATCTGCCCCCCAAGTATTAGAATAAGTTAAGCTATCTATAATCTCTCCATTATTATCTCTTAAAGTTATTGTATCTCCTCCACTATTTTTAAGACTAAAAGAACCATCTACTGCTTTATAATTTCCATCATTAGAATCCCAAATCGAATCATTATTCCCCCAATAAGATTCAAAACTGTTTCCTCCATTTAAATCTATTAATTTTCTTGCTACTATGATATATTCGTCTGGCAAAATAATCACACTTTCAAAGTTATTATTATCAAGAGTCCACCCATTAAGATCTACGGATGTAGTTCCATTATTATACAGTTCAATCCATTCACAATTAGCATCAGGACATTGTACAGAATCCTTAGGATTATACATAACTTCATTTATCCTTACAGAACTAGCATAAACACAACTACTTAATAAAATTAAAAAAATTATTCCCAAATACCAGGAATTTCTTCCCCACATTTACATCTACCATTCTTTATGTTGTTCTGTAATACTCTAAACCCATCTCTCTCTATTAATAATTTATTGCATTTAGGACAATATGTATTTTCACCTTTTTGTGTTTTAATATTTCCTATATATACATAGTCTAAATATTTTCTAGCAATTTCTTTGGCTTTTAATAAAGTTTTTAGTGGAGTAGGGTTTTTATCTAACATCTTATACATTGGGAAAAATCTAGAAAAATGTATTGGAACTTCCTTACCTAAATTTTCTTTAATCCATTTACACATCCTTTCAATTTCTTTCATATCATCATTTTCTCCAGGAATTATTAAATATGTTAATTCTAACCAAATTTTGTTTTTCTTTAAAATCTTTAATGCTTCTAAAACAGGTTCTAATTTTCCATCACAAATTTCTTTGTAGAATTTATCATTAAATGCTTTAAAATCAATATTAGCAGCATCTATTACTTTGCATAACTCAATTAAGGGTTTTTTGTTTATATAACCATTACTAACAATAACACTTTTTATTTTCTTATCTTTACCAATTTTAGCAATATCTAAACAATACTCTATAGCAGTTCCTGTCGGTTCAGTATAAGTGAATGCAATACTTTTACATTTACTTTTTATAGCTTCTTTAACAACATTTTCAGGACTTAAATCAAAACTAGGAACTTCTTCAGGTTTAGATTGAGAAATTTCCCAATTCTGACAACAAACACATCTCATCGTACAACCAGCAGTACCAATAGAAAAAGATAATGTTCCTGGAAGGAAATGATATAATGGTTTTTTTTCTATTTTATCTACATGTGCAGCGCAAGGTTTTCCATAAACTAAACTAACTAATTTACCATTCACATTTTTTCTTGTTTTGCATCTACCAACTTCATTATTTTTAATAACACAAAAGTTTGGACAGAGAGTACATTGTACCTTATTATTTTTTAATTCTTTATAATATTTACATTCTTTCATCTTAATCTCTTCTGTTTGTATTTACCAATTAACTCATTAAAAGTAATTCCATGCTTTTTAACAATGTTTAAATCTAAAACAAAATTATTTCCTTTACTCCTAACCAATTTATTTAAAGTTAAGAAAAACCATTCCTCATTATCAAATCTCATACCAACCCAAGGTTCAGCTCCTAATTTTTTAGAAAACTCTTTTAATTCCTTAATTTGTTTTTCTTTTATGTATCTTCTAATATTACGTTTTCCAGATTTACATTCTATTGCTAATAATCTCTTACCATTTCCAGCAATTAAATCAGTTGCAGGTAAGGGTATGCTTCCAGATCCAGCAATTCTACATGGTTGCCATCCTTCTTTAAAAAACATATGCAAAAGTTCTCTTTCGGTTCTACTACCTTTGTTTTTCATCAATTCTTAGAAATAATTTTTAGAATAAAAATGTTTTGAAAATAAAAGAAAAAGACCTTATAGGTCCTGAACCATGATAGTTCCTCTTTTGTTTGCTTTAGCTCTTTCTTCAGCTTTTTTAAGTATTTCTTCTACTTTCTTGCTTAAAGCTTCAGCAACATTGCTTGCTATTCTACAACCTACAACAGATTTTAATTTACTTTGTACAACCAATAACTCACTCATTATTATCCCTCCTATTTTCTTTAAATTTATATAAATTTAAGAATTAATCCTATTTATAAGCTTTATTATGGTTCCATATTTCTATTATCACTTTAAAGTGATTAAAAACGAAAGGTTTAAAAACACAATGTAAACCCCATATTAAATAGCTTATACAAATAATTGCTTTAAAAGATTTTTAACTCTTTTATTACCAAGAACTAAAATAAATGGTGCTAACTTAGGACCTTTTTTCTTACCAATTAAAGCCAGGTAAGCACCTTCAAAAAATTCTGTATTTTTTATCTTTAATTTATTACAAATATCATAAAACTCATTAAATAATTCTTTTTCATTATGCTTTTTATCTAATCTTTTATAAAGCTCTTTTAAAGCCTCTTTTTGTTTCTTAGTTAAAATTTTTTTAATTTCTTTAGAGATCTTATCATGGACTTTAAATTTCATATCATTAGGAGCATACTTCTGAACCCAATTCCAAGCACATATAGCTCTATTTTTAATATCTTTATTTTTAAGTTTTCTTAAAACTTGGTTAATATCACCTTCATAAATTTGTGTTAAAACAGTTAAATGCCTAAAAGTAACTTGTTTAGGAAAATTTTTAGGTATTTTAATACAGCTTAATTCATAATTCCTTTTTTCTTTTTCTTCTCTTTTTTTATTAACTTTTAATTTATCAAAATAAATTTTTTCGGTTGTGTCAAAATCTTCATATATCTTTAAAACATCTAGATCAAAACTAATAGCAAAATCAACATTTGGTCTTGTACTAACAAACAAATATCTAATAACTTTTGGTTCATAAATCTCTAATAAATCATTCATACTAATTGTAAATCCTTCTGAACTTGAAAATTGCTTTCCTCCTTTAAAACTAATCCATTCATATGGAAAACTATAAGGTTCTTTTTTATTCCAAATATCTTTAATAAGTTCTCTTGATGTGTCCATTGAACCTCCTTTAGTGAAATGGTCTTTTCCTGCTGGCTCAAAATCTATTTTATAATAAAACCATCTCATTGGCCAATCTACTCTCCATTTTAATTTCACAACACCTTTCTTTCTAAAATCCAGTTCATTAGAAAAACCACAATCGCATTCATATCTTAATTTATAATTTCCATCATAATCCAAAATCCTTATGCTATCTTTATTACAATTCTCGCAATAAATATTAATAGGCCACCAATCTTTATCTAAAGGTTCTCTTCTATATTTATTTAAAATTTCAATTATTTTTTCTCTTACATTTAAACATCTTTTAATCTCATTAGCATATCTGCATTTTTTATATTCTTTTGCCTGATAAATAAAATTAATTTTTAAACCAAGTTCCTTGATACTTTCCTCAAACTCTTTTTCAAAATGTTCTGCATAATTTTTATGGCATTCATAAGGATCAGGAACATTTGCTAACGGACAACCTATGTATTTTTCTAAATGTTTATAAGTTTTTTTTGGTAAGTTTTTAGGAACCTTTCTGAATCTATCATAATCATCCCAAAAATAAACAAACTTAACTTTCTTCTCTTTTCTTTCTAATGCTTTAACTATTAAATCTGTTGTAATAATCTCTCTAAAATTTCCTATATGCACCACACCAGAAGGAGTTATTCCAGCTGCACAAATATATTCCTTTTTAGGTCCTCTTTTTTTAATTATATGGGTTGCAGCATAATCAGCCCAATGGATATCTTTTAGTTTCATAAGAATAAATTCTATTTATAACTTTAAATAATTTTTTATAGTTTAATTTTATAAACCCCTCTTTCCATAAATACTTTTTTAGTTTTAATTGCCTTACCTTTTTCTTTTCCAATAACATCTTCGGTAGTCATTAAAGAAACACCATAACATATTAATTCATTTTTTAAACTCATAACAGCAACCATATCATTTTTATTAATTCCAGTTTCTACTTTAGAAACTCCTCCAACATAAACATCAGCCCCATGACATATCTTATCAACAGCTGTATCTAAAACCCATACTTTGGGAATATGTTCAACAGCTTTTTCAAAAGGAAAAACACATTTTCTTATTAATTTTTCATCTTTATTTTCTTTCCAAAACATATAAGCATCTTTTAAATCTACTAAACTGCACCATTGTTTATCATTAAATGGACCAACTTTTGTTCTTATAAGTTGTTGCATATGAGCTCCACATCCTATTCTCTTACCAACATCATGAATAAATTTCCTTATATAAAATCCCGCCTCACATCCTATTCTAAACAAAACATCCTTTCCATCAATCTCCAAAACATTTAAATAATAAATTTCCCTTTCTCTAATTCTTCTTTTAATAGCACTTCTTTTAGGAGGCATTTGTTTTATTTTTCCTACAAAACTCTTTAAAATATTTTTAACTTTTTGTTTTGGAATTTCTTTGTGTAAATGCATTAAAGCAACATATTCTTTTCCAGCTTTCAATAAAACCTGAACTATCCTTGTAGCTCTATCTAAAGCAATAGGTAAAACACCAGTCACATTAGGATTTCCCTGTTTATAACACTAGAGTCCCGCTGTGACCAGCTTTATTGATACATAAAATTTTCTTTAAATAATCTACCTGCTGGTGAGATCTCCCAGAAATTATGCATATATTACATAACCTCAGTTGGGCCAGCAGATTTATTTAAAACAACAATTCCATACTTAATCAATTCTTCTACACTTCTATCTTCAGGTTTTTTACCTAGATTTATATCAGTAGTTGCTTTTTTTCTTACAAGTACTTTCCTTTTTATTTTTTCAAAAGGTAATTTAGTTTCCATATTTGCCTCCAAAGATAAATCAAATTTCAAATAGATTTAAGAATTATTTGTTTTATAAATCTTGTTTATTTAAAAATTAGTAATCCTTTCAATTGGTTTTAATATAAATACTAAAAAACTTTTTAAAACTATCTTCATCAGCAAATAAATATGCATATTCTTTTAGTAGGCGGATTGAATCTATTCCTAATCCGTTTTTAATATTATCTAACTCCAATTTTGTTAATCTAAATGTTCCATAGGGATTAGCAGCATAAATTAGTTTATTGCCAACAATAGTTAATAAATTTGTACCTCTTTCACATACAAAGGCCTCTATACCATCAATATTCTCTACACATCCTTTTATACCCATACTATCTAAAAGTTTCACTAGAGTATCTAATTTTTTCCGATCAATTTTTGGTTTTTCTAAAACAGAACTTTCTTCACTCATTTTTTCTTTTCATGTATGGGTTTCTCATCCTTTCTTATTATAGCTTCTTGTTCAGATTTAATACTTTTTTCTTTATCTTCTAATTTTACTTTAGACTCAATTTCTTTTCCCTTTTCTATAGTTTTTTCTAAAACTTTCTTCTTTATATTTTCTTCTATTTCTTTTTTCTCTAATTTTTCTTCTTCTTTTTCTTCTGCTAATATTGTTTCACCTTTAATTTCCTCTTTCTTTTTCGCCTTTCCAGTTTCTTTAACTTTTTCCTTAGTCTCTTTTTCTTCCGGAGCACCAACCAATTCTGCTCTTACAACCCCAACATCTTTACCTTTAATCTTTTCAATAACTTTAATTGCTTTTACCTTAATATGGTGTGGTGGGTTTTTTCTTCCTCTTTCATGTAATTTTAAATTAGCATATTTTCCTATTTTAACAATCTCACATTTCATATGTTTTTTTAGAAATTCTCTTAAGGCCTTAACAGCTTTCATAGTTCTTTTATACTTTGGAGCTTTCATAAACTCCTTTCTTAAAGGTACATTATAAACTCTTTCTAATTTTTTTATTTCTTCTACCATTTTTATGCTTTTGTTTTAGTCCTTCTCCAGCTTCTTTTTACAGTAGTATGTCTACCAGGATGAACTCTTCTGCCTTTCCCATAGACTTTAGGTACAGTC
The DNA here is from genome assembly GCA_964603525.1 of Candidatus Woesearchaeota archaeon. Taxonomy (GTDB): domain Archaea; phylum Nanobdellota; class Nanobdellia; order SCGC-AAA011-G17; family JACPIM01; genus CAZRVI01. The sequence goes on along the minus strand of CAZRVI010000006.1, from coordinate 1,018 downwards.
CAGAAAGGAGCCCATTTTGTTTGCTTCATTTTTTTAGCTAATCTATTCTTTCTCCCAATTGGTTTTTTACGAGCCATTTAAACCTCTTTAGCTATTTTATTTAAAAACTTTTGACCTTCAGGACTTATTACTCTTCCTTTATGCACTCCTTTTTCTGTTTGTTTTATTAATTTGGATTTTTCTAACTGTTGTAAAATAACCCTTATTATTTTTCCAGAAGCTTTATAGAATCTTTCAGGCTTGTAACCTCTGTTTTTTTTACCACCATAAACCTTTCTTAATCTATTAACCCCTATTGGTTTAGAATTTATATACAGTTTTCTTAATACAGATGCAGCCCTTATATACCACCAATCTTTCTCTATAGGATGCCTTTCTTTATGATGACCAGTTTTAACAAACTTTGCCCATTCTGGCATTTCAACTAATTTATTCTTTTTTAGTTCTTCTGCAGTTTTTTTAATTAATATATATGGTTCTTTATCATATACTCCCATTTTCTCTCCTTCGTACTTCTCAGCACTAGAATAGTTATTAAAAATAACCAATTATTTTTCTTTAATTATACTTTAAAAGCTTTTCCTTTTAACTATTGTGCCTTTTCCAGAATCTTCTATTATATAACCTTTCTTTTTGATTTCATCTCTTATTTTATCTGCTTCTTTCCATTTCTTCTTTTTTCTATATTTCTCTCTTTCTTTAACAAGTTTTAAAATGTTTTTAGGAATTTTTATTTTCTTAATTTTTAAATCTAAACCAAGAACTTTATCAAATTTCTTAATTAATTCTAAAGCTTTCTTTCCACCACCAACTTTATTTACTTCTTTTACAAAATTAAATATAACAGCAAGTGCTTTACTAATATTCAAATCATCATCCATAGCTTTTTCAAAATCTTTTTTAGCATTCTTAATCAATTTTAAAGTTTTATCATTATCTTTTTTCAGGTTACTAATAAATTCTTGTAATCTTTTAATAGAATTTTGCGCAGCTTTTAATTCTTTAAATGTTAAATTCA
>CAZRVI010000005.1:0-31829 GCA_964603525.1 Candidatus Woesearchaeota archaeon | reverse complement strand
AAGCCTTCCATAAGATTATTTTGAAGTAATTGATTTAAAAATGTTTTGGTAAATTGGCTCTGGTGAAACCCTCAAAATTTATACTAGATTTATACTAGATATTATGGTGTTTAAATGTTATGTACACAACTTATAATAGGATTTCAGTAGAGCTGGTAAATTTTATAAATAAGGAAATATTCTATAAATTCATAATTTAAAAGGAGGTTATTTAAATGAATAAAGATATTAGGATTTTAGTTTTATTTTTAATAGGGATGTTGGTGGTATTTACAATTGGAGAGGGGATCACTGGAGAATTTTTTCTTTGGAAACCAAAATCTGCAGTTTTATTAACTAAAACTTCAAAAATCAATGATGAAATAGATAGAAATTATGGAAGTTGTAGCGAACAGGGTTATATTAAGTTAAGTGATAACCAATGTACTGATGGTTGTAGTAACAATGAAAGGATTCTTAGAGCTGTTGAGGATATCTGTGAAAGTGTGAAAGAAGGTTATAATATAGAAGAGGGTTTGAAAAGAGGATTATTTGCTTGTTGTATGAGCAGGTGTGGTGGAGCTTGCTCAAGACATACTTGTCCAGAATGTTATGAAAAAATTAAACAATAAAATAGAAAAATATGCTTTAGTGCTTGTATTAATCAACAAGAGATTTTCGATAAATTAACAAGAGAATTTGGAGGAGAACAGAGAGTAAGAACAACTCCTGAACAAGAACTTGTAAAGTGGTGTTTAGGACAAGGCTATGATATTGGCGTGTGTGCGAATTGGGTATTGAAGTAAATTAAGTATTGGTTGCAAAATGAACTTTTTATTTTATCTTTTTTAATTTTCCAAAATTATAAATTTTATCTTCTACTATATAAACTTCAAAATTATTTAAGTTATGCTGTAAAAATGGGCTTAATGGAATTTCTTTGGTTATATCAGAACCTTCTATAACTAAATTAAAAGATGGTTGAACTATTAAAACTTTATTTTTATATTTTCCTTTTAAAAAACATTTGAATTTTTCTGAAGGTTTTTCTTTAAAAGAAATAGAAGGATGTTCATGAGCTACTATTATGGTTTTTATGGATTTGGATAATTTATTAGGTATGTTATGCCCATGAGTAATTAAAATATTATCAATTTTATATGAATCCAGAATTTCTAAATTTCTTTTTTGTGCTATTGGTCCTAAAATTGTATCATGATTACCTTTAATTAAAATTAGATTATTACAGAATTTAAATAAAAGATCTAATAATTTTAAAGTGTATTTCCATTCTGTTTTAGATATGGTTCCAAATTCATGTTTTAAGTCTCCATTTATTATAATTTTATTATATTTTTTAGTTAGAATTTTTTTAAGTCTATTAACTGTATTTTTAAATTGTGTTCTGGGAATTAAAATTCCTTGTTTATTAAGAAGTTCTTCATATCCTATATGAAAATCTGCTAAAATTAAGTTGTTTTTGTATTCTAATGCTAAATCTTTTATTTTTATTTTATTATGAATGTACATTTTTAATAAATTTATTGTATCTTGGTTTTCTTTTTGATAATAAAATAACCAAAGATTCTTTCATTGAGTCTTCATATTTATATTTTGGTAAATCTTTTAGTAGCTTGTTGGAAAATGATTTTAATTCCTGAAAGTTTAACATATATTTATATCCTAAATTTTCCTTTGCTTTAGATAAATCAATATAAGATCTTATTTCTATAAAATCTGGAGATGCTAGTTTAATTAAGTTTGAGTATTCTTTTAGAGAATAATCATTTAAATCCTTAATTAATGTTAATCTTATAACAGTTCTGCATTTTAAGTTTTTAAGCAGATTTAATGTTTCCAAGTATCTTTTCCAAGCATTCTTTAGCTTAGAATTTGTAATTTTTTTGAATAAAGTTTCATTTGAATACGCCATTGAAACATAAAGTTGCGTTGGCAATGAATTTTTTAATTTTTTAATCATTTTTGGGTATAAACCATTTGTTACTAAGAAAATTGACTTAGCCTCTTTTTTGTTTTTAAGAATTTTAATTAGTTCTGGAAGGTAAGGATATAAACAAGGTTCACCTGACAAGCTAATTGCCCAATGAGAAGGGAATAAGTTATAAGATTCTTTAAATTTTTTAATATTGATTTTAGAAGAACCTTTAAAGCCACTAATAAGAAGTTTTCTTAATTCTACTAGGTTATTAATTATTGTTTTTGGAGAAGAATGTTTTATTTGTTTATAATTTTTTGGTTTTATATAGTTTATTGTTCTCCAACAGAAAATACAATTATTTGGACACCATATTGCAGCAGGAGAAAATTGAACACATCTATGAGTATCAACACCATAAAATTTTTCTTTATAACATTTTGCATTAGAGTTTCTTAAAGCTTTTTTTGTCCATCTACAAATCTGAATAGCAGAATGTCTATAAATTTTATATTTATTCTTTAAAAGTTTTTGTTTTATTTTTTCTTGTATCATTTTTTTAAACTTATTTTCGCTAATACCATATTATGCATTCTTTTTAAAAATTCTAGTTTATCTTCCATTTTCAGTACATCTGTATAAGATTGCGTTATTAGATTAAATGCAAATGGAGAAGGAATTTGTGTATGTATTTGCTGTAATTCTATTTCCCTGCTTTTTAATTTTTTAAAGATTAATAGTGCATTATTGATGTCCATTAGATCTTCCAAAACTTCTCTTTTTGCTTCTTTAAGTATTGGAAAATTAGGATCAATTTGTCTTACAGCTTTCATTAAGATCATAGAAGAAACCTGCTGTTTTCCTACTCTTTTTTTATGCCCTTTATAGGATCTTAATATCATTAAAGAGCGGGTTGCGCAATGCCTGAATCTTCTTGATAGTATTTCGGTTTTATCTATTGCTTTATTCATTATTTCTTTTAATTTATCTTCTGATGCTGCTCTTAAAGCTCTTAAAATTTGCATGTTTTCTTTTGATGTTAGGAAAAAACCATTATCATTCACACCTATTCGTACATCTCTTTTTTGTAATCTTGATATTATATAAGCAAATAATCTTGCTAGAACTTCATTTACTCTTCTTCCATATAGAGAATGGAATATAACATATTTTTTATTATTTTCATCTTTGTAGAATTCCAATAACATGCTTTTATCATTTGGTATTTTTGCATATAGAAATTGCTCTTTAAAATAATTATAAATAGCTAAGGCTGCATTTTCATCCAGATATAAATAATTATGAATAAATTTAATTGTTTCTTTTTCTGTTGAATTTAATAAATAATCTTTAATATACCTTCTAAATTTTTGTATTTCTAAAGACAAATCAAAAGATAGAGGTAAAATTTCCGAGAACCAAGAAGGAACGGTTGGTAATTTTCCAATTGCGGGCTTGACTTGTGCAACCATACCTCTTGAAAATTGGAATTCATACACATTACCGCCAAGAACAAACAAATCCCTTTTCCTTAACTTTTCTAAAAAAGACTCTTCTATAACACCTAAAATCTCATGTTTGTTTTTAACTAGAACCATGCTTTCTTCAGGTATTGTTCCGATATTTGTCATATAAATCACTCTTGCTAGTTTTCCTCTTTTTCCTATTTTGTTTGATTCTTTATCCCACCAAATTTTAGCATATACATGTCTATCTTGCAGTGATACATATTCTCCTGATAAATATGATAATATAGACTCATAATCAGAAATTTTTAGATTTCTATAGCAATATGATTTTTTAATTAATCTAAACAATTCATCTGTATCCCATATTTGTTGGATAGCCATACCATCTATTTGTTGAGCTAAAACATCTAAGCAGTTTTCTGGAATATGTATTTTATCTATTTTGTTTTCTATTGCGGATTTTAATAACACAGAACATTCTATTAAATCGTCTCTATCTAAAACTATTATTCTTCCTTTAATTTTTTCTTGTAGTTGGTGTCCTGATCTTCCTACTCTTTGCAAAAATCTTGCTACTGATTTCGGTGAACCTATACATACTACTAAATCTATGTATCCTATATCAATTCCTAGTTCTAAAGATGTAGAAGAAACAACAGCTTTTAATTTTCCTTCTTTTAATTTTTTTTCTACATTTAATCTATGTTTTTTTGATAAAGAGCCATGATGTGCATCCAAGTTTTCTATATATTTTTTTGGAAATTTAGTTTTTAAATGGTGTACAATACGTTCTGTACCTGATCTTGTATTGGTAAAAATTAAAGTTGTTTTGTGTTCTTGTATTAGGTTATTTAGTAAATTATATAATGTAAGGTGTAATTTTTGTTGTGATGTATTTATTAAGTCTGGAACAGGACATATAACTTTTAGATCCTTTCTTTTAAGCATTTTGATTTGTGCTATTTTACATGATCTATCTCCTACTAAGAACTTAGCTATTTCTTCTATTGGGGCAACTGTTGCACTTAACCCAATTCTTGTGATCTCATTTGTGCATATATATTGCAGTCTTTCCATGGATATTGATAAGTGAATACCACGCTTATTTTCTGCTAAAGCATGTATTTCATCCACAATTAAATACCATACATTTTTTAAGTGTTCAATGAATTTATATGAAGATAATAAAATTGCTAATGTTTCTGGTGTTGTGATTAGGATATGTGGTGCTATTTTTAACATTTTTTGTTTTTCTGTTGTTGAAGTATCACCTGTTCTTACTGCTAGCCTTATGTTTATTTTTTTACCTTTTTTCTTTGCTATTTCTTTTATTTCTTGCAGTGGTTTTTCTAGATTTTTGTAGATATCATTGTTTAAAGCTTTTAATGGTGAAACATAAACGCAGTATACTCTATTTTCTAATAAACCCTGTTCTGATAAATTAACTAACTCGTTTAAGATTGATAAGAAAGCTGTTAAAGTTTTGGTTCCTCCAGTAGGTGCACTAACTAGAATATTATTTTTGTTATGAATCTCCATTACTCCATATAACTGGGGTAGTGAAAATGATTTGAATTTTTTAAAGAACCATTCTTTAACAAAGGGGTGTAAAACCTTTAAAATATCTTCTTTTTTGTATGGCTTTTTTTGAAATTCTATCATATTGGTTAAGTAAGATAATAAGATTTATAAATATTGTTTTAGAGAATATAAATTGTTTTAAATTATTATTTTTTAATTAGATTTATGGATACTAGCGGTCTTGTTTGGACTCCTACTAAAATTGATCAAGCTACATATTGTCTTCTACAATGGTATTTAATTAATGTAGAAAAAGTTAAAGTTCGAACAACAGGATCAATGGCTTTGGGGATATTTATGCATAGAAGGATGGAAAAATTTTTCAAACAGGATGGCAAACCTTTAAGAAAATCTCCTGAGGCTTTTGCAAATTCATGCGTTGGTTGGTGGACAAGGCATGTTATTAGTTCTGGAAAAATAAGAGGTGAAGATATACATTGGAGAGATGAAAAAGAACCTTGGGTTTTAAGAGAAGTAATTAGGAAAATATGCATACCTATTTATAAAAGAAGACTAGAAGAAGGCTGTCCTTTATATACAGAATTTAATATTCCTGATTTTAAATTTGAAGGAAGAATTTATAGAGGCAAGATAGATGAAATAAGACCTGGTAAAACTGGTCCAATAATAAGAGATTATAAAACTGGAAGGAGAAGGCCAGGGAAAATGAAATTAAATTATGATCCTCAATTTACTTTGTACCTTCTTGCAGTTTCTTGTTTATGCTATAATGATGAAAACTTTGCAAATTCTATTGGTATTTCTAAAGAAGATGATATAGAAAGCCCTCTTGATTTTTTTGATAAAATAGGTCTTGAATATTATTTGATGCGTGAAGATGAGTTATACACATTAAAAAGAAATAGAGTAATATATGAAGATTTTTGCAGAATGATTGATGGTTTAGAAGAGGATATTGAAAATGATAATTTTTCCCCACAAAGAGGAAGATTATGTGACTATTGTTCTGTTAAGGAAGAATGTGATGGAAGGACAGGTAAAACTTTTGTTAGAGTTACAAAACCAATTCAGTTAAGAATTTTTGATCCTATTCCTTACAAACAAAAACCTAAACCAGGAAGGAAGGTAGAACAAAATAAATTATTTTCAAGAAAATAGAATTTAGTAGCTAACTAATATTTTTATATCTTCGCCAAATAGATTTTTAAGTGAATCAAATGTTTTTTGTTTAATAAATACATTTTTAGGTATTATTGCCTTTGCGAGATATTTATCTAATTCAATAAAGTCTGATTTTTTAATATTAGTTAAAGAGCCATCTTCTTTAATAGTTGCTTTTTGAACTTCTTTTTTCTTGGCATCAATGTCTGTTATAATAAATGCTAACTTATCTAATAATAAAACTTCTGCAAATTGATTTCCATATTTAACTCTTATTTTAGCTCTTTCTAATTCATATCCTCTTTTTCTTTGTATATACTCTGATAGAGCTTTTATTAAGAATGCAGTTTCTCTTCTTATTTTTTCAAATTCCTGATTTGTTAATTTTTTATTTTTATAATCTTGTGTTGCTTTTTTTATTTTTTTATATGTTTTTAAGAATTTATCTGGTATTTTTCCTTGCTCAACTAATATTTTTAAACCTTGTTCTGGTTTTTCTTTTATATCTTCTATTTTAAGCAAATCCTTTACTACATTATTACATGCATCATAAAATTCAACAACCCTTTTTATATCTGTTTTTTTATGTATTGTTCCAATTAATTTTTTAATTCTTTTAAGATACTCCTTTACATTTTCTACCAGTTTATCTATTTCAGAACCTTTGATTTCTTTTATTTTACCATGCTCTACATCTTTGTATTTTTGTCTTATTTTTTCTAGTATATTAACATATTTTTTTTCTAAAATTTTTTCTTTTTTTACAAATACTTTATCTAATAAGTGTACTGTTTCTTTTGGTGTTGGAGGGTTTAATCCATATAACATTAATGCTGCTTGAGCAGGATTTAATGCTGCATAAAAAATGTCTTCTGCAACTATACTTAATAATTTGCCTTTTATTCTTGTCATTAATTTATCTCCTAACTCTAAATGCAAATCAATTGACTCCTTTGAAGGTCTTACACGACCCATTTTTAATAACAATTTCCAAGGCATAAATACACCCCTATCATATAAAGGAACCCCGTCTCTTAGTAGAGTGTAAATTACTGGAGAAGCTTCTTTTAGTGAATCCCAGAAATCTGTTAATATGTATACTTGTATGTGGAATGATTTATTAATGCCTGTAATTGCTTTTGCTTCAAAACCCATAGAAATAATTATTGCTCTCAATTTATCTTTTAGTTCTGCTCTTGACATTCTTTTTACATCTGTGTCATCTACAATTACATAAACATCAATATCATTAGATTTTTCTCCTCTGAATAAGGATCCTGCTGCAACATAACTTACAATATATTTTTCAAATTTTTTAATTACCATTGTTTTATGTATTTCTGCAATCTTTAATGCTGCAAGCATGTCCTTAGGGTCATAGATTGGAGCTGATAAAGCAATGTCTTTTAAAATTTCATATTTGCCGTCGTAACAATCTTCTGTTAATTCAGAAGCTAGCATTATTCTTGGTGATAGATTTTTTTCAATATCTTCCGCTGTTTTAGAGACTATCTTTATTAATTTGTCTTTTAATTCATATTTAGACATTTTTTTAGAATCTGAATCATCAACTAAAACAAGAACATTAATCTTTTTCTTTTCTTTTTCAGATTCTTTTAATTGTTCTTTTGTAGGTGGAAGAAGAGCTATACCTAAGATATATTTATTAAATTTTTTTAATATTTCTTTTTTGAATTTATCTAATTTATTTTTGATATCTTCAAACTTTTTTTTAATATCTTTTGGCAGCTTTTTTAAATCTTTTAGGTTTTTTAATGTAGAAATATTTGTTGGAAGTTCTGGTGTTTGTGCTAAATTTTTATTTTCTGTCATGTATATATTAAAGTATATAGTTTATTTAAAAGCTTTTTGGTGCTCTAACTTTAATTAAAAAGTTGGAAAAAGTTATAAAGTATTAAAATATTTAATTTTAGTTTTCAGAGCTTTGATAAAACCTTATTTTTCTGTTAAAACTATACAAATTTTATGCAATTTTTTTAAATGAAAACATTTTTATATAATAAGTTATTAATATTTTATGTAATAATTAACAAAAAAGAGGTGAGAAAATGGTAAGAAAAACTTTTAAGAAAAAAAGTTTAGCTAAAAAAGCAAAGAAGAAAGGACAGAGAATCTACAAAGTGAAAGGTGGATGGAGAATAGGAAAAGCAAGCAAAAAGAAAAAAGTTAAAAGAGTTAAAAGAAGAGCAAAGAAAAAGAAGAGAAGATAAATTTTATTTTCTTTTTTTATTTTTAATAAAGTTTTTATATTAATTCTGCTTATATATTTATATGAAAATAGAAGAATATAAATTTGGTGCTTTTAGAATAGATGGCAAGCAATATTTAGATGATATTAAAATAATTAATGGTAAGGTTAGATATTGGCAAACAAGAGAAGGGCATATTTTGAAATTAGAGGAAATAAAAGAATTAATTGACAGTAATCCTGAAGTTATTATAATAGGTACTGGTGCATCAGGATTTTTGCAAGTTTCTCCTGAGATTAAAGATGCTATAATGAATAAAAGAATTATTTTGTTTGTTGAAAAAACAGAATTAGCATGTAAGAGATTTAATGATTTAGTAAATAAAGGTAAGAAAGTTAATGCTATTCTTCATGCAACTTGTTAGGTATATCCTCTTCTATGACAAATACACCAATATATCCACAATTTCTACAATGATATGCTCCTGTTAAGGAAGCAGCATGAGGTTCTATTTTAGTTGAGCCACATTTAGGGCATTTTAGTATTCTGATTGTTTTAGTCATTATTGAATTAAATAATAAGTAAATATTTAAATATAGCTTTTTTTTAAATTATAAATATGCAATTAGAAGTTATTAAAGGGGATATAACAAAGTTGAAAGTAGATGCTATTGTAAATTCTGCTAATCCTTCTTTGCTTGGTGGTGCTGGAGTAGATGGAGCAATACATAAAGCTGCTGGTCCTGGTTTATTGAAAGAATGCATTAAATTAAGAAAAACAAAACTAAAGAAGGGTTTGAAAAGAGGAGAAGTTGTGTTAACCAAAGGTTATAATTTATTTTCTAAATTTATTATACATACTGTTGGACCTGTTTATAGTTATAATAAAGAATATGAATGTAAACAAGCATTATATAATTGCTTTTATAATTCTTTAAGTTTAGCAGAAAAATATAATTGTAAAAGTATTGCTTTTCCAGCAATTTCGTGTGGCATATTTGATTATCCTAAGAAGAAATGTGCTCTAATTTTAAAAAAGGTTTTAGAAGAATTTAAATTTAAAAATCTTAAGAAAGCTATAATTTGTTTGTATGATAAAGAAACATATATTATTTTTAAAAAGGTGTTAGAAATATTTTTAAAGAAGATTTAAGTATAAAGTTATTATATATGGGCTCATGGTCTAGTGGTATGACATCTCCTTTACGCGGAGAAGATCGCAGGTTCGATTCCTGCTGGGCCCATTTAATGCAGTGGTAGTATAATGGTTAGAAACTCATGGTTTATTCAGAGTTAACCAATATAGGGCGTTGCCAACGCTCTGATCCGGGACATGCTTAAAGCATGCGGATATTCGAATCCCGGCCACTGCATTTTATCTAAAATGAACCTAACGAAAGCAGACAGAAACCTTGCATTTTGGTTTAAAAAACTTAGTCCTAGTTGTACGCAACCATTTAATATTGAACAAGAGAAGAAAAAAATATTTGCAAATAAAACTTATGATCCCTATTTTAAATATCATAAACATCCTAAAGTAATACAAATTAAAAATGCTTTGAAAGGTTTAAAAACAGATTATTCTATATTTGGTATTTTATTGAATCAGAAAAGATATGAATTATTAAAGAGATTAAGCATGTATGAATCTGTAGGTACAAAATTATTCACACAAAGATCTATTGATTTATATGGAAAACCAGATAAAGAATTAGTTAAAAAAGCAAAAAAGTTTTTAAAACTGAATAAAGAGGACACAAGCAGAGAATTTAATACAATTTCTTCTGTAAAAAAATTTATTGACTCTTTGTTGAAGTTTGGCTACAATTGGAAGGTTGTTGAAAAAGATATGTGTGTTGGAGCAAGATTTGACAGCGTTAGTAAAACCTTATTCATTAATAAAAATAGAAAATTTACTGAAAATGATCTAAGAAGATTGATTATACATGAAATAGGAACGCATATAGCTAGAGCAGAAAATGGTAAGAAACAGAAGTATAGATTGTTTGCTATAGGATTCCCAAATTATTTAATTACTGAGGAGGGATTGGCTGTTTATAATGAAGAGAAAGCTGGTTTATTAACTAATGATGTTTTGAAAAATTATGCTGGTAGAGTTATTGCTGTTGATTTATCTTTAAAAAATTCTTTTAGTACTGTTTATAATGAATTATTGGAATTTTTTGATAGGAATGAAGCCTTTAATCTGTGTTTAAGAGCTAAAAGAGGAATCAGCAATACAAGTAAACCTGGAGCTTATACAAAAGATTATTTATATTTAAAAGGAAAATATATTATAGAAAATTTTGTTAAAAAGGGTGGAAATCTGCAGAGTTTATATATAGGAAAAATTGGCGTCCAACATGTTGATTTAGTTAAAAAGATAAGATGAAACTGAAATTAAAACAGGAATTTATAGATAAATATTCTAAATTAACTGATTTTGAAGAGTATGAGAAATATATTAATAAGTTTTTAAGAAGATCTATTAGAATAAACACATTAAAGATTTCTGTAAAAGAATTTAAAAGAAGATTTAAGTGGAAATTGAAACAAATTCCTTGGTGCAAAGAAGGTTTTTGGTTAAAGGAAGATAAAAAGATAACTATAGGAAATACTTATGAGCATCAACTTGGTTATGTTTACAGCCAGACTTCTACTTCTATGCTCCCTGTAGAAATTTTAAAACCAAAAAAGGAAGATTTTGTATTGGATATGTGTGCTGCCCCAGGAAGTAAAACAACACAAATGGCTGCTAAGATGAAAAATACAGGAATAGTAATTGCTAATGATAAAAAGTGGCAAAGAATAAAAGCTTTAGTAACAAACTTACAAAGGTGTGGTGTTTATAATACTGTTGTCACTATAGAAGATGGAAGAAAAATAAAAGGGGAATATAATAAAATTTTAATTGATGCTCCTTGTTCTGCTTCTGGAACTATAAGAGGATTTACACAAAGAAGCGTAAAAACTGTAAAAGCTTATAATAAAAATTTAATTAGAATATTAAGCAAATTACAAAAACAATTATTGATTCATGGGTTTGATTTGCTTAAGAAAAATGGTGAACTGGTTTATAGTACTTGCAGTTTAGAACCAGAAGAGAATGAGGATGTTATAAAATACTTATTAGAAAATAGAGATGCAAAATTAATAAATATAAATGGTTTTAAAAGCAAGATTAATTCTGAGGATAAAGAATTAAGGAAGTGTGTTAAGATATGGCCACAGTTTTATGATACGGAAGGATTTTTTGTTGCTAAAATTAAAAAAATTTGAATCTTTTATTTAACAATTTTTATATAATTTAAGAACCATTTTTTCAATTTCAGGTCCACAAACTTCGCAAGGTTCATTTTCTTCTTCACAACAATCATAATTGACTAAACAATATGGACAATAATTCCATCCAGCTTGTTCATCATTTAATCTATTACCACAATTTGAGCAAAAATAACCCTCTTGATAGACTTCAACTCTGTATCCAGGTTTAATCAATCTACATAATTCAGGCATAGCTAATTCTATAAATCTATAAAGTTGAGAGTATGATGATATATTCTTTAATTCTTTTTTTAAATCATCCAAGTTATTAATCATTTTAAATTAATTTCTTAGTTTTAATTGAATCTAAAATAGGAGTAGGTGATTCATTAATAATTGTAATTATTTTAATATGAGATTTTTTAATCGCTTTAATTAAATTTTTGATTTCTACTGTTGGTGTGGATTTATGATATCTTTCACCCTTTTTTCCCCATACAATACCTGAAAAATGTGCATGTATGTTTTTAAATTTTTTAAATTTACTAAGAATCTCTTCATAAGTTATTTTTCCTTGATGTCTTGCTTTTAGATGGGCAAAGTCTAAACAAAAAGAACATTTTGTATCTTTAATTAATTTTAAGATTTCTTGAATAGAACCGAAAACATTAATTTTTCCTGTTGTTTCTGGAGCTAATTTAACTTTCCAATTATTTTTTTTGATAATTTTTTGTAAATCTTGTATTGCATTTTTAATGTTCTCATATGTTTTTTCAGGAGCATCAGAGCCATAATAACCTGGATGAAATACTATGCAGCTTGCTTGCATATAATGAGCTCTTTCACAACTTTGTATTATTCTTCTTTTAGAGGCCTCTAGTTTTTTCTTATCTTTTGAATTAAGGTTAATATAATATGGAGCATGAACTGATAATTTAATATTTAATTTTTTTGCTAGTTCTCCTATTTTTTTTGCTTGTGCATTAGACATATAAACTTTATAAGTAAAAGCTACTTCTACACAATCAATTTTTTTCTCTTTTAATTTTTTTAATCCTTCTTCTGCTGGGCTACCAAGACCTGCAACACCAACTAAAATTTTAGTCATTTTTATTTAACTTTTTTGAATTTATCTAAGGATTCTTTAGCTTCTAAAAAATATTTTGAAAATGCACCTGAAATGGAACTTATAATAACAGAATATAATATAAACAAGAAAGATAAATCAATAATTAAACTTAAGTCAGGAATCTCTTTTAAGAATGAAAATAAGACAAAAGCAACTACTGCTACTGCTACACCTTTTGAGATATTAAATGTCATGAATAGTCTTTCTTTGAAGTTTACTTTTGTATTTGCAAAAGCACTATTAACTGCGAAAAATCTAATTAAAAGAAATACAGAAAATAAAATCAAAGATGTTATTAAAAAATCTGTATTTTTATATGGGATTTTTATTGTTAAACCCAATAAAATAAATACTATTATTTTTAGAAAATTTGTAAAAGTATTTGAAAATTTATCTAGGGCTTGTTTTTCTTTTAATTGCGACCATCCAAATACAATTCCTAACATAGTAACAGATAATATACCAGACCCGCCAATATATTCAGCAATTGTATATGTTAGTAATGCGGCTGCAATTATTACTAATGGTGATATCATTTCTAAATATTTACGTTTCATTAATCTGAATATGATTAATCCTATTACTAATCCTGTTCCTACTCCAGTCATAATGTTTTGTAAAAACTTTATTGCAATATCATGGACCTTTAATACAGTTCCTTTAAGATAATCAAGAATCATTAAGGGGAGTATTACCATTAAAGGTGTGTTAAATATTGCTTCAAATTCTAGGATTTCTGCTATTTTTTGCTTTTTCTCTTTTAGTAAAGTTAATACAGTTGAAGGAGAAGTTCCTGCCATTAAAGTACCAAATAATAATGAAACTAAAATTGAATTTAAAGTTAAGCTAATATTAAAAATGAAATGTGTTGTTATTGTTAAAAATAAACTACATAAAATAAAAAATATTAAAGATAATTTAATTGCATGAGGGGATAATGAGGATATTTCCTTTGGTCTAAATCTAGATGATGAAGTAAATAAGATCATAATCAATGCAAAAATTGAGAATGCTGCAAGAAATTGTGTTGTAAATGTTACTAGTTTTAAATGACCTATTATAATACCTAGTATGATTAATAATAAAATATCTGGAAATCTTATTTTTTTAGCTAGTAAAGATAAAATAATGCCTGCTATGAGCATAAATGCTAGCCAAGATAATTCTGTTAAATAAGGAAAATATTCCATAATAACCTCTTTTTGATTATATTAATTATAAAAGAAGAATTTAAATATAAAAAAGTTGTGTTTTTAGTGTATGTTTAAACCAACAAAAAAAGAGGAATTAAAAATTAAAAAAATAGTAAATGAGTTTATTAAAAAATTAAAAATTAGGGATGCAAAAGTAATTCTTGGTGGATCAGGAGCAAAAGGAACCTGGTTACCAGGAACACATGATCTTGATTTGTTTGTTAAATTTAATTATACAAAATATAAATATTCTGATAATTTAGATAATATCCTATATGGTTATTTGAAAAAAAAGTTTAAGGTTTCTAGATTACATGGCTCAAGAGATTATTTTCAAATAAAATATAAGGGTTTTACTTTTGAGATTGTTCCTATATTAGATATTAAAAATGCTAAACAAGCAAGAAACATTACAGATATAAGTCCTTTACATGCAAAATGGGTTAATAAGTATGATTATAAAGAGGATATTAGAAAATTAAAATTATTATGTAAAAAAAATAAATTATATGGTGCAGAATCTTATATTTCTGGTTTTAGTGGTTATGCATTGGAGATTTTATGTATTTATTATAAAGGTTTTAATAATGTAATTAAAAATGTTGCTAAATGGAAAACTAAAACTATAATAGACCCTGAAAAACAATTAAAAGATCCTTTAAAAGAATTAAATAAATCTAAAATACAATCACCATTAATTATTGTTGATCCTGTGGATAAGACAAGAAATGTAGCTGCTGCTTTATCAAAAGAAAAATTTGAAGATTTTATTAAATTATGTAAAAATTATCTAAAAAATCCAAGTGATAAATTTTTTAAAGAGAAAAAAGAAAGGATACCTAAAAATTCTATTGTGTTATTAGTAGAACCAAAAGAAGGTAAGAAAGATATTATAGCAGCAAAAATGATGAAAATTTATAAATTTATTAGAAAGCAATTAGAATTGAATGGATTTAAAGTAAAAAGTGGATGGAGTTTTGATGAAAAATTATTTTGGTTTAAGATTAAGAATAAGCTGAAAAAATATAAACTGGTACAAGGACCTTTTGTAAGTGATAAATTTAATACTAAAAGGTTTAAGAAAAAACATAAAAAAGTTTTGAAAAAAGGGAATAGATGTTATGTGAAAATAAAAAATAAATTTGTTACAGGAGAAGATTTAATAAAAGACTTAATTAAAAGAAAAGAAATTAAATCAGGGATTAAAAGCATAAAATTTAAAAAGTAAATAAAACTAATTTTCTGTATTGGGCCTGTAGCTCAGTCTGGTCTAGAGCACTGAAACCTTGTAAAGGTTGTGTATGTCTTATATGACCTAACCAGATATATTATCTGAAGGGCTAGGACAGCCAGGAAGTTTAAGCTTGGTAAGGTCCTCGGTTCAAATCCGAGCAGGCCCATTTTTAGAATTAACTCAAAAATACTTGAGATGATATAAATGTATAAAATGAATTAATGCTCCTGTAGTGTAGTCCGGTCAAATCTTTAAGGTTTTCCTTGAGATGCTGTAATCACAATGCCCTTTCGAGGCATTAACCCGGGTTCGAATCCCGGCAGGAGCATTTTAATTTAATAAATTTTATAGAGTGAATGATGGCTAGAGATTTTAAGGAATTAGAGGTTTGGAGATTAAGTTATAATTTGGTTTTAGATATTTATAAAATTATAAATAAACTTCCTGAATATGAGAAAGATAATTTGACTTTACAAATTAGAAGGGCTGTAGTTTCTATACCAATAAATATAGCAGAAGGTTGTAGTAGATTTTCTAAAAAAGCATTTTTACAATTTTTAAGTTACTCTTATGGTTCTTTAAAAGAATTATATGTTTTAATAATGCTATGCAAAGATCTTAAATACATTAATGTAGAAGAATATAAAATATTATATGAAAAATTGGATAAACTAAGTAGAAAATTATTTGTCTTTATGACCTCTGTTGAAAAAGAGAATTGGTTTGATTGGTTTAACAAAAAGAAAAAAATAGCAAAAACTATATAAATTGAAATTTATTTAATCTTAATAAGAATGAAAAGAAGTTCAAGACGTTGGAAGAAAAAAAGACAAATGAGATGGAAATGGCAAAGAAAAAAGATGAGAAAAGAAAAAAGAAAAAGAAGGTTGGCTGCTTCTAAATAATTGATTAAAAGTATGAAGATTTTATAATTTTAATAACGAAATATTTATATATAAAAAATTTAATAAAAAATATGTGAATAATATGAAAAAAGATTAAATTGTGATATCTTTTTAATTTTTCTAATTAATTTTATTATAACCTATTAACAAATAATATTCAGTGAGTACTTATAAAAAATAAGTATGATGCATGAGTAAGAGCAAATAGTTTTAAACTTTGCAATAAATCCCGTTGATCCTGCGGGAGATCTCTGCTATTGGGATCCGACTAAGACATGCAAGTCTAGGACTTCTTCGGAAGTACTGGCATAAGGCTCAGTAACACGTCGATAATCTACCTTATGGTTTGGGATAACCTTTGGGAAACTGAGGCTAATACCAAATAGAGGAAAACTACTGGAATGTTTTTTCCTTGAAAGCTTTTGTGCCATAAGATGAGTCGGCGGCTGATTAGGTTGTTGGTGAAGTAAAGGCTCACCAAGCCAAAGATCAGTAGGGGAGATGAGAGTCTTGGCCTCGAGAAGGACACTGAGATAAGGGTCCTAGCCCTAAGGGGTGCAGCAGTCGCGAAAACTTTACAATGCACGAAGGTGTGATAAGGGGATCCCAAGTGCTTACCCTATAGGTAGGCTTTTATTATCCGTAAAAAGGATGATGAATAAGTGGTGGGTAAGACTGGTGCCAGCCGCCGCGGTAATACCAGCGCCACAAGTGGAGATCACGTTTATTGAGTCTAAAGCGTTCGTAGCTGGCTTATTAACTCCTTTGTGAAATTGTTGAGCTTAACTCAACAGCATGCAAAGGAAACTGATAAGCTAGGGACTGGGAAGAGATAAGGGTACTCTTAGGGGAGCGGTAAAATGTTTTAATCCTAAGAGGACCACCTATGGCGAAGGCACTTATCTAGAACAGGTCCGACGGTGAGGGACGAAGGCTGGGGGAGCGAAACGGATTAGATACCCGTGTAGTCCCAGCAGTAAACTCTGCGAACTAGGTGTTACATATTCTTCGAGGGTGTGTAGTGCCGAAGTGAAGACGTTAAGTTCGCCACTTGGGAAGTACGGTCGCAAGGCTGAAACTTTAAGGAATAGGCGGGGGCGCACTACAAGGGGTGCGGCGTGCGGTTTAATCTAACTCCACACAGAAAACCTTACCAGGAGCGATGGCAGGATGAAGGTCAGATTAAAGGTTTTACCTAACAAGCCGAGAGGTGGTGCATGGCCGCCGTCAGCTCGTGCCGTGAGGTGTCATGTTAAGTCATGCAACGAGCGAGACCTATATCTATAGTTGCTACCAAAACTTTTGTTGTTGAGCACACTATAGAGACTGCATTCGTAAGAATGAGGAAGGTGTAGGCAACGGTAGGTCTGTATGCCCCGAATCCCCTGGGCTACACGCGCGCAACAATGGTAGAGACAGAGGGGTACAACTCTGAGAAGAGGAGTTAATCTCTAAACTCTATCTTAGTTTAGATTGAAGATTGTAACTCATCTTCATGACAACGGAATCCCTAGTAATCGTCTGTCATTAGCAAACGGTGAATATGTCCCTGTGCCTTGCACTCACTGCCCGTCAAACCAACCGAGCAGGATTTAGGTGAGGGTTAATTTTTAAGTTAATTCAAATCTAAGTTCAGTGAGGTGGGTTAAGTCGTCACAAGGTAGCTGTAGGGGAACCTGCGGCTGGATCACCTCCTTTATTTATAAATTTGTAAATCTTACTCATGTATCTTAGGGGCCTGTAGCTCAGTCTGGTAGAGCACTACCCTTGCACGGTAGGGGTCTCGGGTTCGAAAATAAAAATCTTTTTTAGATTTTATCGAATAGTCCCGACGGGTCCATATAATATTTCAAAATTATGCAACTCCTAGAATATAAGGGGTAAAGAATTCATTATTATAATAATGAATTGTGTGTAGGCAAAGAATATCTTTATTAGGTGGATGACTTAGCTTAAGATGCTGAAGAAGGGCGTGGCAAGCTGCGATAAGCTTTAGGGAGGTGCATGCATCCTTTGAACTAAAGATTCCTGAATGAGACTTCTCACTAGGTCTGAAAAGACAAGGAACTTGGGGAATTGAAGCGTCTTAGTACCCAAAGGAAAAGAAATCAAATGAGATATCCTGAGTATCAGCGAGAGAAAAGGATAGAAAGTAAACTGAATCTATTGCAGTAATGTAATAGAAATGTGGTGTTTTAAGAAACTGTATTAATACCACAAAAGATTTTTCAAACTTTCTGGAAAGAAAGACCATAGAGGGTGATAGTCCCGTAGAAATTTTCTGGAGTGGTATTACAGATTTCTTGAGTACTGCTTGTCGGTTATCAAGCAGGAATTTAGGAGATATTAACTTCTAACTTTAAATACATCTTAAGTCTGATAGAGAACTAGTACTGTGAAGGAAAGTTGAAAAGAACCTGTGATAGGGTGTGAAAAGATCCTGAAACCTAATAAAGATGGTAAGATACATTGTATCGTACGTTTTGAATAACGGACTAGGGAGTTTATCTGAGTAGCAAGGATAAATTAAATGCATCCAAAGCGAAAGCGAAATGCTCGCAACTTCTTTAGAAGCAAGGAGCATGGTATGAAAGTGCCTTAAGTTACTTGGATAATACCAGAAACCTAGCGATCTAACCTAAAGCAGGATGAAGCAAGGGTAAAACTTTGTGGAGGTCCGAAGCGTTACTGTGTGCATGCGTTCGTGTGACTTTAGGTTAGGGGTGAAAAGCCAATCGAGCTGGGTTATAGCTGGTTCCTGTCGAAACGGGCCGAAGTCCGGTCTCAAGTGAGGATATTAAGAAGGTAGAGCTACGGATTTAGGAGCAAGGGAAGGAAACTTCTCACTTCTATGTCCAACTCCAAATGTCTTAATTTCATGGAACTTGGGAAACAGGGGCACTGGGGTAAACTTGTGCTCCGAGAGGGGAACAACCCAGATTATGGTTAAGGTCCCTAAAATTGATTAAGTACAAAAGGTTGAAAAGTGTATATTTCCATAGACAGCCAGGAGGTTTGCTTAGAAGCAGCAATCCTTTAAAGAAAGCGTAACAGCTCACTGGTCAAGGGAATATGCCTTGAAAATGGAAGGGGTTAAATCAATTACCGATACCATAAACTTGAGAAAGTGGTAGACAGGCTTTCCGTAAGAGCAGAAGTCTTTGTGTAAACAAAGATGGATCTTATGGAATTGAGAATCCTAGTGGTAGTAAGATCTAAATATGGTGAGAATCCATAATACCGAAAGAGTAAGGGTTTCTTAGCAATGTTCGTCAGCTAAGAGTTAGTTGCCCCTAACTGAGATCATAATTTGTTCTTCAGGAAAGGGAAAGAGGTTAATATTCCTCTACTACTTAAGTACATGTGGCAACACAAGTTCAATTCCTGACATTTCGGCTTAGGTGGACATCTGTTATCTTGGATGTTAATTAGAATAAATCAAGGGAGTATCTTAATGATGAGAACTTGATTAATCTAAGAAATTCCACTGATAGCTGGAATCCGTGAAAAAGGAATTGAAAAGGATCTTAAGTAATTATACCTAGAACCAGCACTGGTACTCTGGGTGAGAAGCTCAAGGTATGTGGATGTAATCTAATTGAGGGAAATCGACAAATTGGTCCTGTACCTTCGGAAGAAAGGATTCCTGTATTTGTATAAATCTTTATGCAATTACAGGACGCAGTAACAAGAGGGGCCCGACTGTTTAATAAAAACACAACGTCTCGCTAATCTGCAAAGACTTGTATGAGACGTTACGTCTGCCCAGTGCCTGTATCTAAAACTCCTTTTCAAGGGAGCTAAGGACAGGTAAACGGCGGGAATAACTATAATTCTCTTAAGGTAGCGAAATACCTTGTCGTTTGAATGACGACTCGCATGAATGGCGTAACGAGGTCCCTATTG
Organism: Candidatus Woesearchaeota archaeon; assembly: GCA_964603525.1. Classification (GTDB taxonomy): domain Archaea; phylum Nanobdellota; class Nanobdellia; order SCGC-AAA011-G17; family JACPIM01; genus CAZRVI01. Next base: position 11,901 of record CAZRVI010000005.1, on the reverse strand, counting down.
TCCCCAATTAGAATTCCCTGAACACACTATACTGGTGTGAAGGCCAGTGGCTTCTAGTGGGACGCAAAGACCCCGTAGAACTTTACTGTAGCTTGTTGTTGTGATGTAGATTTTAATGTGCAGTGTAGGTGGGAGTCATTGAAGCTTATTCGTCAGGATAAGTGTAGACTTCAATGAGACACCACCCTTTGAAATTTATACCACTTACTTCTGAATAAGAAGGACACCATCAAGTGGACAGTTTGGCTGGGGCGGCACCCTGCTGAAAGTGTATCAGCAGGGCCCAAAGGTTGACTCGAGTGGTTTAGAAATCCACTTAAGAGTGCAAGAGCAAAAGTCAGCCTAACTGGGTTTTGATTAATAAAAAATCCAGGGACGAAAGTCTGGTCTAGCGAACCCCTATGTCCTTTTTAATAGGGGCTAGGTATGACAGAAAAGCTATCTCGGGGATAACTGAGTGGTAGCGCCTAAGAGCTCAAATCGACGGCGCTGTTTGCTTCTCCGATGTCGGCTCATCGCATCCTGGCTGTGCAGAAGCAGCCAAGGGTACGGGTGTTCACCGGTTAAAGCGGTTCGTGAGCTGGGTTAAGAACGTCGTGAGACAGTTTGTATGATATCTACTAGAAGTGTTCAAAATCTGAAAGTAAGGATACCATAGTACGAGAGGAACTGGTATTCGTGGCCTCTGGTTTATCAGTTGTCTGATAAGGCAGGCTGAGCAGCTACGCCATAAACCATAAGAGCTGAATGCATCTAAGCTCGAAAGGTGTCTTGAAAATAGATTAAGAGTCCAGACAGAAGATCTGGTTAATAGAGTTGATGTGTAAGTACCAAGGTAACGAGGTATTAAGCATGCAACCACTAACAACTCGTTCTCTTTGCCTACATATTATTCATTTTAATTTTATTAAATAAAAGTTTATAAAATCAGCATAAAATTTATAAATAAGCTATATTTAATTTTTAGTCTATTATTTAGGATAATAAGTTATTGTTAAGGGGGGATGTGATATGACTAAGAATGTTCAACCAATTTTTATTTTACCTGAAGGAAGTTCAAGAAGTAAAGGAAAAGATGCTCAAAGAAATAATATAATGGCAGCTAAATTAGTTGCTGAAACTATTAGAACCACTTTGGGTCCCAAAGGAATGGATAAAATGTTGGTTGACTCTTTGAATGATATAACTGTAACTAATGATGGTGTTACAATTTTAGAAGAAATGCAGATTGAACACCCTGCTGCTAAAATGTTGGTTGAAGTAGCAAAGACACAAGAAAATGAGGTTGGTGATGGAACTACTACTGCGGTTGTTCTAGCAGGTGAATTATTAAAAAATGCTGAATTATTACTGGATAAAGAAGTACATCCTACTGTAATTATTAAAGGCTATAGATTAGCTGCTGATCAATCTATTAAAATTTTAAATAAGATTTCTGAAGATATTAAAGATGAAGATTTAAAGAATATTGCAATAACTGCTATGACTGGTAAAGGGGCAGAAAGTGCTAAAGAAAAATTAGCTGAGATATGTGTTAATGTAGTTAATTTAGTTGATAATATTAATGATATAAAAATTGAGAAGAAGATTGGTGAATCAGTAGAAGATTCTGAATTAATTAAGGGTTTAGTATTAGACAAAGAAAAAGTTAATTCTGGAATGCCAAGTAAAGTAGAAAATGCAAAAATTTTATTATTTGATGATGCATTAGAAATAAAGAATACAGAAACTGATGCTAAAATTTCTATTACAAGTCCTGATCAATTACAGGCTTTTATTGAACAAGAAGAAAATATTTTAAAAGATATGGTTAACAAAATTATTAAAAGTAAAGCAAATGTTTTATTCTGTCAGAAAGGCATTGATGATATTGCACAATACTATTTAGCAAAGAATGGGATTTATGCTGTAAGAAGAGTTAGTAAGAGTGATATGGATAAATTAGCAAGAGCAACTGGTGCTAAGATAATTAGTAACTTAAAAGATTTAACTGAAGATGATTTAGGCTATTCTGGTGTTGTTGAAGAAGTAAAGGTTGGTGATGAAGATTTTACTTATGTTAGAGAATGTAAAAATCCTAAAGCAGTTACAATCTTAATCAGGGGTGGAAGCGATCATGTTGTAAGTGAGGTTGAAAGAGCTGTTAAAGATGCTTTAGGAGATATTTATGCTGCTTTAAAAAATAAAAAAGTGGTTGGTGGTGCAGGCAGCTGTGAAATTGAGGTTAGTAAAGAGTTACGGAAGTTTGCTAATACATTAAAAGGCAGGGAACAGCTAGCTGTGAATGCTTTTGCTGAATCTTTAGAAATAATTCCTTTAAGTTTAGCTGAGAATGCTGGATTAGATCCTATTGATATGTTAACAGATTTGAAAAATAAACATGAAAATGGTAAATGGTTTGGTATTGATGTATTCTCTGGGAAAATTGTTGATTCTTTTGAAAAAGGTGTTATTGAACCTTTGAAGATCAAAACCCAAGCCATCAAATCTGCTTCTGAAGTTGTGGAGTTAATATTAAGAATAGATGACATTATTGCTGCTGGAGGTAAAGAATCAGGTACACCAAGTATGCCTCCAGGGATGCCACAAGGTATGTACTAATTTTTTTAATTATCTTGATGCATCAGCTTGTCTTTCGAGTTCTAGTTTTTTTGCTATTGCATTTGATTCTTTATCTAAATTGTAAGCTTTTAAAATTTCATTTGCTAAGGCTTGCTCTATTTTTATTTTTTTATTGAAAGATTTTTGGTATGCACCTTGTGTCATCATTCTTAATGCAATATCTATTCTTCTTTGGGGTCCACATTCTACTGCTTGAGGATAACGAGCACCCCCATATTCTATTGTGGTTATTTCTTCTCTTGGTGCTGCATTTTCTAATGCCTTTATGAAAATTTTTATTGGATTTTGGTTTGTTTTTTGCTCTATTATTTTAAATGTTTTTAAAACAATTTTATATGCATTAGTTTTTTTTCCTGTTAGATGATAAGATGTTAGTTTGTGTTTTTTACCTTTATGCCCTGGGACCATTAATTTATTAATTAGTCTTTCTATAATAGATGTTTTTGATTTATGGAATTTTTGTTTAATATTTCTACCACCTGTTTTGGGAACTAGTATAGGGGTTAATGTTATATATGGCTTTAATCCTGGATCAGTTACTTTAATATCTTTTATATCCCATAAATTAAAAAATTTGATCATTTTATCTTCTACCTTTTTCTATTTTGCCTTTTAATAATGCATCTAAAGATTGATCATTAACTTTTACAACCTGCCATCTTATACATGGAATATCACCTTTGGCTCTACCCATTTTTCCACCCATACCTTCAATTATTACTTCATCATGTTCTTCTATAAATTTAATAGCATTATCTCCTGGAACAAAAGCTGTTATTTGTTTTCCATTTTTAACAAGCTGGCATTTAACACATTTTCTCATTGCAGAATTTGGTTGTTTGGCTTCTTTTTGTACTTTTTCTAGAACTATTGCCTTTGCCTGAGATGAGCCTTTTAATGGGTCTGATTTTTGCTTTAATTTTTTAACTCTTTTAGTGTACCATCTATCTAGCCATCTAGCTTTCTTTCTTCTTTTTTTTAATTTTTTTCCAGCTCCCAAACCTTTTGGTTTTTTTCCCATTTTTAATTTATTTTAAGAATAAGTATTTATAAATTTATTGTTTAAGTTTTATTCTATCTTAATTTCTATTTTAAAGAATTTATTAACTAAATTTTGTAATGCTTTTAAATTTTGCTTATTTTTTCCTAATAATAATGCTTTTTGTTGGGTGGAATCTGCTTTTATTATTATATTATTATTTTCTTTTTTGATAGAGAAGGGCTTTAATGGATAGATACAGTTTTTAAGGAATATTTCTGGATTAGGGTTAAATTCAATTATTTTAATTCTTTTTTTTAGCTTATGAGATAATTTTTTAATATTAGATATATTTTTTCCTAGAGCTTTTATTAGTTGGTTTTGATTTATTATAAAAACTAAATTGTTATTTTTATCTATAAAACAGTCTTTAACATGTGTTTTAGTTATATTTTCAAAATATTTTATATAACCTAGTGTTTCTATGGTAAATTTCATATTAATATGATAACACAGAAATTGGGTAGGGCTTTTTACAAATCATTGCGATTTCAGTATTTGGAATTTTTAATTCTATTATATCTATATTTTTATAAGATTTAATTTCTTTTTTAATTTCTTCTTGGCAATTTGAAGCTATGAAAACTGCTTTTGTGTATCCTAGTTTTAGATTTTTTAGTGTTCTCTTAGTTCCAAATATAATTTTTTGTTCTTTAAGCGCTTTTTTTAATTTTAAGATACTCATTTTTCTAATTTTTCCTTTAATTTTGTCATTAAATCTGGTAACCCTGTTCCTAATGGAACCGGCTGATTTAACATTACATTTTCTATAACTGAATTTAATTTGTCTTCTTCCCCTAATAAGGATGCTCCTATTAAATGTTTTAATGGTGTTTCAAAAGATGCTCTAGCTAAAACTGATCCTTTTTCACCTGTAATTCCTGATCTTGTTATTCCTTTTATTACTCCTGTTGATGTTAACATGTCAGCTATAAACATAATATGCCTTATATCTACATCTAAACCTTGATCATGCATAACTTTCAATGTTTCATTTATTATTGCTTGTCTTGCTGCTTCTATACCTAAAACTTTTTGTATTTCAAATAAGTTGTTTGTAGTTGTTCTTTGTGCATCTATATCTTTTAGTTTTAAAATATCTTTTAAATTCGAACCTGCAGTAATAATCATAAATTCATTTTGGGACTTTACAGGTAAAACCTGTTTTATTCCTTTTACACCATGAACAAATGTTCTTTTAGCTTTTTCTTTTAGTTTGTATAAACCTATTAATTCATTTTCTGTTGCTTTGGATTTTATTAAAATTTTATCTGTACCTAACCTGGATTGTGCTCCTTTAAGGTTTTCATTTAAACATTTTACTAGAGTTTCTGGTGAAATTCCTATTGCTCTTAATTGTTTTTTATTTAGTTCAATTTCTATTTGTAATTTTGCTATATTTGTTGTTATAGACTCAGCGAGTTCTTCTAATTTTATTTCTTTTATTTTGGCTGCTATTTTTTTTACTTTATTTGGATCTTTGTTGTTGGGCTTTTGAACATAAACTTCCATCATTGGTGTTTTTATTTCTTTCCTTGCATCGAATATTTCTATTAATCTTGGCAATCCTAAAGATACAGCAACTTCTGCTACACCTGCAAAATGGAATACATTTAATGTCATTTGTGTACCTGGCTCTCCAAAAGATTCTGCTGTTACTATTCCTATTCCTTCGCCAGGATGTATTTTTGCTGCTTCATATTCCTGCTTTAATTTTTCTAATACTTTTTTAATTTGATCTTTGGTTAATCTTCTAGCTTCAGCTTCTTTTTTTAAATTTTCTTTTATTACATTTGGTATTTTATATGATTCGTATAAATCTGCCATTTAATCACCTATTATATCTTTTATTGCCTTTGCAACATCTAATGTTCCTCCCTCTGATCTTGAAACATCAATTCCATCTTCTCCATATTTAAATTGTATTATTGTTTTATTAGCATCTCTTACAGTACCATCATATTCTACTTTAATATCTTGTAATGCATTTGCTAATCTTCTATATAAATAACCTGATTTTGGTGTTCTTAATGCAGTATCCATTAATGCATCACGACCTGTGATAGCATGAAAGAAAAATTCAAATGGATTTAATCCTGATCTGTAAGAATTTTTTATAAAACCTCTTGCATCTTCTTTTAAATCGCCTTTTCTGAATAAAGTTAAAGTTCTATTATAATAACCTTTATCTATTCTTTTAGCTCTTAATGATTGTTGACCAACAACTGCTGCCATTTGTGCTAAATTTAAAATGTTTCCAACTGCACCTGATCTTGCCATTATAATTGTTGGGTTTTTTTCTGAAGATACTTCTGCGATAATTTCTCCTATTCTATTTCTTACTTTGTTTAATAATTCTAAAATTCTTGTTTCTAAGGTTTCTAAACGTGTTTTTCCAGGAAGGATTTCCAGTTTTTTGGATTTATAATCTTCTATGAAAGACTCAACTTTTCTTTTTGCATTCGCTAATAACACTTTAATTTCTTTTAAGATATCTTCAGGCAAATCTGAATCTGATAATGAAGTTGAGAAACCTAATTTATATAATGTGACTAAGCCTAATTTAAATATTTTGTTTATTATATCTAGTGTTTTGTGAGGACCATATTTCCTGTATATATCCCTTATTAATATACCTGATTCTTCTCCTATTGCATTGCTGTCTATAAATCCTGTTTGTAATTTTCCTCTTTTTATAAAGACATAAGAGTCTGTTGCACATCTTTGTTTAGCACATCTTTCACATCTTCTGCATGTTCTTGTTTTTCCAATATATGAGAAATCTTTTGGTAATAGTTGAGAGAAAATTTCTTTACCAGTTACCTTTTCTTTTTTTAAATCAATTTTAGTAATACCTATCTGGTATAATAACTCGTATGCTTCTTCTTTTGTTAAAATTAAATCCTTTGTTAATAAGTAATTGCCTGTTATTCCATCATCCACACAACCAATAATATTCTTTCCATGCTTTGGAGTCATTATTTGTGTTTGTACCTGCATTAAAATTTCTGCTTCTGCTCTTGCTTCTTCTGTCTGCGGTATATGAAGATTCATTTCGTCCCCATCAAAATCTGCATTATAAGGATTACAAACACTTGGATTTAACCTAAATGACTTTCCAGGCAAAACTTTAATGCGGTGGCACATAATTGACATTCTATGCAGTGAAGGTTGTCTGTTAAAGATACAGATATCACCATCTATAAGATGCCTTTCTACTATGAAACCATTCTCTAGTTCCTCTAGCAAGGTTTCTTTTGTTTCTTCTGTGATTTTTTTCTTTTTACCATCTGGTCTTATTACATAATTTGCTCCAGGATAATTTGTTGGTCCTTTTTTAATTAATTCTTTTAAGTATTTTATATTCCAATCTGTTACTCTTTCTGGTATTGTTAGTTCCATTGCTACTTCTTTTGGAATTCCTACTTCATTAAAATTTAGGGTTGGGTCTGGAGAAATAACTGCACGAGAAGCATAATTAACTCTTTTTCCTGCGAGATTATGACGAAACCTTCCTTCTTTTGATTTAATTCTTTCTGTTAATGTTTTTAATGGCTGACCGGATCTATGCCTTGCTGGAGGAACCTGTGCAATTGTATTATCAAAATAAGTTGTTATATGATATTGCAATAAATCCCATAGGTCTTCTATTATTATTTCTGGTGCTCCTGCATTTATGTTTTCAAATAATCTTTGATTAATTCTTACTATATCACCTAATTTATGTGTTAAATCATCTTCCGATCTTTCTCCTGTTTCTAATGTTATACTAGGTCTAACTGTTACAGAAGGTATTGGAAAATTTATTAATACAGCCCATTCTGGTCTTGCATATCTTGGATTTATTCCTAAAACTTCACAGTCTTCATCTGGTATTTTTTCTAATCTTGTTCTGATTTCTATTGGATTTAATCTTTTATCTTTTTCAAAAAAATTTGATGGTTTTTCTATTTTTATAGTATATTGTTTTGCTTTACAGTGAGGACATTTCTTTAAATTCTTTAATGAATATAAAATTTCTTTTATTTTTCTTTTTTTTGCTTCTAATCCACTTTCTTTTTCTATTTTATCAAGTTCTTCTAAATATTTGTTTCTGTCTTCGTCTTTTAATAAGATCCTATTGCACTCCCTGCAGGTAGACCTTAGAGAATCTAAGATCATACTAAGATATTTTATATGAATAACAGGTCTTGCTAATTCTATATAACCAAAATGACCTATGCATTCTTTTAATTTACCACCACAAGTTTTACATCTTAATCCTGGATCAATTACACCTAAATGAGTATCCATTAATCCACCATCTACAGGATAGCCTTCTTTATCATATAGTTCTGGAGTAACTATTTTTGTTGTAGCCATCTTTCTTATATCTTCCGGACTTAGCATTCCGAATGTTAATGACCTTACTTTTTTATATACATATGAAGGCATCATTTTAATATTTGCTCTCCAAATTTAATCTTGGATATATGCATAGAGATTTTAATTCATCTAGTAACAATTTGAAAGCATAACTTAATTCTATTGCGGTAATTTCAACATTTGCACCGCATTTTGGGCAAAACTTTTTGTTTCTATAATCATCAAATACTGCAAACATACCGCATTCTTCACAAATATGAATTACTGTTTTATCTGAATCAAACCTTTCTTTTAATAACAATGAAGCTCCATGAGCAACTAAACAATCTTTTTCCATTTCTCCTAATCTTAATCCACCACCTTTTGATCTTCCTTCTATTGGCTGTCTTGTTAATAATTGAATTCTTCCAGAAGATCTTGCATGCAATTTATTTGCTGCCATGTATTTGAGTTTTAGATAATATATGCTTCCTATAAAAATATCTGCTTTATATTCTTCTCCTGTTTTCCCATTATATAATCTTTCAGTTCCATTCTCTCTAAAACCTAATTTTATTAATTCTTTTCTTAAATCTTCAACAGGTTCTGAAAAAAATATTGTTCCATCAACATACCTTCCTGATAATGCTGCTACTTTTCCAGCTATTATTTCTATCATATGTGATAAAGACATCCTAGATGGTATTCCATGAGGAGAGAAAATTAAATCAGGTATTATTCCTGAAGCTGTAAATGGCATATCAGCTTGTGGTATTATTGCACCTATAACACCTTTTTGGCCGTGTCTGCTAGTGAATTTGTCTCCTGGTTCTGGTATTCTTAAATCTCTTAATCTTGTCTGAACTAACCTATTACCTTCCTCATTTTCTGTTAATACAACAAAATCAACTATGCCTTTTTCACCTTGCCTTACTGTTATAGAACTTTCACGCCTTATATTGGCTGCTAAAGAAAACTCTTCTAATTCTCCCAAGAATCTTGGAGGCGAGGTTTTACCTATTAAAACATCATCTACATTAACAGATGCTTCTGGATATATTATTCCATCTTTTTCCAACAACCTATAATCATATTCTGATTTGTAACCCTTAACTTCTTTATCTGGAATTCCTATTTCATCTATTAACCCGCCTGAATATCTTAGTTCTTCTAGTTCATAAGGTCTAAAATAAAATGATCTTCCTAACCCTCTCTGGACAGAACCTTTATTGAGTATAATTGCGTCTTGCATATTGAATCCTTCGTGGCTCATTATTGCAATAATTATGTTTTGTCCTGCAGGATGTTTTTCATATTTTGAAATTTTGTGTGTAAATGTTCTTACCAAAGGGTTTTGTGGATATTGCAATATTGAAATATCTGTGTCCATCCTTAACAAATAGTTAGATGCATATAAACCAAGACCTTGTTTGTATGCTTTGGAACCACCCCTTATTAATCTTGAACTTGGTAAATGATTAGAATAAGGAACTAAAGATGTTGTTATTCCAACCATTGCTGCTGGTGAGATCTCTAAATGTGTATGTTTTTCTGTTAGATCTTCAGGAGATAATGCAACTAAAGATGATTCTTCTTCCATAGCATCTAGGTATTCTATAATCCCTTTGTTGATTAGATCTTTCCATGTAAGTTCATTATTTCTTAATTGTTCAATAATTTCTTGTGTAAGCTTGGGTTTACCATTTTCTACTATAATTAGAGGTCTACGAGCACGGCCTTTGGTTGTTTCAATTAAAATTTCATCTTGTTTTCTATTATATAAAATATTTAAAATTCCAGGTATTTTATTAAGTCTTCTTTCTTTTTTTATCTGAGTAACAAATTCTTTTATGTTTTCTACAGATCCTATAAATTTCTCATTTAAGTATACGTCTGCCATTTTTTTAAGCCATATGATTCTAATTGTTTTTTTAATTTTTCTTCATTAATTTCCTGTTGGGTTATACTTGATAATAAAGCTAAATTTTTTCTTAATCCAATAGGTGTTCCTTCTGGTGTTTCTATAGGGCATAAACGACCCCACATAGTAGGATGTAAAGCTCTTGCTTCGAAATTTTCTTGGGAAGCAGATAATAAAGAAACAACTCTTTGCAAATGAGAAAAAGTTGACCAGAAATTTGTTCTGTCAATGTTTTGTGATATTCCTTTTCTTCCACCAACCCATGTTCCTGTTGCCATTGCAGATTTTATTCTTGATGTAAGCAATTTATCTCTTATAATTATTTTAATTGAAGAGTATTTTCCTCTTTTAACTAATCTCTGGAAATTGTATAATAAATCATTAACTAAAGCTCTTAAATTAACTCTAAATAAATCTTTTAATAAGTCTCCTGATAATTTTAATCTTTTATTCATATAGTGGTCTTTATCTACTTTAATTCCTTGTTTTATTGTTGTTAAGAATCTTTTAATTATTTTGCATAAATTATAAGCTTTGAATATTCTTGCCTTTGATGTTGTTCCTAAATGAGGCAATAAATATCTATCTAAATTCTCTCTTACCTTTAGTAACTTAACATCTTTTGGCTGTTGTGTTATTCCTATATGTCTTGCTAGAAATTCTAGAGCATCTTCTTCTGTTTTTAATTCTAAAGAGTTAAATAAATTTACAAGAACATCATCAAATTGCTGGTTTTCTGATATTGCTTTTGTTATTTCCTCATCTTTTGTTAAGCCTAATGCTTTAATTACTGCAAAAATAGGTATTCTTTTGAATCTTGTGAATGTTAAATATAAAATTCCATCACGCATTTGCTCAATTTGGTGTGGAATTCTGTATGCACCTTTTTCTGAAAAAATATTTGCTGTGAACTTGCTTGGTCCTACTTTATTCCTTTCAATAAACATTTTATTGGAGGCAAGATCCTCAACTATAATTAAAACACGTTCATTTCCATTTAGAATAAAATAACCTCCAGGATCATCTGGATCTTCATATTTTTCAATTAAATCCTCTCTTTTTAAATTATTAAGATGGCAATATTTTGATTTTAACATTATTGGCAATTTACCAACTTGTGTTGAAAAAGACTCACGTTCAACACCATCAATATGCGCGCTAACTTCTAGAAATATTGGTGCAGAATAAGTTAATTTCCTTAATCTTGCTTCTGAAGGGAAAATATCCCTTTTGGAGCCATCTGCTTCTATAATTCTTGGTTTTTCTATCCAAACTTTATCTAGCTTTATTTTAAAATTTTGAATTTCTGGTGGTATTATTGTAGGTATTATATCTCCTAGTTCATCTACTACCTGCTGCATTCCTTTTTCTACAAAATTATTAAATGATTCTATGTTTGATTGGATTAATGAATTTTGTTCAAAATATTTTTCAATTAAAATTTCATTTCTCATTCTACTACCACCCTGTAATATATGGTTTTAGAATTTGTTGGAGATTTTCTTTCAATTTTAATAACATCACCTTTTTTAGGCTCTAGATGAGATATTGCTGGGTCTTTTTTATGTATTTTTGGTAATTGCATAAGTGAAATATTAAACTTTTGTAGGATTTTTTTTGTTTCTTCTTCATTTAAAAAAATATGCTTTGGAACTAATTTGTGTTTTATCATTTTTCAAAAGGTTTTAGAGGGCCTGACGGGATTTGAACCCGCGACACCTTGGTTAAAAGCCAAGTGCTCTACCGGGCTGAGCTACAGGCCCGTATAGCTATCTAACTTACATTCTATACAGTTAGAAAGTTATTTGGGGTAGAGCAAGGTATACATTTTTGATGGATTAATATAAAATATATTATGGACTATATATATTAATATAGAATTTTGAGAAATTAGTAGTATATAAATATTTTGTTTTTGATTAAATATTTTCTATAATAATTTTAGCTAGTTTATCTGAATCATGTCTTACAATAT
>CAZRVI010000004.1:28409-33292 GCA_964603525.1 Candidatus Woesearchaeota archaeon | reverse complement strand
ACAGCTTTTTTATCCTTCCAACAAATTTTTTTGCAGAGTTCAAAGCATTGTTTGCCTCATCTTTTGTTGCAATGAAAGAAGTACTGTACTGATCATCATGTCTTGTTTCTCTATAGTAATCTAACAATTCTATCCATTCATTTTCAAGTAGGTCCTTTTTCACATAAAAATTTTCAAGAAATCTTGCGACAGCAAAATGAGATTTTTCTCTAAAACCATTAGCAAATAAACACGCCCTTGCCGAATGAAACATAGCTAAATAACTAGACAGAATGCAAGATCTAAAAGCTTTATTTCTTAAATTATTTTCAGCTTCTTTAAGCCAAGATTCTGCTGTACTTATGCTTTCTTTAGCTTTTTTCATTGATTTTGGTATCCTTCTAAGCAAACCTAATTCTTCCAGTTTTTTAATATCAAATCTCATTTTCTTCCCCGTAAATCAACACTGAACCAAAATATAGAGAATAATAAAATAAAGGATCTTCTTTTTTTAATACTTCCAGCTTTTTATTATCAAGTAATAGAATTTTAATGGTTTCGACTTTTTTTCTTAATTCTGAAATTAACTTGGGAATAAGTTTCTGATTTAAGTTATCTACTTTGATCCATATATCTAGATCAGAATTCTCTGTATTTGTTCCCCTAGCGCAACTCCCATAAATTCCTGCTGCTTCAATAAATTTATATTTTTTAAATATCTTTAGATTAATTCTTGTTAAGTTAAACATAATTTTCAAACTTTTAACAAATATATTTTTTTGAACATAGTACTTCCTTTTTTTCTTTCTAAGAATTTTTTCTTTAGCAAGTATTTCAAAATATTTTGAAACAAGACCTTTGCTCAGCTTTACTTCATTTGCTATTTCATTAACCCCAAACCTGCTTTCTTTAAGTATTATGCTTTCTAAAATTTTGATTCTTTCTTTTGTAGAGAGTATTTTATCAAAGTTCATGATATATAAATTATTTGTTCATAATATATAAACTTTTCGTTCACATTTGGGAAATTTTTCAGTTTAAATTGCTTCGCAATTTGCCCAAGCTAGAAGAAATAAATAAGATTTGGGGAAGGATAGGAAATGGGTTATTAGCTTGATCTTATAATTTAAGTATATTTTATATTAAGAGCATGCCATTCACCATCTCCAAAATAAGTTAACAAAATAAAAATTGAAAAAGTTTATAAATAGTTATTTTTTCTTTTAAGTTTAAAATGGCAGAACAACAATTTTTGGTTCCTTTGGAAACTTATTTAAAAGTTGGTTTACATATCGGTACTAAATATAAAACTAAGTATATGGATAATTTTGTGTATAAAATAAGACCAGATGGTTTAGCGGTTTTAAATATCCAGAAAATTAATGAAAGAATAAATGTAGTTTCTAAGTTTTTAAGTAGATATGAGCCTCAAGATATTATTGTTGTTGGAAGAAGAGAGAATGCTTGGAAAGCTATAAAATTATTTGGCAAGGCAACTGGAATAAGAGTTATAAATGGAAGATATCCACCAGGCATGTTAACTAATCCTAATTTAGATGAGTTTACAGAGGCAAAAGTTTTAGTGGCTGTTGATCCTTGGCCTGATAGAAATGCTATTATGGATGCTATAAAAGCAGGCATGGTTGTAGTAGCTTTGTGTGATACAAATAATGAAGCAAATTATACTGATTTAATGGTTCCTTGCAATAATAAAGGTAAAAAAAGTCTTGGTTTAATATTTTGGATTTTAGCTAAAGAATATTTAAAGAATAGAGGAATAATAAAAACTGATAAAGAAATGAAAATTAAACTAGAAGAATTTATAGAAGAATAATTTATTTTTCTCTAATTAGTTTTTTATAGAATAAATAACATACTACAACAAATATTGAGAATAGAATTATATTTATGAAATATCTTTTTGGTTTTTTTTCTATTACTATTGAGCCTGTGATTGGAGATTCTTGTTTTGGTTCTTGAGATTCATATAATGGAATTGTTTTTTGCTGTTTTTTGGTTTCTAATGGTTTTGTTTTTATTGTAACAGGTATTTTTACAGAGCTTTGATAAACTGTATTTGGTGCTGAACTTCCTCCACCTCCAGAAGATGATCCTCCAGATCCTTCTGGGTTTTCTTCCGATGTACAGTTTTGAGTTTCTAAAGGTTTATTTAGAGTTGTATTGCAGTTATTAAGATCATTACAGATTCTTGTTTGTGTATTATTAATGCAAGGTGACCAAGATGTGCAGTTCCAATTTTCTGTACAATTATTTTCTAAAGTGCAGTTCTGTATTTCTAATGGTTTATTAAGTGTTGTGTTACAATTGTTTAAATCAGTACAATTTCTATATTGTGTATTATTTATACAAGAAGACCATGAAGTACAATTCCAATTTTCTGTGCAAGGTTCATATTCTTGTTGGATCTCTTCACTTGTAAGTGCATAATTATAAATTTTTATTTCATCTAATGTTCCATTTAGTTCATATCCTGTTTTTCCACTATATCTTCCAAAATAAAGATCGTTGTTCGTTGTAGAAAGAGAACCTGTTACTGGGATACTATCAGCTAATTCTCCATTTTGGTAAAGCTTTAGTGATGAGCCATCATAAGTTATAGCAAAATGATACCATTGTTCTGTTTCTATTATTTTTGGAACCTGAATTTTTTTAGTTCCATCAATATTTGCCCAAACTTGAGGTTTATTTCCAACACTACTTGTATAAAATAAAAATTTTCCAGTATACCCATGATCAATCATATAGTCATAAGGTGTTAATTTATTAAATTTAACCCAAAGCATGTATGTAAATGAATTTGTTGGATTTAATTTATCATTGTTTTTAATTATTACAGAATCTCCTAAGTTTTGAAATTGTAGAGCATAACCTTTTTTTCCTTCTACCCACTTGGCATTATTAATTATTCCATTATTTGAGTTATTAGAGCTATCTTTGGTAATTGTTCCTGAACCTTCATCAAATTTCCAATAACCGATTAATTCTTTTGCTACCTGTTTTTTTATTTCATTGTAATTGATAGATAGAGAATGTAAGATTGGTGTGTTCATTCCATCGGAATTCAATACTACTTTAAATTTTAATTTTGTAGAATTTATAAAAGATAGATTAAAGTTTTTTATTTTATTCCAATTGTTTCCCGAGTCTGTTGAGTAATAGTAATCTATTGTTTGTGAATTAAGTGTTTCCTGTTTTTCTAATAAATCCCATTTTGATAAATTTTTGGGTTGTATCTCTTCTGATATTAATGATGCTGAGCTTGGATAGGTTGTATCTATTAAAACAAGGTACATGGATTTTGATCCTGAGGTGCAATCTGTTTCGCAATTATCTCCTAATTGTATATTTCCTTGTTGAAAGTTTTTATAATAAATATTATAAGGGTTTGAAGATTCATCTTTGGTTTCTATTCCTGTTCCATAATAGTTCCAAGAAGATAACCAAGAAGGGGGCTCTAATCTTTTGTCATATCCTATATAAATTCTTACTGGATAATTTACATTAAAATTAAAGTTTAAGTTTTGAGTGTTTTTGTCATTATTTGCTGTTTTGATCCATAATAGATTTTGTAAGTCTTCTGGTATTGTTTCTATTTTATATCCTCTGTCAACATAATATTTGTCATTAACTTTTAAAAAAGCTGTTTCATAGTTTGAAGGATTTAAAGATGTTATTTCTAGGTTTGATAGATTTTGTTTTATAAGTTTATAACCATTATTATATTCTATTAAAGAAGGTTCATAAGTATAATTTTCTGGTGAATATACAACATAACCAAAAATATTTGGATCTGTTATGAAAACAGTTGCAATTAAAAGAGCAAATGCTATTCCTATTATTAAGATTTCCTCTGTTTTTGCTTTCATCTTAAAAATTTTCTCTTTCTTTAAAGTGTTGTTTTACCTCTGATAATGGAAGATGAGTGATTTCAGATGCTTTACTAAGAGTTATTTTTTTGTTTTTGTATAGTTCAAAAGCTATAGCTAGTCTTAAATCTTTGTTTTTATTTAATAAGTTTCTAATAGCGTCTCTAAGGAACTCTGATAAAGAATCATAGTATCCTATTTTTGTTATAGCATCTAGTTTAAGCTTTAATTCATTAGGTACTGTGAAACTAAGAGTATTTGATTTAGCCATTGTTATGGTATTATTGTGGTATTATTAATATATAAATATTATTGTGCTTTTGCATTATGAATATTATATTGTTGTAATATTGTTGTAGTATTATTAATTATTAGTTACTTTTTAGTAGAGAAAAATTTATAAATTAGTAAATAGTTTGTTAATTTATGGTAGAATTAGTGGTTAAGGATATAGAAAATATAGTACATAGATTAGTTAGAGAGGGATCATTGGATTTTAATAGTGAGATATATTTAGGCAATATTAGATTAATGCGTAAAGAGTTTTGGAGTAAATGGGGGAATGAGAGTTATAATGGAAATGCTGGAAGGAATTGTAGTGCTGTTAATTTTTTATTTGATGGTAGAACTGGGGAGATAATTTATATAGGAAATGATATTTCTAAATATAAGAATAATTTGAGAGAGGGTACTTTTTTATGTTATTCTGATTTCAAAAATAAAAAGTTTTCATTAAGATATTTAATAATTAATGGTAATCTATCTGGAACTCCTTTAGAAAAGAAAGTTTTAGATACTTTAATGTATACAATATATCAGTTTAATATGAGATATGAGTGTAAATAATTTAAGCTATTAGATTTAAAATGGAATTAATTGATATACCAAATATTTTGGAAGGAAGGGTTTTAGTTGATACTAATGTTTTACAATGCAGAACCAATAAAGGAGCTGTTATTGATATTGGAGAAATTTTGGGTGCTGAAAATTATTCAGATTTGAAATATTTTGATTTGG
>CAZRVI010000004.1:0-28309 GCA_964603525.1 Candidatus Woesearchaeota archaeon | reverse complement strand
ATTGGAGAAATTTTGGGTGCTGAAAATTATTCAGATTTGAAATATTTTGATTTGGAAGGGGTTATTGAATCTTTAGATTCTTTTTTAAGATTTCTAGGGACTGGTAAAGATAGAGAAATGACTTATATTATTCCAGAAGTAAAAACAGAATGGAAAAATCTTTATGAGTCTATCAAAGGGAAAAAAAGAAGATTTAATAGAAAAAAACCATATGTAACTAATAGTAATAGAGAGATTAAAGAAAATTTAGATGCTATTATTTCAAGATTACAGAAACTTTTGAGGTTATCTCCAAAATTATTTTATAAAGTTTCTTCTGGTAAGGATTACTCTATTCTAGTAAGAATATTTAAAGCTATAAGTAATTATTGTCCAAAAAAGAAAGGTACAAAAAGGCGTTATGAGAGGAAATCTAAATTAAAGAATACTCAGAAGCCTACTTCTTTATATACTGATGAAAAATTAATAGCTTTAGCTTTTTATATTTCTTTATTTGATAAAGAAAGAATAGGAATTTTAACACGAGATACAGATTTCATTGCTCTTATTAGACGAAGTTTTTATTTGCTTTGCGCTGATGATACTGAGAACAACGAGTTTTTTATTAAGGGATTGAATGATAACCCTGTTAGTGTATATTTGTTAGGTGCTTCACGAACTCCACAAGGAAAAAGAGAACGTTTAATTAAAATTGTTTCAACTTCTGATTTAGAACGACGTGAGAGATTTTCGATTAAGGGTGTTGGTGAGGAAGAAAATGAAAATCAAAAAAGATATATTGAGGATTTACTCAAAGAGGCTCAAAGAAATTTGAATTATGATCATACTCATATTGCTTAAGAGATAAGATAGACTAATTTGGTTATTTTTCTAAAACACTAGTTTTTTAAATTAGTTTTTCTGATTAAATGATTATATGATAATTGGGATTATTGGAAAAACAAATTCTGGAAAATCCACTTTTTTTAAAGCTTGTACATTATTGGATGTAGAGATAGCTAATAGACCTTTTGTTACGATTGATTTGAATCATGGTGTTGGTTTTGTAAAGGTTGAATGTGCGGAAAGGGAGTTTAATGTTAAGTGTGATGCACAAAATGGTTTTTGTATTGAAGGAAATAGATTTATTCCTGTTGAATTATATGATGTTGCAGGTCTTATTCCTGGTGCTTATAAAGGTTATGGCCTTGGTTTAAAATTTTTAAATGATTTAAGTAGTGCGGATGCTTTAATTCATGTTGTTGATATTTCTGGAAGTACTAATGAGAAGGGTGAAGTAGTTGAAAAATTAAGCTATGATCCTGCTAATGATATTCGGTTTTTAGAAAAGGAAATTAATATGTGGTTTTATAGTTTAATTAGCAAAGATATTGATATATTAAAAGGAAAAATTAAATCTGGGAAGTTAGATCTAAAGCAAGCATTGTTCAAAAAATTTTCAGGTCTGAAAATAACAGAGAAACACATAAATGAAGTTTTAGAGGAAATTGATAAAGCTTTTATTAATTGGAATGAAGATGATGTTAAAAAGTTTTCAATGTTGTTGAGAAAAAAAAGCAAGCCAATAATTATTGCAGCCAATAAGATTGATGTAAATGGAAGTGAAAAAAATTTGGAGAGGTTGAAAAAGGAATTTAAAGATTATATTATAATTGGTTGTAGTTCTGAATCTG
Organism: Candidatus Woesearchaeota archaeon; assembly: GCA_964603525.1. Classification (GTDB taxonomy): domain Archaea; phylum Nanobdellota; class Nanobdellia; order SCGC-AAA011-G17; family JACPIM01; genus CAZRVI01. The sequence goes on along the minus strand of CAZRVI010000004.1, from coordinate 26,636 downwards.
AATTAGCATTAAAAGAGGCTGCAAAAAATAAATTGATATATTATGTTCCTGGCGAAAAAAACTTTGAAGTAATTGGTGAAGTAAGTAAAAAACAAAAAAAGGGTTTGAGTTTTATAGAAAGCTTTTTAGAAAAAAGAAATACTGGTGTGCAAGATGTTTTAAATAAAGCTGTTTTTGATTTGTTAAATTATATTGTTGTTTATCCTGTTGAAAATAATAAGTTAGCAGATTCTAAAGGTAATATTCTTCCAGATGCTATACTTTTGCCAAAAGGTTCAACTGTTTTGGATTTAGCTTATAAAGTACATTCTGATTTAGCTAAAAATTTTATTAAAGCTATAAATTTAAAAACCAAAAAAATTATAGGCAAAGATTATATATTAAAAAATAATGATGTTATTGAAATAATTACAAAATGAATTTAGGTAGAATTAGAGAAAGAAGGAAGAAAACAATTGATTTAAGAAAGGAGATTAGATTCTTTAAAAGAAAAAATTGAAGATGCACAAGACTGTCTTAAAATTTAAAAAGATAGAAGTAAAAGCTTTTAAACCTAAGGACCTAAAAGTAAATTTAAGTATTTATTTTGGTAAGGATGAGAAAGAAGAGATTATTGATAAAGAATTTATTTTAAAAAACCCTATTGAGATTGTAAATAAAATTTTGTTAGCAATTAAAAGTAAAGGTAAGATTATTGTAGAAGAAGAGGATGATGATATCTTAAAAAATATTTATATTACCAGAGTTGATAGAGAAGAAGAGATTGAAGATAAGTTATTAGTATTTTTTAAAGATTTGGTTGAGAAGGGAAAAAAATTAAAAAGTTTAAAAAATGCTGGACAATATATGAAGTTATATAATGAGATTAAGGTTATGAAGTTGGTGTTTTAAATGGATGGAATAGCAGGTATTTATAATTCAAATGATAGTGAATTAGTTCATAAGATATTTTTAGCTACAGGAATGTGTCAACATAGAGGTAAAGTTGGTGCTGGAATAGCAATAGGTAATGGTAAGGGCATCTATATACATAAGGGATTAGGTAGAATAGGAGATATAGTAGATCCAAGAATAATACAAACTTTTCAAGATTTAGAGCCTGTTGCAGCTATTGGTAATGTTGGATATACTAAAAATAAATATCCTGCAAAAATAAATACAGAACCTATTGAAATACATCCTAAAAGAGATTCAAAATATCATGTTGTTTTAACATTAGATGGATATTTAGTTAAAGAAGATGATTTAAGATTAGAACTTGAAACAGATTATTATTTTGAGACATCAAATAAAACAGAAATTATTGGTGCCTTATTACATAAATATATTTTACAAGAAGGGATTACATTTACAGCTGGAAAGAAGCTTGTGGATAGATTACATGGAAGAGCAACATTTGCTTTAACTGCTTTGGTATATGATGGTAAAGAAACTTATATGATAACTTTGAATGATGATAGGGCATTTGAGCCATTTTGCTATGGAATTGTTGATGGTGGTTTTGTTGTAAGTTCTGAATCAGTGTCTCATCGAAGATTAGGAGGGCATATTGAGAAAGAGTTTGATGGTGCTGAAATGAGTATTTATTCTTCAAATGGGTTTGAATTTAAAAGATTAAGAGAAGAAAAATTAATGCCAGATGTATTCCAAGCAATTTATTTCGGACATGTTGGATCGTTGTTTAGAGGGAAAGAAATTTTTCAATTAAGAAAAGAGCTTGGTTTAAAATTAGTTGATTTATATGGAGATAAAGAATCAGAAGTTGATATTGTTATTCCTAATCCTGAATCTGGTTGGGGAGTTACTATGGGTATTTTTGAAGGTTTAAGGAAATTTAATCCAAAACTTATAACTGTTTATCCTGCATTAGTTAAGCAAGCACAATCTATCAGAACTTTTCAAGAAGGAGAAAGAAGAAAAAGATCTCTTGAAGTTGGACTAAAGTTTGGAGGTATTGATTCTTTGTTAAGAGGTAAAAATGTTGTAATGGGTGATGATAGTATTGTTAGAGGAAGTGTTAGTGAAGGTGGTTCTGTATGGGTAGTATATAATGCTGGTGCAAAGCATTTAGAATTTTGGGTTTCTTATGGTCCTATGATTTTTCCTTCATTTAAAGAGTGGCATAGAGGAAGAGAATGTTTAGATGAACTTGCTGTACAAAGAGCATTTGGGGGTAATTGTTATGGTAGATCATTAGAAGAGATTAATGAAGCTGTTGCAAAATTAATTGGTGTTGATAGAGTAAGATATAATAAGAAAAAAAGCATTGAAGATGTTGTTGGTAGTGGTTCTTTTCAAGCATTAGATGCAAGTTATCCTATAGATGAAAAATTTTGGCCTGATTGGTTGAAAAAAGAAGTTGATAAATTTAGTAAAGCCAGGATATGATTAAAAAATAGATAAATGTTTTATAAATATTGAAGATTGTAATAAAATAAAAGAAATATTAAATGCTCTTCAAAATTGAGGGAATATGATAATATTAGGTTTAGAAGGGACAGCTCATACTTTTGGTGCAGCTGTAATAAATGAAAAAGGAAAAATTTTTAGTGATGTTAGAGATATTTATACAACTAAAAAAGGAGGTATGATACCAAGTGAAATTGCACAACATCATAGAAATGTTAAAGATAGAGTTATAAGAGAAGCAATTGAAAAAAGTAAACAGAAAAAGTTTGATTTGGTTGCTTATTCTAGAGGTCCTGGATTTCCATCTTGTCTTAGTATAACAAGAAATGCCGCTGTTGATTTAGCTGAAGATTTAGATGTTCCTGTTATTGGTGTTAATCATGCTGTTGCACATTTAACTTCTGGTTTATTATTTACAAGAGCAAAAGATCCTGTTTTTGTTTATTGTTCTGGTGCTAATACACAATTAATTGCTTTAGAGGGTGGAAGATATAGAGTTATGGGAGAAGTGCTTTCGATTGCGTTGGGTAATGCATTAGATAAATTTGGTAGAGCAATTGGTTTAGGTTTTCCTGCAGGACCTAAAATTGAAAAATTAGCTGAAAATGGTAAATATATTGAGTTACCTTATGTTGTTAAAGGTATGGATATTGAATTATCAGGAATTATAACTAAAGCTATTAGTTTATATAAAAAAGGAATTAAAAAAGAGGATTTGTGTTTTAGTCTGCAAGAAACATTGTTTGCTATGTTAACTGAGGTTACTGAAAGAGCATTGGCTCATACGCAAAAAAAAGAGGCTTTGTTAATTGGGGGTGTTGCAGCAAATAAAAGATTAGTGCAGATGCTAAAAATAATGTGCAAGGAAAGAAATGCTAATTTTTATGCAGTTCCATTAAAATATGCAGCAGACAATCCATTAATGGTAGCTTGGCAAGGTTATTTAGAATATAATTCTGGGAGAAGAGAAAAGAAACATGAAATAAGACCTTATGAAAGAACAGATGCTGTTGATGTAATATGGGAATAATGAAAAGTGAAATATGAAAAAGCAGATGATATTAGGAAATTAGGATTAGATATAATCGAAAAATTAAATTTAAATTATATAGATATTAATAATGTTTTTTTCTTTAGAAGTTATGGTTCTAAGACAAGAAGAGTGATTGCTAGATGTCATTCTATGAGCAAAATACTGCAGCTTGCTTTATGTAGAAAAGCTATATATGTTATTGAAATAATCTCAGAGAAATATGACAAATTAAATGAGAAAGAAAAGATTAAAACAATAATACATGAATTAATGCATATTCCTAAGTGTTTTGGAGGCGGTTTTAGACACCATAATCTTGTTTCTAGAAATTATGTTAATAAAATGTATAAAAAATATTTAAAAAATAAAGTTTAAGCTGTAACTGTAAACCAAGCAATAGCGTAAGCACAAGCTTCGTATTCACGACCATGTTTTGATGCGCATTTATTTTCTTTTGCTTTTGCATAGTCGTAGATTCTTATATAGTAATCTCCTGGTTTAAAAGAAGCTGGTATTCTGTATGAAAAAGTTTTTGGTTCTGAGCATTTAAATGAGTGCATAATTTTTGTTGCAGATCTTATTTCTTCTCTTTCATATCCTATGTTACACCATTCTCTTGTTGAATCTTTTTTTGCCCCGTTTGAAGAATGTATTGTTATTGTTTTTTCTGCACCTTTGTTCCCAGGTATTATTTCTATATTTATTCTTTGTCCTGCTTTTGCTTGTTCTGGTTCTATATTAATTTGTGTTTCTCTATAACTTTCTTGACCTTGAATTTGCCATGGCCTTACCATGAATCCTGTAATAGCATCATAGTTATATGAAACTAATGCTATAAGAACGATTATGATTAAACCAGCTATTGTTTTTTTCATAAATATTAATTATATTTCAGGTTATTTAAATATTTTGCTTTTGGTGTTTTGTTAGAAAAAATTAAAGTTAATTTACCGTCGGAAAAAACACTTAACTTATTTAAGAATTTTTTTAAAAAATTTTAAAAACAAAAATTATTTAAATAAAAAAAACTTTTAAAAAATTAAAGAAATATTTAATTAAAAGAGGTGAAATGCCTATGGCAAAGAAAAAGAAGAAAAAGAAAAAAGGAAAGAAAAAGAAGAAAAAGAAGAAATAAACTTTTTGGCCTCTTTTGGTAGGGGCGCTTTCCTTTTTATTCTATTTTTGTTATTATAAATTTAGAATTAGTTATATCTAAGCCTAAGACACAATGAAATCTGAAGTTTCTATATGTAACATCCAATATAGGATTTTTTTTGTTTAATTTAGAATTTGTTTTTTTTGCAATAAGATTTAGAAAATTATCTAATTCTTGTTTTGTGTTGAATATAATGTTTGTTTTTAATGTTTTGTTATTTCTTTTTATTTTTATATATGATCCTGGTGAATCGCAAGTTATTAAAGAAATTTGTTTGTCTTGCAATAAAGGTTCTATTTTTCCTAAAGCAAATAAATTGTTTATTACATAATATTTTATTGCTTCTTTATGCGAAGGATCAGCTTTATATTTTCTAGTATATTTTTCTATTAATTTCCATGCTATTTCTGGATTTTTTGGGTTCTTTTTTATAACCTTTTTTGAAACTTTAATATCTGTTTCATTCATAGTAGGTTCATTAACTATGTATTCATCATTAATGTTTGCTGTGCATAATATTTTATTTGTGAATTTATCTTTTATTAGCATTATTATTCGTTTTTTGGGTTTTTCTGGTTCTTTTTTTACAATATGTTCTGCATAGATTGGGACAACTTTAAATTCATGTGGTAATTTTTTTGTTTCTCCTGGTGATGGAATTGGGGATATATCATAGCCTATTGGTTGTTTAACAAGTTGCAATTGAATTGGTTTTTTTTGTAATTGTTTTTGTATTTTTTTCTTTATTTTTGGTTTTGCTAAAGAATAAGCAGCTGCTCTTGTAAATAGTTTTAGGGTTCTTACATGTTTTTTAAGTTCAGGGTGTTTTGATTCTAAGATTAAATCTTTTATAGTATTTTGTAATTCTTCTAATTCCTCATCGATTATAAAATGAGGTATCATATTTCAAATTCTTTATTTTTTTTGGTTGGAAGAAAACCTTTTTCTTTAACAAACTTTTCTAAAATTAATAATCCAGATGCAATTTTTCTATTTTGTTCTAGTAATTGTGCTAATTTGGAAGATAAAGGTTCGGATACTTCTTCTTTTTCAATATAATCTGCAGCTTTTTCAAAAATTTCTATTAATTTTTCTATTTTTTTAGTTAAATTATTCATTGAAGTTAAAAGTTGAATAGATTTTTGTTGTAATAAGGTAGAATTTTTTGTTAATTGGTCTATTATATCTTGTTTTGATAATTTAGAAGGATATTTTTTAGCCATTTTTCACCTCTTTTGATACTAAATTGGAAGTTTTTTTAATTTATAAACATTATTGTTGGTTAAATTTAGAAGTTTTAAGAGAAAATTCGGAAGCTTTTTTATTGATTTTTTAAATAATTCAAAAAGAAAATTTTAAAAAGAGAGAAATTTGAGAAGATTAAATAATGGCAGAAGACAAATTAGAGAAAATTAAGGAATTAATGAAAAAACCAGAAAGGATCAGAAATATTGGTGTATGCGCTCATATTGACCACGGAAAAACCACTTTTTCTGATAATTTATTAGCTGGTGCAGGAATGATGAGTATGGAGTTAGCAGGTAAGCAGTTAGTTTTAGATTTTCATGAGGATGAGAAAGAAAGAGGGATTACAATAGATTCTGCTAATGTTTCTATGGTTCATAGTTTTGGAGAAGATTTTTATTTGATTAATTTAATTGACACTCCAGGCCATGTTGATTTTGGTGGTGATGTTACTAGAGCTATGAGGGCTGTTGATGGTGCAATTGTGTTGTGTTGCGCTGTTGAAGGAATAATGCCTCAAACTGAAACTGTTTTAAAACAAGCCTTAAAAGAAAGAGTAAAACCTATTTTATTTATTAATAAAGTTGATAGATTGATTAAGGAAGTGAAGTTAACACCTGAAAAAATGCAAGAGAGATTTATTAAAATAATTAATGATGTAAATAAATTTATAGCTAAAATTGCTCCTCAAGAATATAAACAAAAATGGCAGGTTTCTGTGCAAGATGGAAGCGTTGCATTTGGTAGTGCGGTTCATAATTGGGCTGTAAGTTTTCCTTATATGCAAAAAAGTAAGTTAACATTTAAGGATATTATAAAAGCTTATGAAGAAGATAGGTATGGGGAGTTGGCTGATAAAGCTCCTTTGCATGAAATTGTTTTGAATATGGTTATAAAACATCTTCCTAATCCCTTAGATGCACAAAAATACAGAATTCCTAAGATATGGCATGGTGAATTAGAAAGCAAGGAAGGAAAAGCATTAATGAATTGTGATCCCAAAGGTCCGGTTGGTTTTGTTTGTACTAAAATTGAGATTGATAAGTATGCAGGAGAAGTTGCTGCAGGGAGATTATTTTCTGGTACTGTGAAAAGAGGAGATGAAGTTTATATGAATATGGCTAAAAAGAATATAAGATTGCAGCAGGTTTTGATATATAAGGGACCGCATAGAATACAGCTAGATGAAATTCCTTGTGGTAATATCGTTGGCTTAGTTGGGCTTAAAGGTGTATTTGCAGGTGAAACTGTTTCTTCTGGAAAAATGGAACCATTTGAAGCTATTAAACATTTGTTTGAACCTGTTATCACAAAAAGCATTGAAGCTAAGAAACCAAGTGATTTAGCTAAGTTGATTGAGGTGTTAAGACAAGTCAGTAAAGAAGACCCAAGTTTAGTTGTGGATATTAATGAGGAAACTGGTGAAAATTTAATGCATGGAATGGGTGAATTGCATTTAGAGGTTATAGAAAATAGAATTAAGACTGAGAAAGGGCTTGATGTTGTTGCTGGTAAGCCTATTGTTTGTTATAGGGAAACTGTTTTAAGAAAATCAAGAGAGATTGAAGGTAAAAGTCCTAATAAACATAATAAATTCTTTGTTGTAGTTGAACCATTGGATGATAATGTTTATGAAGCTATTAAGGCTGGTGAATTACCTGAAATGAAGTTAAGGAAGAAAGATAAAGATATTTTTAATAAGTTGCGAGAATTGGGGATTGCTACAAAAGAAGCTCCTGATTGGAAGGAAATTTATAGAGGGAATGTATTTATTGATAATACGCGTGGAATAGTGCATATTGGTGAGGTAATGGAAATGTGTTTAGAGGCATTTAGACAAGTTATGGATGAAGGGCCGTTAGCAAGGGAGAGAGGGATTAAAGTTAAAGTAAGATTAATGGATTGTAAACTACATGAAGATGCTATTCATAGAGGTCCTGCACAGGTATTGCCTGCTATGAGAACAGCTATTAGGAATGCTATGCTAGATGCTAATGCTGTTATATTTGAACCATTACAAATTTTGCAGATTGAAGCTCCTGTAGAATATTTAGGTAACTTAAGTAAATTAATACAGAATAGAAGAGGGCAGATTTTAGAGATGAATCAGGAAGAAGAACATTTAACTATTAAAGCTAAAATGCCTGTTGCGGAAATGTTTGGTTTAGCTAGTGATTTGAGAAGTGCAACTGGTGGAAGAGGAACACAGTTTTTGGTTGATCAAGTGTTTGAGAAGTTACCTGTTGAATTACAACCTAAAATCATTAAAAAGATAAGAGAAAGAAAAGGTTTGAAAATAGAAGAGGAGTAATTTTTGATTTAGAATAAAATTAAGAATGATAGTTGTTGATGTTGAAACTACAGGAAGAAATCCAAGAAGACATTCTATAATTAGTATTGGTGCTATTGATTTTGATGATCCAAACAGAGAGTTTTATGAAGAATGTAGAATTTGGAATGGTGCGGCAATAGAAAGAAAGGCATTAGAAGTAAATGGGTTTACGGAGGATAATATTAGAGATCCAAATAAGAAAACTTTAGAAAAAATATTTAAGGAATTTTTAGAATGGACAGAATTTAGTGATGATAGAACTCTTGCTGGGCATAATGTTGGATTTGATAGAGATTTCTTAAATGCTAGTGCTATGAGGTATGGGATTTATTGGCCTTTTGGTTATAGAACAGTTGATTTGCATACTTTATGTTATGCTCATTTTTTAAGAAGAAATATCAAGCCTGTTATTAATTCTAACACTAAAAGAACTGATATTAATTTAGATTTTGTTTTAAGTTATGTTGGTTTAAATTTAAGAAGAGATATTCATAATGCTCTTGAAGATGCTAAATTGGAAGCAGAAGCATTTTCTAGGTTAATTAAAGGAGGACCTTTGTTAGAGGAGTATAAAAAACATCCTATTCCCAGCTATTTGTTGTTAAAGCAATAATTTATTTCTTGAAAAATATTTCATATATTATTGGTATGTGTAATATTAATGAGATTACTATAATAATCCAACCAGTTTTTTCTAGGTTTTGTATTGTTAGATAAGATGCTAATAAAAATCCTAAGCCTACACCAAATAAGAATTTTGCAAATACCGTGGTCCATAAAACAGCAAAATCAGCTTTTCTAAATTTTTTAATAGCTTTTTTATAAATAAATTTTTTCTTTGGCATTTAATATTCATCTCTTTTTCTTTTTTCTTTTTCTAATTAAGTAAATATAAATTATTGGCAAAATTCCTAAAATGTTAAATATGAAAATTGCGATGAACCAGCCTTTTTTTGAGTCTTGGGATGAATACCATAAACCTAGTCCTTTCCATATTAAAGACCATATACTAAGTAATATTGAAACTATCAATACAGTTCCGAATATTGGAGCTTGAGAGTAAGGTAAAAAAAACATTTTTGTACCTCCTATTATTTTATTCTTTTAAGCATATATTTTTTGAATACAATATAAAAAATATAAATCAAGATAAGCAATAAGATGAATAAAAGGAATGTTTTCATAAGAAAAATTAAAATTTGTGTATTTATAAATATAGTGGTTATTTAGAGTAAAATATATTAATTAAGAAACTCAATTAAAATTAGATGAGAAAAAGCAAGATTGGAAATTTAATTTTAAAAATTAGGAATTGCAGAAAATGTGAATTATTGAAATCAAAAAAAATGTTGTGATTGGAGGAATAGTATTTGGGAATACTTATCTTGGTTGAAAATAAGGTTAGTTTATAAATATTGTTGTAAGTTTTCTACATATTTGTTGTTTCTATTAAGTAATAAAAATAGAAAGATTTAAATACTTGCTGTTATAACTATAGATAAGGTGGATTAAAATGGGATTTACTGTATATCTAAGAAACCCGGAAACAGAAGAGCCAGTTAAAGTTCTTGCCCATCAAGAAGGAGGCACAGCCGTTCTTGGAAGCGGTGAATTCATACCTTTTGATGAAGTGTTTAACTATGATGTAATATCTAAACAAGAAGGTGAATCTTTGGTTGATAAATTGAAAGGCAAGGGCATTGAGATAGATGGTCCTTTACCAGAGAAAATAGAACCTGTGAATATTTGTGGAAAGGAAATGTTTTATCTTGAAGATAATGGATGCCCGGTTGGTTTTATTGAACGTTATGGAACTTCTGATGCAATATTGTATATAACATATAATTATTTAAAACACTTCAAAATTCTTGATGAAGAGAAAGGGATTTCTTGTATTGATGGTAAAGTGGCAAGGGAAGTGATACCTAAATTAGAAGAGGCTATTGAAACCTTAGGTGTTGAAAGAGATGAAAATTATTGGAAGGCAACCCCTGGAAATGCAGGATATGCCTTGAGCATCCTGTTAAAATGGGCAAGACAGCACCCAGAAGCGGTTTTTGACTGTGATCTTCATGGTTGAAAATAAGAAATATGAGTATGTCCAATCCTGCAACTGAATTGTACAACAAAATTAAATCAGACTTTTCTCTAAGAAAGCGTTTCAGTCCGCTTTTAACTGAAGCAGATGACCCTTATTTTGACATATTTTTAGCTGCGATTTGTTTTTGGAACCCTAAGAATGCAGAAAGAGTCACTTGTGGTGATTCAACAAACACAGATGCAGCAGAATATTTAATGCCTATTACTGAATTATCTATATGTGAAATAGGTAAAGGACCTTACAGCCGAGCTTTTAGAATTTTTGGCAGAAAATACCTTGCAGTGAGTGATGATGACATACAATATCCAGATGCGCCTGCTCCTGAATCATATGAGGGAACTTGCAGAAAAGAATTCATTGACTTGCGTTTTTTTCCAGAAAGCTCATTGCACCAGCACAGATTTGATATTACTCTTTCAAATTCTTTATTAGGCAATCCTTACAGAACTCATTTACTCGCAGGCAAACCCTCAAAAGCTCATATGAAATCATCTTGCAATCCAGAGTATCAAAAGTTTATTGCTTTAACCTCAATAAGAAATATGTTTGCTGTGTTTTCAAATATTACAAAACTTGGAGGAACAAGTGTGCATAGGTGTGATCGTCCATTGCTTGAAGAACTTATCAAAGAAAATTATTTCAAGATATTAGGTTTTTCTGTAGAGGCATTGCTTGAACCAGAAATTGAAGGGGGTTTTATTGAAAATGAAACAATTGCAGTTCTAAAAAAACAAAGCTATCCTCAGAATGGCTCTCATCATGTATACGTCAGCCCCTGCGAAATGCTGTATGTAGAGGAAGGTATATGCAGAATAAAAGAGGTTAATGATAAATTTGGTTCTTAAATTTGTAATTATTTTTTTGAAAGCAAATTTTTTTCCTGTTTTTCATATAGATATTTATTTTCAACGCGGTGCTGTTCTAAATTCTCAGGAAAAAATAGCAAAAATCTACTTAAAAATAAAAAAGCTTATAAATTTATTAATTCAGTTATAAATAATTAGATTAAACAAAAAGAGGGATAATATGAGATTAGATTTTAGATATCAAAATATTTATAAATTCCAAGGTAATAATAATAATTTAAGTCCCCAGTATGACCTCTTAGGAGGGAATGCTGGGTTTCCTTCATTAAATTTAATTCTAAGGTGTTGTTATGATGTCTAAAAAAGCTATTTTTATTTTAAGAAAAGGAACATTAATTAAATGTTTTAGAAGTTATAAAAAACAAAAATTAAAGAGGTGAAAATGAGTTTAAATGTTGATATAGCAAATATTTTTTATGAGATAGCTGATATTTTGGAATTAAAAAAGATAAAATGGAAACCACAAGCATATAGAAGGGCTGCTAAAAGCTTGATTAATTTGGATAAAGAGGTTAATAAAGTATATAATAAAGGTGGTTTAAAAGCTCTTGAGGAAATACCTGGTGTGGGAGAAAGGTTAGCAAAGAAGATTGTTGAGTATATTAAAACAAAAAAGATTAAAGAATATGAAAGAGTTAAAAAATTAGTTCCGAAACATTTTACAGAAATTTCTAAAATACCTGGGTTGGGAGTTAAAAGAGCTAAAAAACTTTATAAAAATTTAGGAATTAAAAGCATAGAAGATTTGAAAAAAGCTGTGAGAAAACACAAGATAAGAAGTTTAGAAGGTTTTGGTGAGAAATCAGAAAGAAATATAGCAGAAGCATTAAATGTGTATAAAGAACAAACAAGAAGAAGACCTCTGAAAGAAGTTTTAAAAATAGCTAATAAAGTTAAGAGGAGATTAGAAAAATTAAGAGGTTCTGTAAAAGTTGATATAGCTGGTTCTATAAGAAGAAAAAAAGATTTAGTGAGGGATATAGATATTTTAGCAATAAGCAAAGAACCAGGGTTTATGATAGATTATTTTTGCAAGATGAAAGAAGTTAAGAAAGTATTAGCTAAAGGTTCTACTAAAGCTTCTATTTTGTTAAATATGAATATAGAAGCAGATTTAAGGGTTGTTCCTGAAAAAAGTTATGGTGCTGCTTTATTATATTTTACAGGAAGTAAGGAATTTAATATTAAGTTAAGGAAAATTGCAATTAAGAAAGGTTATAAGTTGAGTGAATATGGTTTGTTTGATAGAAAAACAGGAAAGTTTATAGCAGGTAAAAGTGAAAAAGAGATTTTAAGGAAATTGGGTTTAAAGTATATTGAACCTGAGAAAAGGTAATTAAGATAAATTTTAGAAATTTAAATTGTGAATCCCAAGTATTTATAAATACTTTGGTAATGAGAATCCCAAGATTAAATAAAATCAAATATATCCTTTACTTTTAGATCTTTAAATTTTGATTTGTCAGGAACGAAAATAAAGTAATTTTTATATGTTTTTAATTTGATTTTTATGTTTTCCAAATTTCTATAAGTTAATTTTCCCCATTTTACTTCTCCGATAAGATATGGTTTCTTGAATTTCAATAAAAATAGGTCTATTTCTCTGTCTTTTTCAGATAAAATAGCTTCTCTAAGTCCATATTTGTTTGCAATAAATTCTCTTACATTTGATTCTATAATTTTTGGCATAAGTTCATCAAGAATAAGCTTTGCCTTTTCCATGCTTGCTTCTTCAGTAAAATTGTATTTTTCATCTGCATAAAAATAAAGTTTCATTAATGGCGAAATTAAATCATAAACATAATCTTTTTTGTTAAATATAAAAACTTTCTTTAGAATTCCAAGATCTAAGAGATTCTTTAGGTATTGCTGTATCATTGTGGAACTCTCTTTTTTTATAAGTTTTCTTGAGAAAAGGTAGTTTGCTATTTCTCCTGCTTTGTTTTTTCCAACTGAGACTGCTCTTAATATTCCTTCATAAACTTTCGAAAGACTTTTTTCTTCTTCCAAAAATATTTCTCCAAGAAATGCTGGAACTTGGTGTTTTGTTGTAAATAAAATTTCTTTTATTATTTCTCTTGCTTTCTTTTTCCTTTTTATGTAGTCTATTGTGATTGGTTCTCTACAAAAAACAGCTAATTCTAAAGCTTCTTTCTTATTAAAGCCTAATTTAGAGATTTCTTTGAAACATAGATTTAAAGGGATTAAGCCCAAAGAGATTTCAGCAACAAGCCCAAGCAAAGGAGAATTGCTTGTTAATATCTTTCTGCTTAAATGCAAGGTTGATGAGATAAGAATCAATTTTCCTCCTTTTCCTAATGAATGGAGAAAATCAAGGAAACCATCACCAAGCCTGTGAAATTCGTCTATTACAACAGTTTTATTATTTTTAATATATTCCTTTAATAACTCTGTAAAAGTTTCATAACTTAGGGGTTTTCCGTTTATTATTGTTCTATCTCTTTTAACAAAAAAATATTCATCATATTTTACAAAATTTTTCACCAAAAATGTTTTTCCAGTTTTACGTCTACCATAAAGCAGAATCCATTTATTAGTCTTATCTATTAATTTTGATTCTTCTCTCTTTATGATAACCATGATTATTATAATTGCAGTTATCTTTATAAAACTTTTGGTTTTGAAAATTAGAGTATTTTATTGGTAAGAATCTTTTCAAGTTTTTGGAGAAGGGAGATAAAGATTATTAGTCCTAAGATTATTAAAGAAATTATACTTATTGTTATAAATTGTTTTGGTGGTGCTAGTTCAGATAATAAGTTATAATACCATTTTTCAGTATTAATATTTAATGATTTTTCTGCAATTAGTTTAGAATTGGATTTTAGTTTTATTTTAAGATTATATGATCCTTCTTTTAAATCTTTTTTAGTTTTTGGGTGAAAATAAATTATTTTGGATTGTTTTGGATCTAATGTTAGTTTTTTAATTGGTGTTTTGTATAAAATATTGTTTTCATCAGCAATTTTGACTATGAATGCTTCTTTTTTCTGATTTTTGTTGTAGATTTTACTCATATTTTTTAAAATAGATAAATTAATAAACCAGTTTTTATTAAGATTTTAGTATGGGACAAGAAGAAGTAAAATTAGTTCTTAGCAAACGAGGTGATTGGATGCTAGCAAGAGAAATAGCTAAAGAATTGGATTTAAGCATAGGAACTATTTTTAGATGTTTATCTGTTTTGCATAAAAATAAAGAGATTAAAAGAGATAAAGCTGTAAAGGTTATTAAAGATAAGCTAAGATTAAAAAATGTTTTAGGTCATGTTTATGCTTATAAAGTAAAGGATAAACAGGAAGGTTTAGAAAACAGTTTTAAAAAAATTTATAGAAAAAACATTTCTAATATTACCTCAAGGAAATTAAAAAACTTGCCTTTAAAATAAAATTATGAAAATATCAGAATTATCATTTATGGAAAGCTATTGGTTAGATAGTATTGCATTTCAGTTAGGTTATTTAGAAAATGATGAAAGTTTAGAAGAAAAAATTTGAAGAAGGTTTGCCTAAGGGTTTATCTGATATTATAGAACTTTTTGGAATGTTTCCTGATTTGGAAAGAAATCTTATTTTAAGGTGTTTAGATAAAAGATTATTTAAATTTTTGCCTGGTAATGAACAAGATAAAAGTTTAGTTATTAATAATATTAAGAATATGTATCAAGATTTGCGTTATGAAAAAGAAAAAGGTTTGGGTTTAAGTTACTCTGATTTTAAAAAGGTTTTAGATAGATATTTTCCTTTGAAAAGAAATGTTGTTTAATAATAGATTAGATGCTGGTGAAAAACTAGCTGAAAAAATAAAAGATAAAATTGATGTTGTATTATCAATACCTAAAGGAGGAATTCCTGTTGGATATTCTATTTCTAAAAAATTAAAAGTAAAGCTAGGTTTAATATTTGTTAGAAAATTACCAATACCTTGGGATCCTGAAGCTGGATTTGGTGCTGTTAGTTTTGATGGCAAGTTATCTTTAAATAAAAATTTGGTTAGTAGATTAGGATTAAGAAAAGAGGATATAGATAAAATAAAACAGGAAGTTATAAGAGAAATAAAAAGAAGAGAGAAAATCTTAAAATTTAAGAAAATAAATTTAAAAGATAAGAATGTGTTAATTGTTGATGATGGTTTGGCTTCTGGATATACTATGCTTGCTGCTATAAAGTCGGTTAAACATAAAAAACCAAAAAAAATTATAATTGCTGTTCCTGTTGCTTCTTTTAATGCATATGAGTTAATTAAAAGAAAAATAGAAAATATTATATGTTTGCATGTTAGTAAAGAGAGTATATTTGCTGTTGCTAGTTTTTATAAAAATTGGAATGAAATAAGGGATAAAGAAGCCTTAAAATTTTTAAAATAATAAAGTTATAAAGAAAATTATTAGTAATTAAATTATGTTTGAAGAGTTTTCAAATTGGAATTGGGGAATTTTCAAGTAAAAGAAATATTAAAAGGTTAAATGAAATAATAAGAAGCTACAAAAATACTGTGTTAAGCAAAAGAAGAAATAATATAGCAAGTTTCGTAAATTTTATTGAGGCTTTTTAGTCCTTTACGCTATTCAAGAATATATTTTTCAGAAAGTTTATAGGGATAAAAAATAAAGATGTTTGCGCTCTCTAAACTTTGAAAATACTAAACTATCTTGCCCTTCTTTTTAGCATGGTAAAATAGGTTTTCTTCATTGTTTAAATTTGTAATCTTTGTTTTTCTTTATTAATCTCTTCAAGCACCTTTTCAAATTCTCCATTTTTGTCAACCATCATCAACTCAATGTGGTCTGTATACATTTTATTTAATTTTTCATGCTTTGGATTTGAAATAAGGCCAAGTCTAAGAAATTTTTCAATATCTTTGAGTTTTCTTATTATCAGTACCTTTTCATATAATGAACAGCATATTCCTAAATCAGCCAAAGCATTCCTTATTTGCAAAAGCAGCTGCTGATTCTTTTTTGAAACAAAAACAATAGGATGTTTTCTTGTGAATTTAGAGCTTTTAATAGTAATTCTCGTATGTGTGATATTTAACCTAGAATCAAAGAAGCCTCTTAGATATGCTTGTATAAAACTTTTGTTTCTGGAAATGTAGTCAGGAATCCTTGTGTTGTCCTCTGTAATTTCTTTGATAAATTCCATTAACCTTATTGATGAGTAACCAATGTGATAAATGCTGTTTTTTTTCTGCACTCTAACATCTCCAAACAAAAAATGCATGTTTTCAACAAATGATTCTAAAGTTGCTGGTTTGCAGCTCTTTATTAACAGGTCATTTCTGTCAATTTTTCTCGCCCTTGCCTGATAAAATCCAAGAACATAGGCAAATCTCTTTGACTTTACAAGCTTTTCTTTATCAATCTTTTTTGCACCTTTCTTTTTGTCTATTAGGTGCATTGGAAAAGCATGTTTAAGCCAGCTATACACTGTACAGCGGCACCTTCCAATTTCAGAAGCAATGGAGGATATTGTTTTTCCTTCTCTATAAGATGTCAGTGCATATAAGAAATCATTATAATCTTTTTTTATCCTTTCTTCTCTTTCTGGGCTTTCTTGAAGCCTTGCATTATATAATTCCCTTGCTTTTGCAATCCTTGCTTCCAAATCCATCTTTCTTAATTGCCATATTTTGTTATATTCAAATTACTTAGACATTTAAACTATAAAAAACTTACTTTCGTTGACTAAACCAACTATCTTGTGTTGTTAATTAATATTGTTGAAGATTCTTACTGTTAGTGCAAACTTCTATTTATGATTTTTTAGAATAAAAAGGTTTATAAGTCTTAATTTCTTGATTCAATTTGAGATGTTAAATGGAAATTTTTTTGGACAGAATGAAAGAGAAAAAAGAAGAAGCAAGAGCGAGGAAGGTTTAATTTTACGTGAACTTATAAAGGAATATAAAAGTTTGTATAGTTCTTACTTAAAAACTTTGATAGGAACTAAAAAGTCTAATATTGCTTTAGAAGAAGAAAAATTAAGAAGATTAGAAGAATTAATTGACGAGTTTCCTTATATAGAAAAGCTAGATTGTTGGGCGGAGATACGAGCAGGAGAAGTAAGAAATAAAAGAGAATTTTCTCCTGATTTTGGTAATACTTTTTCCGTGATTTATAGAAAAGTTTCTCGTTTTGTAAAAAATTTGATTGGAAGATTTTCTCAGGAAAGAAAGAAAAAGAATTTATTAAATAGAGTTTATGAAGAATTTTCAGATATTTTTTGGAAGAGATTTATTGGAATTAAATATTGAGTTGGAAAACGAAAATTTTATAAATAGAAAATAATGAAAGATAATTGCTTTAATAATTTTAAAATTAAAATAATGATTGGGGGTTTAAAAATATGGCAAAAGAAAAACCACATGTTAATATTGTATTTGTAGGTCATGTAGACCATGGAAAAAGTACTACAGTTGGAAGACTATTATTTGATTCTGGAGGAATTCCAGAGCAAGAATTGAGAAAATTAAAAGATTTAGCTGAAAGTTTAGGAAAAGGTGGTTTTGAATTTGCATTTGTTATGGATAATTTAAAAGAAGAAAGAGAAAGAGGTTTGACAATAGATTTAGCTTATAAAAAATTTGTAACAAAAAATTATGAATATACTATAATTGATGCTCCAGGACATAAAGATTTTATTAAAAATATGATTACTGGTTCTAGCCAAGCAGATGTAGCATTTTTAGTTATTGCTGCTTCTGAAGGTGTAATGGAACAAACTAAAGAGCATTTATGGTTATGTAGAACTTTAGGTGTTGGGCAATTAGGCATATTAATAAATAAGATGGATACTGTTAATTATGATGAATCTAAATTTAATAAAGTTAAGGAAGAAGTTGGTAATTTATTAAAGACAGCTGGTTATAAAGTAGAGGAAATACCTTTTATTCCTATTTCTGCTTTGCAAGGGGATAATGTTGTTAAGAAATCTGATAAGATGGCATGGTATAAAGGACCAACTGTTTTAGAGCAAATGGATTTATTTAAAGAACCAGAAAAACCAGTAGATTTGCCATTAAGATTACCTATACAGGATGTTTATAGCATAACAGGAATAGGTGTTGTTCCTGTTGGTAGAATTGAAACAGGTAAAATGAAAGTAGGGGATAAAGTTATAGTAGTTCCTGCTAGAGAAGGAAGGGGTGTTACAGGTGAAGTTAAAAGTATAGAGATGCATCATGAACAAATACAAGAGGCTATAGCAGGTGATAATATAGGATTTAATGTAAGAGGTATTGGTAAAAAAGATATAGCAAGGGGAGATGTATTAGGTCATGTTGATAATGTTCCTACAATATGTACAGAGTTTACTGCACAAATTGTTGTTTTAAATCATCCTACTGTTTTAACTGCTGGCTATACACCAGTATTCCATATACATACTGCACAAGTTGCTTGTAAAATAGAGAAAATAGAAAAGAAATTAGATCCTGCTACTGGTGAGGTTATAGCAGAGAATCCTGATTTTATTAAAAATGGAGATGCTGCTATTATTAAAGTAAAACCAACAAAGCCATTAGTGATTGAAAAACAAAAAGATATTCCACATATGAGCAGATTTGCTATTAGAGATGCAGGTACAACTGTTGCTGCTGGTATGTGTGTTGATTTAGTTAAGAAAGAGATTTAATTTTTTAATTTTTTGAAAATGTCATTTGTACCTAATAGGGAATACGATGAAAGAGAATTAAATGGTTTTTCTAAAAAAGAGGCTACTAAAATTAGGGTTGAAGGTTTAGAGGGGTGTGTTGGAGTATTTAGTAATGATCATTTTTTAAAAAAAGAACTAAGTGAAATTTGTAGTGTAGATCAAAGAAGGGAAAGATTTTTAGGTTATGTTCAAGGAATATTAAAACGAGTTATTCCTAATTGCAGTAAATATGTTGATAGGTACTCTTTAGATAGAATAGCTAGCATGTTTGAAGAAAAAACTGGTATTTATTTAGGTTATGGTCTTTTTTCTGAAGATGAGCAAAGATAACTTTTTAAATAATTAGATTTAATTAAATATAAATCTATTAAATAAAAAGAGGATAAATTTATTATGAGAAAAAGTAGTTTTAATTTATATTTATATACTTTTATAAATTTTTTAATAATTTTGTTTTTAGTTTTACCTTATTTTCATAATTGGGCTAATTCTTTGAGTGTTAAATTACATTTTTGTAATCATATGTTGTGTATTTTTTATTCATTAATTTGGTTATTTTTATTAATAATTAATTTTTTGAAATTAAATAAAAATATTAAGAAGAAAAAAGTTAAGAGAAAAGTAAAGAAGAAAAGCATATTGGTTATTAATATACTGATTTTAGTTGTTGGTATATTTTTAATGAATATAATTATTTGTGATGATTATGGAAATATAAAAGGTTTTGGATTTAGAATTGGCAATAAGACAGTTTATAAAGATGATATTGGTGTGTATAATGGTTTTTATGAAGAAGAATCTAAAGAAGAAATACCTTTAGAACCTTCTGGAGATTTAGTGGATTCAGATAATGGTAGAGTTTATGATGTTTATGGCTATATTATTGGAGATGAAGATATAAAAGATGTATGTTTAGATGATTATGTTTTAAGAGAGTTTTATATTATTAGAGATTCTTCTGCGGTTTTTGGGGAGGAAGTTGATTGTAGAAGTATTTTTGGTTCTAATGCTTGTTGTAGAAATGGAAAATGTGTTATAGATTGTTTTAAAGAGAGTATTAGTTGCGAGGAAATTGCAGAAGTTTATGAAATGGGAACAGAATCTGGAAAAGAAAAACCAGATAGTTGGAGTATTCTGAAAAAGAATGAGAATTGTAAGGATGTTGCAGAAAGTAAATGTATGTATGGAGTAAAATGGTATATTGAAAAAATTGAAGATTGTTGTTTATGGAAGTGTAAAGAAAAAAGTATTCAGTGTGTAGATAGTGATGGAGATTATTATTATGTTGGAGGTGAGATGTGCGGGGTTATTGATTGTGATGATAACAATCCTGAAATAAATCCTGGTGCTGTTGAAAATTGTAATGATGGTGTTGATAATAACTGCGATGGTTTAATAGATTGTGATGATATTAATTGCAAGGATGAGATTTATTGTAAAGCTTGTTGGGATTCTGATAATGGAGTAAACCCAGAAATACCAGGAACTTGCGATGATGGAACATTGCATAAAGATTATTGTTTTGATGAAAGTAATTTGGTGGAATGGAATTGTATAGATAATATCTGTAAATCAGAGATATGGCAATGTGATAAACAATGTGAAGAAACTTCGGATGGTGGGAGGTGTATTTGAATATAAAAAGTTTTATAAAGATATAATTTTGTTTCTCATAATTAAAAATGAAGAAAGCTAGAATAAATTTATCAAGTTTGGATATAGATAAATTGAATGAAATTTGTGATTCTATTAAAGAGATTGCTAAGAAGACAAAAATCAAGATGAGCGGACCAATACATTTGCCTACTAGAAAGATGAGATTAACTACAAGAAGAAGTCCTTGCGGTGATGGAAAAGCGAGTTTTGAAAATTTCGAGATGAGAGTCCATAAAAGGTTAATTGATTTAGAGGTTAATGAAAGGGCTTTAAGATTAGTTATGAGGGTGCATATTCCAGAAGGAGTTCAGATATCAATAGAGATTAAAGACTAGTTTTGTTAAACAGTAAATTTATAAAATAAAAATAATTAATTTTATGTGTGTTAATGCCGCGGTCGCGTAATGGTATCGCACAGAACTAACTTTTAAATGTTTAAAAAAAGTTAGTGTGTAAGCCTGGAAAGCCTGGTCCTTTGGGACATCCAGGTTCGAATCCTGGTCGCGGCGTTGCTTTAATTTTGGTTTTGATATAAATAATTTTAAAATAAGATAAAAATGTTTGAGGGTATAATTAAAGAGTTTGAGAATAAAGAAGATATTATATAGGAGATTTATTATATTTTGTTGGTGTAAGTGATTTTTATTAATTATTAGGTTAATGTTTGGTTATATTGTATGAAAAAAGATGTAAACATAAAGTTCCTTAGAGATCATGGTGATGACCCAAGTTGGCATAATTGTATTAAAGCTTTAGAAGATGGTTATTGATTTTTTATTTTGCAATGATTAATGTACTAGTAAATTTAACTTCTGGTAAAGTTCTTATTTTTTCTATCATAAATGTTCCTAAGGCTTCGGAGTTTTCTATATTAATTTTTAGTAAAACATCCCATTCTCCGAATAATATATATGCTTCTTCTACTTCTGGGATATTTTTCAGTTTATCAATTAATTCTTTTTCATTACATTCTTTTAGTGAAATTAAAGCAAAAGCTTTCATTTTTAATATTGTTTGTTAAAATGTATTATATCAGGGTTATTAGGGTCTCTTCTTAGGTAACCTTCTTGAATTAAATAGTTAATATCTTTTGGTAGATTCTCCTTATAGCTAGTTCTATTTGATCTTGTGGAATAATGTACTTTATAATTTGAATAATTGTTGATATTCTAAAACTTTCTTTTAGTTGTTTAAGATCTTCTAATAAAGCTAAAGCTCTTTCAAGATTATTTTTTAATTTTTTAGATGTCATTTTAAGCTATTCTTTCATCGAGTTTTTTTGTTTGTTCTTGTTTTAGTTTTTCTAATTTTTCTTTAGCTTCTTTTTCTAAATCAACTCCAAGGTTTTTAAGAGATGTTATATGAGCTTTTATTATTTGTTGCACTGTATTAAGCATTTTAATTAGTTCTTGTTGTTCTCCTGCTAAAACCTGTAAAGCTCCTTTATGGAAAGCTATTTGTTCTTTTTCTGATAGTTTTTCTTGCATTTTGTTTTACCTCGTATATCTTAATATTAAATTTAAAATAAACAGAACAGCTAAAAATATTAATGATATATAAAACATTCGTTTATTTGAAAAAAAGCTGAATGGTATTGGACCAATAAAACCAGCTGCAGCTATTTCTGTTTTGGTTTTTATGGATTTAATTGAGCCTATTATAATTAATAAAGTTGCTATAAATAAAAGAAAAATACCTATTAGGATAAGTTTAGACATCTTTTAAAGTATTCTATTGTTGGTTTTAAACCTTCTTCCAATGAAATTTGGGGTTCCCAGTTTAATAATTGTTTAGCTATGGTTATATCTGGTTGTCTTGTTACAGGATCGTCTTCTGGTAATTCTTTGTAAGTAAAATCTGAGTTGGAATTTGTTAGCTTTTTAATTAATTTTGCTAATTCAATCATGGTTATTGTTGTGTATGGATTTCCTAGATTAACTGGTTTTTTGTGATCTGGATGACTCATTAGTTTGTAAAGACCTTCAATTAATTCAGATACATAACAAAAAGACCTTATTTGTGATCCTTTTCCATATATTGTTATTGGTTCATTTTTTAGGGCTTGGATTATAAAATTAGAGACAACACGACCATCGTTTAGTGCTACTTTTGGTCCATAGGTGTTAAAAATTCTTGCTATTCTAATTTCTACTTTGTGTTTTCTATGGTAATCTGATACTAAAGTTTCTGCAACTCTTTTTCCTTCATCATAACAAGATCTTGGACCTATAGGATTAGCATTTCCATGATAAGTTTCCTTTTGAGGATGTTCTTTTGGGTTCCCATATACCTCTGATGTTGAAGCTTGTAGAAATTTAGCTTTAACTTCTTTTGCTAATTCTAGCATATTAACAACACCAACTGTGTTGCATTTAATTGTTTTAATAGGATTAAATTGATAATGAACTGGTGCTGCTGGACATGCCAAGTTATAAATTTCATCACATTCTATATGAATTGGATATGTTATATCATGCCTTATAAATTCAAATTTCGGGTTATTAAATAATTCTTTGATGTTTTCTTTTGATCCAGTAAATAAATTATCTAAGCAGATTACCTCATATCCTTTTTCTAATAGGAATTTACATAAATGAGATCCTATAAATCCTGCTCCTCCTGTGACTAAGATTTTTTTTATCTTGTTCATTTTACGATGATTTGATTTGAAATATTAATAAATTTGTTGTTATAGAATATATATTTTAAAAAATAGAATATATGTTAAAAAATAGGTCTTAATTGGAGTTGGTTTTGGTGGTTCTGGAGCTGATTTTTGGGTTGTTCGGGTCTCGAAGATGGAACGAATAGGTCTCGAAGTTGGTGAGAATAGGTCTCGAAGATGGGAACAAAAATGGGTCTCGGAAATGGAACAGAAAAAGGAAACAGATAATGCTAGTGATAAGGCTGGTTTTTTGAGCTTTTGGAGAAGATCTGACTTTGAGAATTTTGAGAAATTTGAGAAATTGGCAGAAAATGCTGTTAGAGCTAGTATTGGAGCTAGTTTAAGGGGATCCTTATTCAATCCATTACTCTGGACCTCTTGGTAGTGGGGTGTTAAGGGCGGCTCAGGGAGTGTTGCGGGTCTCGAAGATGGGACAGGGGAATTAAAAAAATAGAGAAAAGGAAAAGGAAAAGGAAAAAGAAAGTAGGGGAAAAGGAGGGACAGAAGAGGTAAAGAAGGGGAAAAGAAAAAAAGAGAAAAAAAGGAATTGAAAAAAGAACATAAAATATTTAAAGAGAAAGTTCCTAATAAAAACTAAACAAAACAAACAAAAGTAAAAAAAGAGGTGCGAGATATGAAGAAAGAAAATAAATACAAAAATAAAAATAATAAAAATACTAAAATCCTAATTGGTGCTTTTGTTATATTAATTATTGCAATAATTAGTTTTTCTTTTTATAACAATAAAAATGGAATAAATGGAATAAATAAAATAAGCAGTTATAGTTTTAAAGATATTAAAGGTATTAAAGATATAACTGGATTTGCTACTAAAACAGTTGAAAGTGAGTGCAGTCCAGATGCTACATGTCCTCAAGAGTGTATAGATAATAATGCTCAATGTATAGAAGAAAGTTGTGATTTGGATGAATGTGTGAGTGAATGTTTTTGGAACTATTGTGCAGATATAACTGATCCTAATTCTCAGCAGGAGTGCTATATTGGTTGCGGAGATATATGTACTGGTGCTGTAAAATATTCTTGCAGTTATGAAGTAGAGGGTGGATGTATAAGTAATTCTGATTGTGTTGGTGGTGAATATTGTATTAATGAAAATTGTATAAAAAGTATTTCTATTACTGATTGTGAAGGTTCACAACCTGATTGTAATTTGGTTTATGATCATGATATTAATACAAGATATGCAAAAGGAGAAAAAACAAGAATTCCTCATTGGGTAAAATTGTTTTTTAATAAAGCAAATATCAAAAATATCTATATTTATCCCCATAATTATGTTAAATCAGGAAAATTAGAATTAAGCGATAATCAAGTAATAAATACTGGTGATTTGGTTGCTTTTAAATGGAATAAATTTGAGATTAATAAAGATAATATAAACAATATTCGTTTTGAATGGATTAGTTATGGATATGATAGTGCAGGTGCTGCTAAAGATCCCCATTATACTGGCTTATATGAAGTTGTTATAGAACCTAAAGAAGAAGCAATAGAAGGATGTACTGATACTGATGGTGGTAAGGTTTATGATGTTAAGGGAACTGTTACTGATAAATATAATCATTTTTATTATGATGTTTGTGCTGAAAAAACTGGAACTGGTAATGAACTTTCAGATTTTACTGAAGCATATAGTTGTTCTGGAAATGATTGTTTTTTAGCAGAATATTTTTGTGGGGGTACTACAGTTGGTGTAGATACTAATGTAGGGTTTGAATTTGTTGGTTGTAATGATTGTAATGATGGTGTTTGTTATGATGTAAGAACTGGTTGTGAGAAATGTGGTGAGGGTTTGTTTAATAAATGTGATAAAAATGAATGTAAAGGTTTAGGTAGTAGTTGTGTATTTATTAAAGGAACTTTTATTAATGATTGTATAGATTATAGTAAAGATGCTTGTGAATCTAAAAACACTAGAGATGAATGTGTGGGTGAGAATATTTTGAATGATTATGAAAGTGAATGTGCAGATTTAACTACTCAAACAGATTGTGAAAATAATGATATCTGCGAATGGTTTTCAGAAGCAGGAGAAGCAGGCATATGTGCTCCTAAAGCAAGATGTGTCTGGACCCATGGACATTGTTGTGGTGATGGTGAAGAATGGAATGGTGTTGAATGTGAGCCACTTACTCAAACAGCAGGAAATCTATGTTTTGAGTTTTATAAAAAACGTCCTGGTAAAAATGAGATATGTTGGAATGTTGGTAGCATGGCTTATGGTTTTTGGGTTCCAGTTGAAACTTATTAAACTTATTAATTAAAATAAAAAATAAAAAAATAAAGAGAAAATGAGAATAATTAAAGCAGAAGAAATAAATTGGAAATTAAATGAAGAAGAAAATGTTTATATTGGATTTACAGAAAAGCTTGTTTTTGGAAATGATTTTGATATAGTGCATGCAAAGTTAAAACCAGGACAAGAATTAAAGAAGCATTATCATAAAAGGCCTAATAATGGACATGAACTATTCTTTTTATTTAATGGAGGACATTTTATTTTGAAAACAAAGGATAAGGAAGAAGAAATTAAAACAGACAAACCAATTTATATTTATTTTGCTAGTGGAGATATACATGGTTTAAAAAATATTTCTGATAAAGATTTAGAATTTCAACTAATTTGTGTTCCTAGTTTTAAACCTGGAGAAGTTATCCATGTTTGAAGATTGCTTGTGGAAAGAAATTACATTTATATTCTTTTAGTACATGAGTGTATTCATAACTTTTTATTATATTAGGGAATTTGTCTATTATGTTGTTCATAATTTCTATAAAATGGTTGATTCCATGTGTATGTATTTCTAGAATTAGATTCCATCTTCCGATTCCTTTTATAATGTAATTAATAAATGGTATTGATTTTAGAAAGTTTATAAATTTAGATTCTTCTTCTTGTTTTATATTTTTAAGATTTAAAAAAACTACAAACCAATCATAATTAAGTTTTTCTAGATTTAATAAAGGTCTATATGCTTGTATTAATCCAGACTTAAACATTTTATCAATTCTGTATTTTATTTGGGTTCTATTTGTTTTTAATAATCGTGCTAATTTTGAGTTACTTATTCTTGCATTTTCAGCAAGTTTTTGCAGGATTTTAAGATCTATTTTTTTGTATTTAATATCTGATTTTTTACCTATGTAAACAGGTTTATCATATCTTAATTTTAGATCCTTAAATAAATATTTGTAAGGCATTTGATAAGCTTCTATTACTATAAACAAAGCATGATCTTTAAGATAATGACCTGCTTTATTTAAAATTTTTATTAAACTTTTATTGAAATCTTTGTTATCTTTTGCAAGTACAGATATTATATAATTCCATTTTCCATGTCCTGAAACTATCCAATCTGTGGAATAATAATTTGTAATAAATTTGCAGAAATTATTTTCGGTTTTCTTATTCATTCCTTCAATATGTAAATAAAGATTATAAAAGCTATATCCTAATTTTTCTGTGTCTATTATGG
>CAZRVI010000003.1:8618-35287 GCA_964603525.1 Candidatus Woesearchaeota archaeon | reverse complement strand
TTTGGTTTATTCTACAGTTATAAGAAGGATAATAAATAAATTTGGGATGTGTATTGGGGGAACAGAGGGAAAAGAAATTACAAATTTATTTTTGAGTCATGCTAGTAAAGAAGAGTTATGTGAATTATTAAATGGTTTATATTCTGGAGATGGTTATGTTTCTAAAAGTTCTATAGAAATAACTACTAAAAGTAAAAAATTAGGTTTTGCTATTGAAAATATTTTATTGAGATTGGGAATTATTTATAGTTCAAGGTATGTTATTAAGATTGCTACAAATACTGGATTTAGTGGTGTGTATAAAACAATAGTGATATATGGTGTTGAAAATTTTATTAGGTTTTATAAGAATATACCTTTGATTCATAATAAGAAAAGAAAAAGAATTGAAAAATTATTAGGTTTAAAAAGTAATCCAAATTTAGATTTGATTGATGTTAATTATTTGGTTAAAGATATTTCAAAAGAATTAGGATTAAATATTAAAAAATTAAAAAAGAAATTTCCGAGATTAGATTCTTATTGTTATAATCAGTGCACTCCTTCTGTAGTGGGTGTTAAATATTTGATTGATAACTTATTTGAATCAGTTGATTTAAGCAACCAAAGTTTATCTTTATTAAAATTAAAAACATTAGTGGGTTCAGATATTTATTGGGATGAAATTGTTTCTTTAGAGAGAATAAAGTCAAATGAAAAGTGGGTTTATGATTTAAGTATAGAAGAAAACCATAATTTTATTGCTAATAATATAATTGTTCATAATTCTAATGTTATGGATGCTTTTTGTTTTGTTTTAGGTAAAAGATCTGCAAGAAGTATGAGAGCTGAGAAGAGTGCAAATTTAATATTTAATGGTGGAAAAAAAGGAAAGCCTATGAATAAAGCAGAAGTTTCTATTATTTTTGATAATTCTAATAAAAAATTTAAGATTGATTCAAGAGAAGTTAAGATTACAAGAGTTGTTAAAAGTAATGGTCAATCAATATATAAAATAAATGATGAAAGGAGAACAAGAGATCAAGTTTTAGAATTATTAGCACATGCAAATATTGATCCTGATGGTCATAATATTATTTTGCAGGGAGATATTATAAGGTTTGTGGATATGAAACCAGAAGAAAGAAGGGAGTTGTTGGAAGAAGTTGCAGGTATTTCTGTTTATGAAGCTAGAAAGGAAAAGGCTATGAGTGAATTGGGAAAAGTAGATGAGAAATTAAAAGAAGCTAAATTAATTTTAACTGAAAGAGAGGCTAATTTGAGAGAGTTAAAGAAGGATAGGGATCAAGCTTTAAAGTTTAAGGAATTTGAAAATAAAATTAAAGAAAGTAAAGCTACATATTTATATTTACAGATTAAGGAGAAGAATGAGAGCAAAGAGAAACTTGAGAATTCTATTAAAAAAAGTAATAATGAAATTGAAAAATTAAATGATAAAATTAAAGAATTAAAAGAAAGGATTAGTAATAATAAAAAAATAATTGAAAATTTAAATAAAGATATTGAAGAAAAAAGCGAGAAAGAACAAATTAGTTTGCAGAAAAATATTGAAAGTTTAAGAGAAGAGATTATAAAAGATAATGCTAGGACAGAAAGTATAAAAAGTGAGATAGTAAAGATTCATAGCAGAAAAAAGCAATTATTACTTGATTTAGATGAAATTGATGCTAAAGTTACCAATTTAATTGATAATAAGAATAAGTTATTAAGAGAAAATGAGGTTAATATTAAAGAAGAAAAAGAATTGTTAAAAAAGATTTCTAATTTTAAGAAAGGTTATGACTTAAAAGATTTAAAAGAAATAGAAACAATTGAAGAAAAGATAGAACAAAATCAGAATAAAATATTAAATTTACAAGGAAGAAAGCAGTTTTTATTAAGGGAAATTGATAAAAATAAATTTGAATTAGAAAAAATAAATTCTGTTTTAGGTTTAGCAGATAAGAAGGAAATAGGAGTTAAAAGAAAAGAATTGAGAGATATTGAAAAAGATTTGAGTAACTTGTTTAGTAAAGATGTTGTTTTAGGCAATAGGTTAGCAAAATTAAGAACTGATTTTTCTATAAAAAACCAGGAATTAATGAGATTAAGATTAAAGCAGGATACAAGCAGGGAGTTTACTTTTGGTAACTTAGCTGTTAAGAAGGTTTTAAGTTTAAATAAAAAAGGAGTTTATGGTACAATATCGAGTTTGGGTAATGTAGATGAAAGATATAGCAATGCTCTGGAAGTTGTTGCTGGAGCAAAGTTGAATGCTGTTGTTGTTAAGAGTGATAAGATTGCTGTGGATTGTATTAAAGAGTTAAAGAAGAGCAAGACTGGAAGAACTATATTCTTGCCCCTGAATAAGGTTTCTAAAAAAACAATTTATGGTTTAAAAGAATTAAAGAATAAAAAAGGTGTTATAGGAAGTGCATTAGATTTGATTGAATATGATAAACAATATGAAAATGCATTTGCGCATGTGTTTGGCAATACTTTAGTTGTTGATAATGTTGATGTTGCAAGAAGGATTGGTGTTGGAAGATGCAGGATGGTTACATTAGATGGAGATTTATTTGAGGTTTCTGGTGTTATTTCTGGCGGTTATAGAAAAAAATTATTTGGTAAATTTTTGTCTAGAAACTTGGATGAGAATATTGACAAATTAAGCAAGGAAATTAAATTAATAAAAAACGATATTAGCAGATTAGAAAAAGAAAGGAATGATAATGAGAAGAATATTAGAAAATTAAAAGAAAGCAAGTTTGTTTTAGAAGGAGAATTAATTAAATTTGAAAGTAGTTCTGGTGTAAAAGATATTGGAGAATTAAAGAAAATTAAATATGGGACTGAAGAGAAATTAAAACAGCTTGATTCGGATTTAGAAGTTATAAATAATAAAATTAAAGGTTTAAATAAAGATATTGAGGTATTAAGAAATAATAAAAATAAATTAAGAAGCAAAAAATTGGATGAAAACAAGTTGAATGATATAAAGAATTTTGAAGAAAAACAGAAAAAAATAAGGGAGATAATAATTAAGAATGAATCTGAAATAAAAAATATAGATTATCAGATAAGAGGAATACATGATCCTGAAAGAGAAAAAATTAATCAGATTATGAAGAATCATGAAAAAGAAATAAAAGAATTTGAGCAAGAATTATTGGAATTAAAAGATAATATAAAGAAAAAAGAAAAGGAATTACAAGAAAGAAAAAATAAAGAAAGCAAATTTGTAAGAGAGTATAAAAATTTATTTTCTAAAAGAAATAAGTTGAGTGAAGTTATTAATAAAGATGAGAGCAGGATTTCTTCTGAAGAGTTTAAAATTAAGGAAATTCAGAAAAGAATCAATGATTTGAATATCAGGAAAGCGAAAATAGTTGGTGAGATAGAAGCATTAAATGAGGAATATGAAGAATTTAAAGGTGTGAAATTAAGAAGAGGAATTAATATTGATGATTTAAGAGCAGAAGTAAGGAAGTTTGAGCATATGATAAAGAGCATGGGTAATGTTAATTTAAGAGCTTTAGAGGTTTATGAGAGTGTGGAGAGGGAGTATAAAGAATTGGTTAATAGAGCTGATAAATTAAAAGAGGAGAAGGAAGATGTTTTAGGCATGATGTATGAGATTGAGAAGAATAAACATGGTGCATTTATGAAAACATTTAAAGTTATTGCAGATAATTTTAAGAAAATATTTTTGAATTTGAATACAAAAGGTGAAGCAATTTTAGAGTTAGAAGATAAGGAAAATCCTTTTAACGCAGGAGTTGATATTAAAGTAAGATTAATAGGGAATAAATATTTAGATATTAAAAGTTTGTCTGGTGGTGAGAAGACTTTAGCTGCTTTAGCATTTATATTTGCGATACAAGATTATAGTCCTGCTAGTTTTTATTTGTTGGATGAGGTTGATGCAGCTTTAGATAAATCAAATTCTGAATTGTTAAGTAAATTAATTGGTGAGTATTCTAAAAAAGCACAATACATAGTAATTAGTCATAATGATCAATTAATAACTGAAGCTGAAAATGTATATGGTGTTAGTATGCAACAAAATGGTATTTCAAAAATAGTTAGTTTAAAGTTTGATTAGATAATTATTTCTTTTTAAAAAATAAAATAAAGTCTATTAAGATTAGTAATATTATAACCATTATAAATACAACTGTAAGGAATGAAAAAAATGTAGGTATATCATTCCTTATTGTTTGTGTTGTTATTGTTTTCATTCCTATAGATCCTGTCATGATGCTTATTATAGAAAAAGTAAATGCTAATATGATTAATGTTATTATGGCTTTCCTGAGCATACATTAAAATAAAAATAATTAGAATTTAAAGATTTCTATATTTAAAAAAAATAAAAAAGAAAAAGTTTAGTAGTAAGATTCTTCTGTTTCAGTTTCTGTTGGTTCTGGTGCTTTTCTTTTAAAAGCAATTATTAATCCTAATATGATTAGAATAATTACTAATATTCCAAAGCCCCATTCTAGCACTGTTTTAGTTGCAGACCAATCAATACCTGCTTTTGTAACATCAGCATTTATTGTTGTTTCTTTTATTAATGTGTTTCCTTCTTTTACTTTTATTGTAAACATTTTGGATCCTAGATCAGCGTCTTTGTTTGGTGTTATCTTAACGAAAATTTCAGCAGCCTTTCCAGGTTCTATTGTTACAAATGCTGGTTCTACTTTTGCAGATGCCCATGTTTCGGTTCCAGCAACTTCAACACTGTAAATAGAACTTTCTTCTGATAATGATGCGAATGTTACTTTGTAAGCTGTTTCTTTTCCTATTGGTAGTTCCTTCATTGATGTATCCATACTAATTATTGCTTCAGCTTCTCCTAAAGCTTCTTTGCCTTCAATATGGATTATTTCTTTTTTAACTACTATATCATGTCCTCTATTGTATTCTGCTGTTATTTTAGTTTCGTAATCACCGGTTTCAGCATTTTTTGGTATTTGTAATACTAGTTCATTTGTTGATTGAGATGTTTCTTCATCGTCATCGTCGTTTTCGTAAGCAACTAGTTCATCTATGTAATCAGAAGTTGAAATTCCTAAATCAGGTATAGATACTGTAACTTTGATATCTTCTTCTTTTCTAGCACCTACATTTTCTAGTCTAACCACAGTTCTTAGGTATCTACCAGCTTCTATTGTGTTGGATGGTCTAAATAAGACATCCTGTATTTTTATTTTGTGTCTTGTTTCTTCTATTCTTAATGGATATTCTTTTTGTACGTTGTTATCTTTGTCAGTTACTTTAATGCATAAAGTGTAATCTTCAGAAGCTTCTATGTCTTCAGGTATATGGATAGTTAATGGAATTGCTCTATCAACATTTGCTGTTAAGTCAAACATATCAGATGAATCTTCTATGTCTTCATATTCATAACCTTCTATCCATGCTCTGACTTTAATATCTTCTATATCATTAAGTCCTGTTACAAAGACAGTAATATCAAGAGCTTCTCCACGTTCAGCATAAATAGCATTTGTAGCGGGTATAATACCATTTACTTCTACTTTAGAGATTTCATAGTCTGTAGAAGTACCTGCGAATACACCTGTTAAGCTTAACAGGAAAACCAATACTAAGCTTAATAATTTTTTCATTGTAGTAATCCCCCCTTAAATTTAAGGATAATTTGTTATTATTTCGTAGTTATGACCTCTATATAAACTTTATGGTGATAAAGTATATAATTTAATATGTATGTTAAAAATTAAAAATGAATTTGTTTTTTATCTTAAATGTGGAAAATTTGGTGTCTGTGAATTTATTTGTTTTAGCTTCTACTTTGATAAGATATTCTCCTGGTTCTAGGGTATAAGGTATTTCTAGTTTGAATGGAAGCCATTTTGTATCATAAGGATTTAATTTTATGTTATTAATATTATATTCTATTCCAAATTCAGGCAATGAGATTTTTATATCAATATCTTTTTCTTTTAAATGACCTATATTTTTAAGTTGTATGAAACCTTCTAAATCATCTCCTGGGTATAATGTTAATGGTGTGTTAACTGAAGAAATTTTGAATAAATGTTTTTTATGGAATTTTGAGTCTACTTTTAAAGTGAATGTTTGTGTATCATAACCATCTTTATTATCATTTACCTTAACTGTTACTTTATAGTTTCCAACTTTTTTTGGGATCCATGTTATTAAACCAGTTTCCGGATTTATTTCCATTTTAGATGGAGATTCTATTAATATGTATGTTAAAGGATCGTTGTCTGGATCTGAAGCATCTACATCATATTCATATTCAAAATCTTTATATGCAAATGTTATTGGTGTTGAAGTTATGGTTGGGGCATGATTAGATGTGGAGCCAACATAAATTGATTCTGAGATTATGTCTTGGGTGTTTTCTATTGTGTTGCAAATATTATCATGGCATATTCCTGTAATATAAATAGTATACCAATCTATCTGAGATGGCATAGACAATGAAAATTGGAATTTTTCTGGTTGGGTTGCACTTGTTTCTCCTAAAATCATTTCATTAGAATAAACTAAATTTCCTGTTGGGTTATCTTGACCTTGTCTTAATTCATATGTTATTTTTGTTTTTAGTGGAGTTAATATGTAATTGTTATCTATGTAATTACTTATTTTTGTGAAGCTTACTGTTATTATGTCATTAATATTAGGAAATTTATTTGATGTTTCTAAGTTATTTAATATGGTATAGCATACATTTTGTGGTTTTTCTTCAAAAACATAAAGTTCTTTTGATGCGGTTTCTTCTTGAGAATTTGTGCATTTATTATCTTCGATTATTGATTTTAAAACTACTTTATATTTTCCTTTTTGTGATGGTGTCCATGTGAACTCTACCTTTTCAGATCCTGAGAAATCAATAAATAATTCTTGGTTGTCTGAGTGTATTAAATTATCAAATTCATCATAAACTAATAAATAAACTCTTGTTTGTACTTTATAATAATTTTCTAATTTTGAGGGTATATAATTTAATGGACCAGAATGAAATATTGCTGAGTATGTTTCAGCATCTAATCTTGCTTTGGCTGTTATATATACTGGGATATTAGGTTCTGCTTCATTTATTATGGAAAATGATTCTATTGGAGCATGGCAATTTTGTTTTTTTGATAGGTATTTTGTATATGGTCCTTGAGGATCATTTGGGTTAGTTCCCCACCAGTTTGGATTTTGTTCCCATGTTATATATCCTGGCTTATAAAAATAAACTGCGTATCCATAATTAGATTTAAGATTTGTTGGATATGTTAATTCGATTTCGTTTGAGGATCCAGAGTTTAAATCAAATATTTTTTCTCCAACTTGGCTGCAATCAGAATTTAGGCATACATATCCTAGAACTCCTATATTTGTTAGGTCTTTATTTGTTTCTGTTAGTTGCCCAGATTCAGAAATTATTCCTTCTTTGAATTCATATTTAATATATCTTTCTGCTGATACTTGCATTACTAATGAAAGTGATATTAATAGAAAGACAAATAAAGAAATTATTAATTTTTTATTTTTTGTGTTGGTGGGTTGAATACTTTTTTTTATCATGTTAATAACCACCTGGTCCTCCAGGTCCTTCTCCTCCGCCATAGTTATGATGATGCTTATGATCCTTAAAATGATCATGAAGTCCTTTTCCAGCTAATCCTAGAAATGCTGCAAGTATTATAAAATCTAAAGTTTTGGATCCAGTTGTAATTCCTCCACCAAATAGACCATTGTACTTGTCTTTAGTTTTTGGTTTTTCCTCTAGTATTTTTTGTATTCCACTTTTTGGTGGTTTTTCTACAGGTACAAGATATTTTGGATCAATTGTACCAGTTTCTTGTTTAGGTTTTTGTTCTGTATTAGGTTCTTGAATTGGTTTATAATCTGTTGCTGTTGCTTCTGGTTGAAATTTTTGTAGAAGATCTTTTTCTTCTTTAACTACATATCCTGTTGGTATATTCCATGATTGGGTTGTACAACTATTACCACCTAATAAAGAACCTATTAATATAGGATATCCAAAGATTTTTAGTAATAATTTACTCATTTTTGATTTTGTGGAGAACCATTGTCTTTTTCAAGCATTTTCCTTATTCTTTCTTCTAAGGTATTAAGTTGTTGTTGTGCTTTTTCAAATTCTTGGCGTGCATGTGGTAATTCTTTCTGTAATGCATTATATTTTTTTAGGTTTTCAGAGTATTTTATAAGTTCTGCTTTAAGTTTTAAATAATTTTCCTCAGCTGTTTTGAAGTTTTCAGGCAAGTTTTTATGTTTAGATAAATCATCTTCTAAACTGTTTATCTCTTCGTTTAAACCTTCTAAGTATGCTCTTGTTGCTTTAACTTTTTTTGATAGGTTATGATGTGTTTTTTCTAAATCAAATACAACTGGTTGAACTGGTTGTGGATAAGCGCATCCTCCTATTCCTCCCAACCCAAATGAGGCTGCAAGAAGGCCTATTGATAATGCTTTTGTAATACCTTTATATATATTCATTCTTTTATACCCCCTATAAAGTAATTATAATAATGACTATCAAGGAGTTATAACTTATATATAAAGTTTATTGTTGAATTTTAATATATATATTGTATGATATAATTAATTTTTGCTTTGTTTGAGGAGTTAAGGATTAAGATGGGTGCGCCCAGAATCGAACTGGGACTTGGTGGTCTGGAGCTTCGGCTTTTCTTTTAGAAAATCAACCGTACTACCATTATACTACGCACCCATAAAATTTTTAATTACTTCATCTATTGTTAGAATAAGTATCTTATTTTTCCCTATATAAATCTTCTTTTTTCTACTAGGAAGATTGGTTATTAGTATTCCTTGGTTATGATTTAAATCTATTAAATATTTATTTAACTGTTTTATTTCTGAAAGAGATATCGGTTTTGATATAAAATTTTTAATTTCTATAATAAATTTTTGATTATTTTTATAGAATATTGCATCGGCAATTCCTCTTTTAGTTTTAATATAACGTTTAACTTTACCAAATTCCTTTAAAATTTTTATTATATTATCTTCGAATTTTTTAGCATTATGTTTGATTTCTTTTTTTGCTGCGCCATAAATTTTTCTTCTTTCTTTTGGATATTTAATTCCTGCTAATTTATAAGCTTCTTTAATTCCTCCTTTAAATATCTCTTGTACATGAGTATTACATTTTTTATTTATTTCCCACTGAGTAGCAGATGGATTTTCTTTAATGTAATTTATTATAATATTTTGTTTCTTTAAGGTTCTTTTAAAATGCCCATTGATGTATTTAATTCCAGCTTTTTTATATATTTCTTGCATGTTGTTGAATAATTTGTTTACATTTAATTTTAGATCTTTGTTTATGTCTTCTATAGAAGCAAGAGGATTTTTCTTTATGTAATTAATTACTTCTTTTATTCTGTCTTGTTTATTACGTAGTATTTTAGTATAATATTTTCTTGGGTATTTAACTCCTGCTTTTTTGTAAGCATTAAGTATTGTACCAAATGTTCTTGGAATTTCTGCTTTTAAATCTCTTCTAATATCTAGTGTGGTTGCTTGGTTATTCTTTTTAATATATTGAATGATTTGTTTTTTGATTTCTTCCTTTGTTCTTTTAAGAAGGTGTTTTGGAAATGGGACATTTGCTTCTAAAAAAGCTTTTTTGATTCCTTTTGGAAAAACTCTTTCTAATTTAATCTTTGTATCTTTTCTAATTTTTCTGTAAGTTGCGTTAGGATTTTTTCTTATATATTCTAAAAGTTCACTCTTTTTTTCTTCTAAGTTTTTATAGAACATAAATGTAATAATACTTTATTATTTAAAAAAATTATGTTGTGCTCCCAAAATTAAACTTTTTCTAGTTTCATTATGGTTTCTATTTCTTTGGATGATATTGAACAACCTCTTAATTTAGATCCCCATAATAATCCATCTAATAAAGTTTTTTTGTTTATGCTGTTAGTTATGTATTTATTAAACAGACCTAATTCGTATGCTATTATTAATAATTCAGTTGATCTTATTATATTAATGTTATTTAGTTCCTTTTGAAACTTTTTTAAATTATTTTTATCTATTATTACTTGTGCATGTAATTTATTTGATAGTATTTTTTTCAGTGCATAAGGATCTTCTATTAATGTTCTTGTTGTTCTTTCATCTATTACTAATGCATTTGCTTTTTGTATAGAAGTTAAAGCTAAAGCTTCCATTTCTCCTTTAGAAACAATTTGTAAAAATTTATTTTTAATTTTGAAAATGCTATTTGCTGATTCTAATAAGATTTCAGATTTTGGATAAATTTTTTGATTTGAAACTTTTAAAGAATTGTCTTTTATATATTCAAGAATTGAGATTGCTTCGAATTTGAATTTTTTAGATTTAAGCGGTTTGTCTATTAATTCTTTTTTAACTTTTTGGGTTATAAAGAATTCTCCTTTAAATTTTTCTTTAAGAGGTTTTAAAATCCAAAGTAAATTATTTGTTGCTAAGGTTATTATTGGTCCTGTATCAAATATTAGTGCTTTCATTTGAATAAACTCCTTGCAAATTTTATTCTTTCTTCTATGTCTTTGGTTATAGATTGTTTTACATCAGATATTCCTGTTTTTCCTATGTATTCCATTAATTCCCATTCATTGACCCCTAAAATAGATGCTGTTTTTTCTATAGATATTCCATGTTCATGCAATCTTGATGCTTTGTGTATTTTTGCTTTTTTTATTACTTCTTGTACATAATTTCTGAATTTTGGTTCTAATTTGTTGATAGTGTTTAACAGATTTTGTATTTCAAGTTCATAATTTTCAATTTGATTTTTTTCAAGATATTTGAAAGAAGATTTAATTGTGGTTAATACTGTTTTGTAGAATAAACTCCATGATTTATATTTTTTATAACGTGTTCTTTCAAATATTTTTGCTAGAGAATAAATTAAAACAGCAATTGTTGTTGAATATTCATCTTGGTAAATTGATGCATCATGAATTGTATGATTACTTAACTCTTTTAGTTTAGTTGTATTATTTTCTTTAATTAATTTTGTGGATTTTTTAAGAATATTTAAAATATCTTTTTTAACTTCTTGTTGCATGTTTATTAAGTGGATTTATTTTAATATAAATGTTTATTGATTTCTTGTAAGTAGTTACAATTAGAAAGATATTTAAATAACATATATTTCAAGAATTTATGGAAAAGAAAATGGATTTGGATAATAATGCTACAAAAGAACTGTATGAGTTGTATTATAGAGAAAGTTATGAAAAAGATCTTGTTAAAAGATATGCTATACTACTGCGTATTAGAAGATTGTATAGTAATTATAAGATTGAAGATAAAGATATTGAAGATAAAATTTTTGATGTAAAAAGGGATTATTTAACAGAAAGAATATCTTCTCTTGAAGAGGAATTAATTAAATCTGTTTTATCTAAAAATAGAAAAGTTTCTGATGAGATAAGGGATAGGATATCTAGAGCTAAAAATAAATTATCTAATCTATTGAAGAATTCTAATTATAGTTCAAATGAAAGCAGTGGTAAAGAAGTTAATGATATTGAAAGAAAGGATTATAATAGGATTTTACGTGATTTAAAAAAAGATGGAAACGAGCTTTATGATATTTTAGGGTTTGCTATAGGTTATCATACTTATATTGAAGATTTTTGTAAATGTTTATTTAATTTTACTGTATTTAAATTAATTGAAGAAGCAAAGGATTTAGCGTATCAATGTTATGTTTATTTTGAATTAGGATATGATGAGGATTTAAGGGTTATAAATGAACGACTTAGAGAGATTAAAGAAATTTTATCAGATTTAGGTTTTGAAATTAATATTGATTTTTCTGAAGAAATTGATGATGACAATTTTATAACTGCTATCAAAAAACTTCCTGAAAAAATAACAGATTAATTCATTTAGATTCTTTAGATTTTTTGAGTGATAATTCTTTTGCTTCGAATGTAGAGGCTACATCTATGAAATATTTTCCTTCTTCTAATTTATAGACAAGAGGTCTTCCTTTGAAGATATCAACTAAATCTAATTCATACTTTCCTGGTTTAAGCACTTTTATGCTTTCTAAATCAAGTATAATTGGTTTATCATCTTCTATTTTTTCTCCTATTATTTCCATAACATCCTGTTCCATTTGTTTTTTTTCTTCAGGAGAAAGAGATTTTATTAATTTTTGAGTTTCTTTAAGTGCTTTTTTTCTTATATAAAAGAAAAACCTTCCGCCACATTCACATCCTTTTAATAATTCTTGAGAACCATCAGGATATATTTTATTACAACGGACACATTGGTGTGGCATTTTTTATTTTCTTTTATTTTTGAATTTTTTTGTTGAACTTAATACTAGTAATTGTATTTTGTTGGGATCTCTTTTGATATCTTTGATTACGGATGCAGGACCTATTATTGTTATTCCTTCTCTATGACCTAATAAGAATTTTAATATATCTTGTTTAAGTTTTTTAAATAATTGCAAATTTTTGGATTCTGGATATATCGTGCAGATTTCTATTCCTTTAAATTTATTATTGATTTGTTGCATTGTTTCTTGTATTAAAGATGCTTCTTCCTCAGGTCTTAAACGTCCTTGCATTAATATTATAGAATTTTGCTTTGCTATGTTAAGTAATTTATTTATTCTTTGTTCTGAGTTTAAGTTTTCAACTTCATGGTATGGGATAAACCTTAGTGTTAACATTTTTTCACCTCTTTTATTTTACCACCCTGAATAGTGATTCATAAAATTCTTCCATATTATGGCCTTTAAGCGCTGATATTCCAACAACATCATATTGAGGGAATGCAGATTCAACTTTTTTGACTTTAGCTTTTTTCTTATCTGTTTTATTTGCCACAATTAATACAGGAATTTTTCTAGCAGCAAGATTTCCTATTGTAGTAATATTGACTTGTGAGTAAGGGTTTGTTGTTGCATCAAGAACTACAACAACAGCATCCATATCATCTAACCATTTAATTGATTCTATAACACCTTTCGTTGCTTCTTTTGCTCTTTGTTTAGCTTTCTTTTTATTCATTCCTTTGAATTTTAGAAAGTCTTCATAATCTATTTTGGTTGCTATTCCTGGTGTATCTACTATTTTGAATGCAAGTTCTTTATTTTTATATTTTATACTTACTTTTTCTTTAATCTGAATGTTTCTTGTTTCATGAGGTATTTTTGATACAGTTCCTATTTCTTCTCCAACCCAATCTTTACATATTCTATTGGCTAAAGTAGTTTTCCCTGCATTCGTTGGACCATAAAAACCGAGTTTGATGTTTGATTTAGTTTTGAAGATTTGGAACCACATACGTTTTATAAAATCTTTAATGAATTTTATCATTTAAACACCAATAGTTTTAATTTAATAGTTAAATAAAATATATGATATGTTAATAAATGTTTTGGTGATATAAAATAATTTTTGGATTTTATCCTTTAATTACACAAAGAGGGATTAATTTAGCTACTTTTTTACCTATACCAACTTCATGAGAGACTTTAACTACTTCATTTATATCTTTATATACTTGGGGAGCTTCTTCTGCTAATCCCTTCCATCCTTTTGATTTTACTTCTATATTTTTAGTTGATAAAGATGCTTTAATTTGCTCTCCTCTAAATTTTTTAAGTGCTTGATGTCTTGACATTATACGACCAGCACCATGTGCTGTACTAGAAAATGAAACTTCTTCAGCTTTTTTAGTTCCTACTAAAACATAAGATGCAGTACCCATTGATCCTGGTATTAATACAGGTTGACCTGTTTTTTGGTAAATTTCTGGTAGTTCAGATCTTCTAGGACCAAAAGATCTAGTAGCTCCTTTTCTATGTATGCATACCTCTTTTATTTCATTATTAATTTTATGTTTCTCGAATTTTGCGATGTTATGAGCAACGTCATAAACTAAATCTATTTTAATTTCTCCAAATATTTTATAAAAAGATTCTCTTACCCAGTGCATAATCATCTGTCTATTAGCAAATGCATAATTTACTGCTGCGGACATTGCTCTATAATATTCTTGTCCTAATTCAGAATTTATTGGAGCATTTATTAGTTCTCTATCTAGTAAATTTTTAAAACCAAATTTTTGTTCCATTTTTTTAATATAATCAGAAGCTACTTGATGTCCCAATCCTCTTGATCCGCAATGTATCATTATTGTTATATTTTCTTTATTAAGGCCAAAATCTTTTGCAATTTTTTCATCAAAGATATTTTCTATTTTTTGTACCTCTAAGAAATGATTTCCTGCTCCTAATGAGCCAAGTTGTGGCATTCCTCTTTTTATTGCTGTTTCTGAAATTATGTTGGGATCTGCTTTTGGCATACAACCATTTTCTTCTGTTCTTTCTATATCTTCTTTTATTCCATAACCTGCAGATACAGCCCATTTAGTGCCTTTTGATAAAACTTCTAATAGAAGATCTTTTGTTACTTTAATGCGTCCTTTTGATCCTAATCCTGAAGGAACGTTTCTGAAAACTTGTTCTAATAATTGTTTTCTTTTTTTGAGAAATTCTTGAATAGGAAGATTGGTTGTTAATAATCTTACACCACAATTAATATCATAACCCACACCACCAGGCGAGATTATACCTTCTTCTATATCAAATGCAGCAACACCGCCTATAGGGAATCCGTAGCCTGAATGTATATCTGGCATAGCCAGAGCATGTTTTTGGATTCCTTTTAGTGATGCTATGTTTGCTAGTTGTTGTATTGCATTATCTTCTACTGCTTCCATTAATTTTTCAGATGCATAAATAATTGCGGGTACTTTCATGCTGCCTGATTTTTCTAGTTTGTATTCGTAATCTGAGATTTTTTTTAGTTTTTCTTTCATATTACCTCCGTTGTTTAAAGTTTATGAGGATTAAATTGTTTATATAATTTGTTATGATTTAAGTAATTATATGTCTAATACAACTTGAATCATATAAGGTTTTTCTTTTATTTTCATTTCGTTATAAGTTACTGCTTTTATATGATTATGTACTTCATAGTTTGATATTTCATCTCCAATTAGTTCTGCTTTTAATGTTAATTTTTTTATTTTTAAGAATTTAACTTTTGATGATATAAAGTTTTCTGCATCTATTAAAATTATTAATTCTTCTAAAAAGTTATATAATAAGTTTTTAAGATCTGTTCCTTTTACAGAAATTTTTTTATGAATCTTGGGTTTAATTTTTTTATAGTCTATCATTACTGATGTGAAAGCTAAAGTAGCATTTTTAAAGCACTCTTCTAATGAGTTACCAAATGCTTGGAATTTTACATCTGCTTTGTGTTCTAGGAACTTAAATTTCATGATTTTATAAAGAATTTTTCATTATAAATAGTTTTTTATAGAACTTAATTTAGAGGTTTAATGATTATAGAAAGGTTTATAATTAGTTTAAAAATTAAATTTAAAAATGAGTTTGGATGATTTACTAAAAAGATTAGCAAAGTTATCTACTATAGGAAATGAAGTTAAGTTTTATCATAAAGATAAACAGCAAGAGTATTATACTTTAGGAAAGGTTGTGGATGAAGTTAGTGTAATTTCAACGGATAATCCGGAATATAAAATTTTTATTCAGAAGATTAAAGGATCTGATGGAAATATAGGGTATAGAATTTGTTATTATGTTATTAATAGAAAAAAAACAGGAATTGTTTTTGGTCAGTATGCTTGTGTATTAAATGAACATGATTTTGAAGAGTTAATTAAAAAAGCTAGAGAGAAATTTTTAGGAGAGAAAAGTTTATAAAGTATATTCTTTAATATATATTTTAGGTAGGTAAGTATCTAACTATCGCGACTTTGCTTTAAAGTAGCAAAGTAGTGAGGAAAGTCCACCCACACCTCTTTATGAGGAAGTAGCCACTCTTGGAAGAGAGATGCTGAAAGGCATGGCAACAGCACAGAAACGAGACCTCCTATTAAGAGCATGATGTGGTGAAGTTTTCCGCGAGGGAAATGAGATAACCTGCTGACGTTTTAGTAGGAATGGGTGAAACGGCTAGACCTGGCTTGTGCAAGTCCTTGAAGGATGCTTAGTAGAATGTTAGAATGTTCAGTTCCTTAAAAAGGATGAACAACAAAAGGTGGCTTATTCTTATCTACCTATTTATATGTTTTATTTTATATTTTAAGGATTAATTAAATTTTAATATGTTAAGAATATAAATTTCTTAGTATGAGTAGATTTGAAGATTTAGCTTTAGCTGTAAGGGATGCAATAAGGTATTGTTGTTATGATGAAGAAAGAAATATTGTAGATTTAAGAGATAGTAATTTAAAAAAAGATAAGGGTTATTTTTATGTTGTATTAGCACATTACTTAAAAGAATATGGTTTTATTAAAAAAGGAGATTTTGATGAAACTCGTGGTATAAGAACAGCATTTAATGAATTAAAAAAACATGCGATAGAAAAGAATTTAAGACTTTTAATTGAAGATTTAATGTTGAATCCGGAGTTATGCGGTTTTTTTTGTGATCAATTGGGGAAATATAACTGGGTTTATAAAAAATAATCCTGCAGAGAATTTTGGAAAATAAAAAGTTTTAAATACTCATATTTTTTTAAAAATTATGAAGAGATATGATTGAACTTGGTGGAAATATTAAACTAGAGAATTTTGAAGATATTGATAAAGGAATTCTTGTAGTTATTAAAAAAATGATTGGTAATTATACTAAACAGATTTCTGAAAAAAATAAGAATTTTAAAGAGATTTTAGTTAGTAGAGATGGGAATAATATTAAAATAGTTTGTATGTGTGATAAAGAGATTAAAGCTGAAGTTGAAGAAAAGAATTTAATGTTTGGTTTAGGTAAAGCTTTAAACGAGATTTTAGATAAGTGTTGATTAAAAATTATTTTTTTATTCTTTACAAGCTTTTTAATTTAAAAACCAAAATGTTTATATATAAAATGTATTTTAATATTAAAATATATTTTAGGAGTAAAAAATGGAAGTTGCTATAACCAAAATATCTCAAAACGGACAAGTTGTAATTCCATCTGAAATTAGAAGAGATGCAGGTATTAAACCATCAACTAAATTTATTGTATTTAATCAAGATGGAAATATTTTACTAAAACAAATTAGAAAAAAATCTCTTATTGAGGATATGAATTTAATTGAGAGCATAAGAGAAAGTGAAGAACAAATAAAACAAGGTAAATTCATTAAAGCAGATACTAAAATGAGTGATAAAGAAATAGATGATTTACTGATGACATAAAATGCAGATAATTTTTTCTGAAGAATTTAGAAAAGAGTTTAAGAAGATTAAGGATAAATCTACAAGATTAAAGATTATTAAACATATTAAAAAATTAAGTAAATTACCCAAATCAGGAAAACCATTAAGATATAATTTAAAAGGACACAGAACTGTTAGAGTTTCTCCTTATAGAATTGTTTACAGATTAGAAAAGGATAGAATTATTATTAATTGTTTTGATCACAGAAAGAAAATATATAAGTAACTTTTAGATAAGTGTTAATATTTTAATTATTTATGCTTGTTACTTTTGCTACTTTGTCTCCTTCATTAAGCTTTATAATTCTCACACCTTGTGTTATTCTTCCTATTTTAGGTATGTTATTTGATGGAACTCTTATTATTGAGCCTTTATTTGTTATGAGTATTATGTCATCATTGTCTAGAACTGTTTTAATACTAACTATAATGCCTGTTTTAT
Source organism: Candidatus Woesearchaeota archaeon (assembly GCA_964603525.1). Taxonomy (GTDB): domain Archaea; phylum Nanobdellota; class Nanobdellia; order SCGC-AAA011-G17; family JACPIM01; genus CAZRVI01. The sequence continues at coordinate 17,576 of CAZRVI010000003.1, read as the reverse complement.
CTGTTATTCTTAAATTTGTAACCCCTTTTCCTCCCCTTTTAATTAATCTATATTCTTTTATTGATGTTTTTTTCCCATAACCTTTTTCTGTTACAGTTAGTAGTGATGCGTTTTCTAGCGCAATTTCTAAGCCAATAACTTCATCATTTTTCTTAAGGTTTATTCCTCTTACGCCTGAGGTTGTTCTTGATAATGGTTTAAGATCTTTTTCTGAGAATTTCATTGCTAGTCCATACTTTGTTGCAAGAATCAAGTTTAAATTTCCAGATGTTAATTTAACTTGCACTACTTCATCATTTGGTTTTAATAAAATTGCTTTAACACCAGACTTTCTTGGATTTGAATATTCTATTACTGGGGTTTTTTTGATTATTCCTTTTTTTGTTGCGAAGATTAGGAATTCTGCACTAGTAAATTGTTTTATTGGTAATATGGTTGTTACTTTTTCATTTTTTTCTAGATTTAAAAGATTAATTATGGCTTTTCCTTTTGAATATCTTGTTCCTTCTGGTAATTGGTAAGCTTTTAACCAATATACTTTACCTTTATTTGTAAAGAATAACAAATAATTTAGATTGGAAGTTATAAATAAATTTTCAACAATATCTTGTTCCTTTGTTTTTGTTGCTGTTATTCCTTTTCCCCCTCTTTTTTGTTTTTTGTATAATAGTAAAGGTGTTTGTTTTATGTATCCTGAGTTTGTGATTGTTATTACCACATTTTCTTCTTTAATTAAGTCTTCTTGTTCTATTTCTTGTTCTTCATGTTTAATTTCTGTTTTTCTTTCATCTGAATATCTTCTAAGACTTTCTAGTTCCTGTTTTATTATTTCTAAAATTTTTTGAGGTTGTGAAAGAATTGTTTTGTATTCTACTATTCTCTTTGTTAATAAATTATATTCTTCCTCTAGTTTTTTTGATTCTAAAGAAGTTAATTTTTGAAGCTTCATTTCTAAAATTGCTTTTGATTGTGTTTTTGTTAGGTTAAACTGTTTTATTAATGATGTAGTTGCTTCTTGTATATTTGGGGATAATTTTATTAGTTTAATTATAGAATCTGTATTCTTTAGAACTATTTTTAATCCTTCCAGTATATGAACCCTTTGTTCAGCTTTGTTTAATTCGAATTGAGTTCTTTTTATAATTATATTTTTTCTATGTTCTATGAAGTTTGTTATTAAATCTTTTATGTTTAGGATTTTTGGTTGATTATTGACTAATGCCAGGATAATAACTCCATAAGTAATTTGTAATTGTGTATGTTTGAATAATTTATTTAGAATTATATTCGGGTTTGCATTTGATTTTAATTTTAAGACAATTTGCATTCCTGTTTTATCTGATTCGTCTCTTATATCTGAGATTCCTTGAATTATTTTGTTTTTTACTAAGTTAGCGATAGATTCAATTAAATTAGTTTTGTTAACTTGGTATGGAATTTCTTTAATTAAGATTTTATTATTTTGTATTTCTGTTTTTGCTCTTAAAATTATTTTTCCTTTTCCTGTTTCATATGATTTTTTAATTCCTTGTGTCCCTAATATGATTCCTCCTGTGGGGAAATCGGGTCCTTTAAGATAATTCATTAATTCTTTTATTGTTATATTTGGGTTATCTATTGTTGCTTTAATTGCTGATATTGCTTCGGAAATATTATGTGGTGGAATATTGGTTGCCATACCTACTGCTATACCTGAAGAACCATTAATTAGTAAATTGGGTAATTTTGCAGGCAAGATTGTTGGTTCTTTTAATGTGTTATCAAAATTTGGTATGAATTTTACTGTGTTTTTATCTATGTCTGTTAGTAATTCTTCTGAGATTTTTGATAATCTTGCTTCTGTATACCTTAAAGCAGCTGCAGGATCTCCATCAATACTTCCCCAATTACCTTGTCCTTCAACTAAAGGATATCTTAATGAAAAGTCTTGAGCCATTCTTACTAATGCATCATATATTGCTTGGTCTCCATGAGGATGATATTTTCCTAGACAGTCTCCGACGATTCTTGCAGATTTTTTAAATGGTTTGTTAGCTAATAAACCTAATTCATACATTGTATAAAGAATTCTTCTGTGCACTGGTTTTAATCCATCTTTTATGTCAGGCAATGCTCTTGCTGTAATAACTGACATAGCATAATCTACATAAGATTCTTTCATTTCTTCTTCTATTAATTTTTGCTGGATTTTTTCTGGCATTTTTAATTTATATGTCTAAATTTTTAACATCTTTTGCATGTTGGAATATAAATTTTCTTCTGGGTTCTACTTGGTTTCCCATTAGAATTGTGAATATTTCATCTGCTTGTACGGCATCTTCTATTGTAACTTGTTTTAAGATTCTTTTTTCAGGGTTCATTGTAGTTTCCCATAGCTGATTAGGGTTCATTTCTCCTAAACCTTTGAATCTTTGAACAGTTGCATTTGGTAATGTTCTTAATAAATCTTGTAATCTATTTTCATTATGCAAATAATAAGTTTCTTTGCCTTTTTTTATTTTGTACAATGGGGGTTGTGCTATATATAGATATCCTGCTTCAATTAAGGGTCTCATATACCTATAAAAGAAAGTTAATAATAGACAAGATATATGTTGTCCATCTACATCGCTATCCGCCATTATTATAATTTTATGGTATCTTAATTTTTTAATATTAAATTCTTCTCCAATTCCTGTACCTAAAGCAAGAATTATTGGTTGCAGTTTATCATTATTATAGATTTTATCTAATCTTGCTTTTTCTACGTTTAACATTTTACCCCATAAAGGTAAGATTGCTTGAAATTTTCTATCTCTTCCAGATTTACAGCTTCCACCTGCAGAATCTCCTTCTACTAAAAATAATTCGCATTTTGCAGGATCTTTTTCTTGACAATCAGCTAGTTTACCAGGCAATGAACCTGATTCAAGTACAGATTTTCTCCTTGTTAGTTCTCTTGCTTTTCTTGCTGCTTCTCTTGCTTTTGCAGCCATAATTGTTTTATTACATATTAGTTTTGCAATTTTTGGATTTTCTTCAAAGAAGGTTGTTAGTTGGGAATAAACTATTGATGAAACTATCCCTTTAACATTAGAATTTCCTAATTTTGTTTTTGTTTGCCCTTCAAATTGTGGTTCTGGTACTTTAACCGAAATAATTGCTGTTAAACCTTCTTTTACATCGTCTCCTGTTAGAGAGTTTCCATTAAGTTTGTTTTTTTTAATATAATCATTTATGGATCTTGTTAAAGCAGTGTTGAATCCTGTTAAATGAGTTCCTCCTTCAATTGTATTGATATTATTACAAAAAGAATAAATTTTTTGGTTATAAGAATCAGTATATTGTAATGCGATTTCCAGATCAATTTTATTTTTTTCTTTGTGGAAATATATTGATTTGTGTAAACCATTTCTATTTTTGTTTAAATGTTCAACAAAAGAAATAATTCCTCCTTCATACTTAAATTCTAGTTTTTTGTTTGTTTTTTCATCTTCTAGGATAATTAATAAATTTTTGTTTAAAAAGGCTAACTCCCTTAATCTTGCTGATAATATGTCAAAATTAAAATTTGTTGTAGAAAAGATATCTGGGTTTGGAAGAAAAGTGATTTTTGTTCCTGTTTCTTCTGTTGTTCCTATTTCTATTAAAGGTGTAATTGGTTTTCCGTGTTCGTATCTTTGTCTGTATATTTTGTTGTCTCTTTTAATTTCTATTTCTAGCCAAGTTGATAATGCGTTTGTTACAGAAATTCCTACACCATGAAGACCACCAGAGATTTTGTATGAGGATTTATCAAATTTTCCTCCAGCATGAAGGGTTGTTAATACCACTTCAACCGCTGGCTTTTTTTCTGTTGGATGGATGTCTACAGGGATTCCTCTTCCATTATCTATTACTGTTGCAGAACCATTTTTATTTAGTATAACATGGATTTTTGTGCAGAATCCTGATAATGCTTCATCCAAGCTATTATCAATTGCTTCGTATAAAATATGATGCAAACCTCTCGATCCTGTATCTCCTATATACATAGCTGGTCTTTTAAGGACTCCGTCTAGGCCTTTTAGAACTGTTATATCCCTGGCTTTATAACTAGTTTCTGACATTTTCATATTAATCATCCTTAACAAAATTCTTTGCTATAATAAGTTAAAAAAATGTTATGGTTTATATAGTTTTCTATGCTAATTCCTTAAAATTTTGGGTTTTTAGGCTATATTAGTAGAATTGATATTTTTGGCTAGATGATAAGTTATTTGTGAATTATGTTAAAAATATTTATGTAAATGTCTATTTTCAGAAATCAAAAAATTAATAAAAATTAAAATAATTTTTAAGGTAATATGAGATTAGAAGACATATTTGTTAGGATAAGAGAATTTTTTATAAATTCTTTTGAACTTTATGTAAATCCGAAGTTAATTCCAGAGAAGATAGATTTGGATTTTAATGTTGGGAAAGATTTAACATGGAATTCAAGATTTCTAATTGATTTTCTTGGTCAAATTGAAAATTGTTTTGGAGTGGATATTGATGAATATTATCGTAAAAATAGTTTTGCTTTAGGCGCTATTTGTGAAAAGGTTTATAAATATGCAAAATAAATTAGTAAGTATGCAAAAAGTTATTCTTGATACAAACTTTTTATTATATATATTAAGAAATAAAGTAGATTTATTCAGCGAATTAAATAGGATTTTAGATCAAAATTATAAAGTTTGTATTTTAGATAAAAGTTTAGATGAATTAAGAGGAAAGAAATTAGGGAAATTGGCAGTAGAATTTGCTAAAAAATATTTTAAGATAATTAAGACTAAAAAAGGTAAGGTTGATGATTTGTTATTAAAGCAAGATGCTATTATAGCTACTATGGATAAAGAGTTAAAGGAAAAACTTAAAAAAAGAAAAAAACAGATAATTATAATAAGACAGAAAAAATATTTAAAGTTTGATTAGTTTAAAAATGTTAAGGGAGAAAATTAAATATGTTTTATGAAATAGAAGCTAATGGATATATAAGAGTTCCTCCTACAAGTTTTAAAGAAGATACTAGAAAAGCTGTTTTGGAGAGATTGAATAAGGATTTTGAAAATTTTGTTAATAAGAATTTAGGGATTGTGATAGGGGTTACTGAAGTTTTAGATATCAAGGAAGGAATTATTATTCCTGGAGATGGTGCTGCTTATTATGATACCAGATTTAAAATTTTAACTTTCAAACCTGAAATGCAGGAAGTTGTTATAGGGAATATATCTGAGATAACTGAATTTGCTGCTTTTATTAATATTGGTCCTGTTGATGGTATGGTTCATATTAGCCAAACAATGGATGATTATGTTAGTTTTTCTAAATCTGGTGCTTTAACTGGTAAGCAAAGCAAAAGAAATTTAAAAGTTAAGGATGTATGTAGAGCAAGAATAATTGCTGTTAGTTATAAAGATGTTTTGAATCCAAAGATTGGGCTTACTATGCGTCAAAGTTGGCTTGGTAAGTTGGAGTGGATTGAAGAAGAATTAAAAAGAGAAAAAGAAAGAATTAAAAAAGCCAAATAGAAAATGAGAAAAGTTTGTAAGAAATGTAAGATTTTTGTGAAAGGAGAAGAATGTCCATTGTGTCATGGTAAAATTTTTAGTGATAACTGGAAAGGCAGGATTTTTATTTTAGATGCTGATAAAAGTGAAATAGCAAAAGAAATAGGTGCTAAATCTAAAGGGGAGTATGCTATTAAAGTAAGATAATTTTTTAGTGTTTATAATAAACTAAAATGCAATTAAAGATTTTAGAGGATAAAGAGAATAAGTTATTGAATAGGAAAGAGATAGAAGGCGAGATAAAAGTTGAAGAAAGAACTCCAAGTAATAATGAAGTAAAGAAAAAATTAGCTGAAATTTTTAAGACAGAAGAAGAATTAATTGTTGTAGAACATATTTATCAAGAATTTGGAGTAGATAAAGCCAAAGTTTATGCTAAAATTTATAAATCAAAAGAAGACTTAAATAAAATAGAAATTATTAAGCAAAAGAAAAAAAAGGAAGTTAAAAGTGAAGGAAAAGAAAGTGCTAAAGAAAAAAAGGAGTTAAAGAAGGTAGAAGATGGGAAAGCCAAGCAAGAGGAAGAAGAAAGTAAGGATAAAGGGAAAGAAGAAAGTAAAAAATAAAAGGCCTAGTAAAAGATGGGAGTTGTATAAAAAAGGCTATAAAAGATTCTGTCCTAAATGTGGAGCTGGTGTGTTTTTAGCAGACATGAAGGATAGATATTATTGTGGTAAATGTCATTACTGTGAGTATAAAGGAAAATGAAAGAGGAAATAAAAGAAGAAATTAAAGAGAATAAACATAAATCTTGTGATGATAAAGAGCTAAAGAAAATTCAGAATTTGTTTAAAGAGATTATTTCTAAAAATTAAAGTTTTAGAAGGTTAAACCCCAGGGAAAAAAGAAACTCCCTAGGGAAAAAGAGGTGATAAAGCCTTAGTAAGATGGATTTAATATATAAAGATTATTGTATTCTAATTGTAAAGTAGCAACATAATAGAAAAAGTATTTATTACAATAACATTAGTTCAAATATTGGAACGAAAAATTTAAATATTAGTTCTGATTTTTGTATAAATGTAAAATGATAAAAGACATATTGTTATTAAATAACACTTGGTGGAAAACAGGAACAATTTCAAAAGAGAAAGCCAAAGAATATTTAAGATTTATTTTTAAGGAAATTAAAGATTTGGTTAAATATAGACAAATCATAATATTAACTGGTTTAAGAAGAGTGGGAAAAACAACTTTGATGTACCAGATTATAAAAGAGTTATTAAAAAAAATAAAATCAGAGAAAATACTTTATTTTAGCTTTGATGAGAAGGTTGTAGAACCAATTGAGATATTAAAGGAATATGGGAAATTAACTGATGTTAACTGGAAAGAAGAAAAGATTTATGTGTTTTTTGATGAAATTCAAAGATTAAAGGATTGGAGTTTAAAAATTAAACAGTTATATGATTCTCTTCCAAATATTAAGATATTTGTTTCTGGTTCAGCTAGTTTAATAATAGAATCAGATGTGATTAAAAACTTGGCTGGAAGATATTTTTTAAGAGAAATTCCTACTTTAACTTTGAAAGAGTTTTTTGAGCTTTATTTCCAGAAAAAACTGGATAACTTTGAATTGTACAGGTATGATATTGAGAAAATTTTTCCTTATTATATTAAAAGACCTTTTCCAGAGATTGTTAGATGGAAGGATGAGAAAAGAGTTTATGAATATATTAAAGAACTTGTAATTGATAAGGTTGTTAAGATTGATATTCCTGAAATATTTGATAAGGTTAGAATAAATCTTTTATCTGTTTTGATTGAAGAATTCTTTTCAAATCCAGGTGAAATTCTGAATATGGATTCTTTATCAAGTAGTTTAAGAGTTCATAAGACTATCTTGGAGAAACATATTAATTATTTAAGGTTTGCAAAGATGATTAAATTAATAAAGAATTATAGGCCTTCTATTAGAGCAACTTCAAGAAAGTTAAGAAAAGTTTATCCTTATAATATTTCTTTATGCTTTCCGTTTTATCCTGATTTGGAGAAAGGAGAAATATATGAATCTTTAGTAGCATCATTGGATATTGAAAACTATTGGAGAAAAGGAAATAAAGAGGTTGATTTTATTAAGTTAGATAAAAAGAAGATTATTCCAATTGAGGTTAAGGCTAAGAAGGATTTAAGAAAAGAAGATTTATTAAGTTTAATTTATTTTTTAAAGAAGTATGCTGTTAAAGAAGGGATTGTTGTTTATTTAGGAGAAAATAAATTAAAGAAGATAAATAATTATAAAATTAAATTAATTAATATAATAGATGTGCTTTATAGATTAAATATCAAATAAAATAATAAGTTATTAAAATTAATATTATAAGGTTTATCCTAAGGGTGATTTTGGTGCAAGATAGATTATTAAGTATGTTAATGCAGGAAGATGAGATTACATGGCAAAATATTATTTATGATTTAGTAAAGAGTGAGCAGATGAATCCTTGGGATATTGATGTTTCTTTGTTATATAAAAAATATATAGAGATAATTAAGAAATTAGAGGAGCATAATTTTTTTATTTCTGGTAAAGTGTTGTTGGCTGCTGCTATTTTATTGAAAATTAAATCCAATAAACTGTTAGTTGAAAATATAGCAGAGTTTGATAGTCAATTATTTGCTAAAGATGAGGATATATTGAATGAAATAGAAGAAATGCAAGAAGAATTTAAGATCCCAGCATTATTACTAAAAACTCCTCAAGCTAGGAAGAGAAAAGTTAGTTTAGATGATTTAATGAAGGCTTTGAATAAAGCTTTACATGTTGAAAAAAGAAGGAGAATAAGAAGAGAAAAAGAAAAAGTAATTAGAGAGGTTAAATTACCTGAAAAGAAAATTGATATTGGAAAATTAATTAAGAAAATTTATGAGAAAATTCTTGGTTTTTTAAAGAAAAAAGAGGAAGTTAGTTTTAGTGAATTAGTAAGTTCAGATAAGAAAGAAGATAAGATAATGACATTTATACCTTTATTGCATTTGGATAATAAAAATAAGATTAATTTAGAGCAGAAAGAACATTTTGGTGAGATTTATATTAAGAGATAAGATAGATTTGTGATTTCTAATAAGTAATAACAAATCGAAAGGTTTATAAATTATTAGTTTTTTAAAATAATAGTGATTAAAATGGATAAAAAAGAAAAAGAAAAGAAATTAGAAAAATTAGTTCATAAATGTTATAAAAAAACGAATGGAAATAGAATAAGGCATATAGTTAGAGTTGTTGCAAAAGCTTATAAGGAAAATCCTGAAGAATTAATAGAGTATTTTGATTCTGATAAACATGATGAACTTGTTGTTGGAATAGCTACTTCAGCATATCATTTTTTAACAGAAGATATTAGACCAATACAAACAAAGGAACATGGTGGTTTAGGAGCAATAATAA
>CAZRVI010000003.1:0-8518 GCA_964603525.1 Candidatus Woesearchaeota archaeon | reverse complement strand
GAAGATATTAGACCAATACAAACAAAGGAACATGGTGGTTTAGGAGCAATAATAACTATTGGTGATGATTCTTTATCTCTTCTATATATGTTGGAAGGAACGCTAGATAGGTACGAACAACTTCAATATGCAAATTTAAAGTTAATAGTAACAGAAGGGAGAGTAAAGGAGTTAATAGGGAAGTTAGTAACAAGAAGAGCAGTAGAGAAGTTAGCACAAGAAGTGAAGCGGATGGGTAGTTCTGGACAGAAAAGGTCTGTTAGAAGAAGAGTTGGGGATGAGATTATTAATTTTAGAAAGGGATGTGAGTTGTTGAGAAGAATAGGATATTATGGGTAAAAAAGGGATTGAGGAGCAAAGGACTATTAATAATAAATAATAAAGACTATGAGTCCATATTTAGATTCTTAAAATAATTATATTTGATCTTCCTTTTTTGATTTTTTTAATTTTTTTATTGTGTTCTAGTTCTGTTAGGATTAAAGAAATCTTTGCTTCTGATAATGGAAACTTTTTTCTGATTTCTTTTTGTGTTACTCTGCCATCTTTTTCTTTGATAAAATCTAATAGTTCTTTTGTTAATGGATCTTCTTCCTTAGTTATTTTCTTTTTTGGAATAAAACAGGAAACTATAATTAAGATTATGCCAATAACTATTAGGTAGATATACCAGTAAGATTTTTTTTCATATTCTATATCAATATCAAAGTTGTATAGAGACTCTTCTTCTTCAAAAGTTGGAAACATAATTAAATCAAGATTATAAATGCCTTCTTTAGTTATTGTAATATTTTCTTCTGTTTTGAGGTTATTATAATATGCTTTAATTGTGTATGTTCCTAATGGTACATTGAATTTGTAATTATTGTTAACTACAAGTTTTTGGATTGGTTTTGTGTTTATTTCAACTATTGCTTTAGATGGTTTTAGGTAGTTGTTATATATGTTTCCTTGCAGTTGTGCTGCTAAAGTTAAAGGCATAACTAAAGCTACTAAAATTAATATAATTGGTATATTAATAAACAATCTTTTAGTCATTTTAATTAATTAGAATTTAAACTTTATAAAGCTTTTAGAAAGTATGTTTATAAAGTAATTGTTCTTATATAAAACTAAATTTAATAAAGTTGTAAGGAGGTAAAAATGAAAAGGCTGTTAAGTTTGTTTATAATTGGAATATTTTTAGTGAGTCTAATGCCTTCAGTATTGGCGGAGGGATATTCTGAAGGAGATAGTAATAAGAATAATGACCATAGAGGTAATATAGTTAGTGATGAAGGTAATAATGGTTTGGATAATGCTGTTACAACAAGTGATGAAAATAAAGGAAAAGGTATTGATAATAAGAAATTAGTAACTAAAAGACTTAAAAGGTTAAAAAAGGAGATTAGAAAAATAAGAGGTGTTAAAGCAGAGGATATAAGAAACTTCCAGAAAGAGATGCTAATGGTTGCTATTGATAAATGTAAAGAAAAGGGAATTGATGTTGAGAAATGTGAAAGAACTTTAAAGAGAAGAGTAGAGTTAGTTAAAAAATTAAAAGAAAAGGATCTTAAGAGATTAAATAGAATATCTAAGAAGAAATTAGAGAAGATAAAAGGTTTTATGGAGTTAAGAAAAGAGAAAGAGTTTAGGAAATTCAAGAAAAATGGGTTTAAAGCAAGAATTGTTGCCAAAGAAAAATATAAACTAGCATTAGAAAGGTATAACAAAGCGAAAAAAACTTATTTGGATATTAAGGAGAGATATGTTAAGAAAAGTAAGGCTATTAGAAAGTTAAAAAATGAATTAAAAGGTTTAACTGGGGATGAATATAAAGAGAAAGAAGGGGAAATTAAAGAAAAAGTTAGTGAATTCTTAGTAGATGTAAGTGATATGATATTAAAGCATTTAGAGATGGTTAAAGAGAGAGTAGAGAGCAATGAAGATTTAAGTGAGGAAGAGGTAAGTGAAATTTTAGAGAAAATAAAGGAAGAAATAGCAAAAGTAGAAAAAGTAAAAGAAGAAGCATTATCTTTAACTTCTGAAAGTTCGAAAGAAGAAATAAGAGAAGTTGCAAAGGAATTAAAAGAAGTATGGTTGGATTTAAAGCCAAAAGTAAAGAGAGCAGTTGGAAGAGTGGTTAATGCAAGGATTGGTGGTATAATAGTGAGGAGTAAACATTTAGAGAATAGATTAAATAGAATACTGGAGAGAATGGTTGAGGAAGGTAAGGATATAAGTGAGCTAGAGCCATTAATAGAGAAGTTTAATGGATTTTTAGATGAAGCAAAAGAGAACTATAAGAAAGCTAGAGAGTTATTTAATGATGGTTTAGTTAGGGAAGGTCATGAATATATGAAGGAAGCACATAAAGCATTAAAAGAAGCTAATAAAGCGTTGAAAGAGATTTTTAAGGAATTAAAGAATGAAAATATGGAAGAAGAATTAGAAGAAGATGAAGTTAGTGAGGTAGAAGAAGAGGCTGAAGAAGAATTAGTTGAGGAAGCTGAAGAAGAGTAATAATTAAAATTATTTTTTATTTTTTTATTTTGAAAATATTTAAATAGTAATGGAGGCATATTAAATAATATGAAAGGTATTGTATTATTAATATGTTTTATATTTATTGTTGGTATTATAGTTAATATAAGTGGTTGTGTTCCTGTTGAAGAGAAAGAGGAGAAGAATGAGATTAGTGAAGTTGAGAATATGGAAAAAGATATTGATCCTGATAATTTAGGTGATATTGATAAAGAAATTGATGAGATTATGGAATGGTAATTTAATATTGATTGATAGTTACTACTTTATAATAATTAAATAATAGAAAAGTTTATATATAAGTTCTGTTAGATTAAATTGAGTTAAGATGATAGTTCAAGAAAGTTTTTTAAAAAGATTAAGAAGTGCTTTTGATTTAAATATTTATGAAGTTAAAATCTGGACTGCTTTGTTAAGTAGAGGCATTGCAAGTGCAGGTGAATTAAGTGATATTTCTGGTGTTCCAAGATCAAGGAGCTATGATATTTTGGAAAGTTTAGAGAAGAAAGGGTTTGTAATAACTAAAATTGGCAAACCTATTAAATATATAGCTGTTAAACCAGAGGAAATATTAAGAAGATTAAAAAAAACATTGAAAAAAGAAACTGATAGAAAGATAAGAGATTTGGATAAAGTTAAGCAAGATAATGTTTTTAAAGATATTGAGTTATTATATAAGCAAGGAATTGAGCATATTGATCCAAGTTCTTTGTCAGGTGCAATAAAAGGAAGAGATAATGTTTATAATCATATTGATAGTATGCTGCAGAATGCTAAAAAATCAGTTATTTTAGTGACTGGTGCAGATGGTTTTGTAAGAAAAATTAAATTTTTAAGAAATAGGTTGAAGAGGTTATCTAGTAAAGGTGTAAAAATAAAAATTGGAACTAAAATTAATGATGAAGTTAAGAAATTGATTAAGGAATTAAAGAATATACAAATTAAAAATGTTAATATTAATGCAAGGTTTTGTATTGTAGATGGTAAAGAAGTTATGTTTATGATTAATGATGAGAAGATTCATGAAAATTATGATAGTGCAGTTTGGGTTAATACACCTTATTTTGCAACTGCATTAGAAAATTTGTTTAATATTTGCTGGAGAAGTTAAGATTTAATAATCACCTCTTTTTTCCCCAGCAGGAAATAGCTCTTCCTTACTCTTTGAGGCCTGAAGGGTTGTTTCCTGCCAGGGTTTTATTAAAAAAATATATATTTTGTAATAGAAATCTTTAAATTTTTATTTATTTGATTTTAGATTATGGGTAAATTATTTATTTTAGGAAAGTTAGAACAAAAGGTTTTGTTTCCATGGTTACCAGAAATGAGCAAACATCATGATAGGGATGATGAATTTCTATTTCCAGAAGAATATCATGAATTACATTTTTTAAATAGAGAAGGTGAAGAAACTGGAAATGAACAACTTTTTTTAGAAGATATTTATAATAATCCAGGAAAAAAGTTATTTAATTACTGAATGCAGATTGGAAGTTTTTATTTAGATCAATAAAGAAGCTATTAAACCAGTAAAGCAACCTATTGTTAAGAAAGGCATAGCTGGATAAAATTTTTTCTTTTTTCCTTTATATAATAAAAGGAAGAGGGATAGCGAGGTAAATAGGGGAATTAGTAATGCTTTAGTTCCTATAAAGTTATATGCAACTGCTGTGAATAAAATTGGAAATCCTACATCACCTCCACCTAAAATAGCCATTCTATTTTTTTTATAAGGAATAATTAGACCTGCGAATATTTTTAATTTTGTTTGGAATTTGGCAAGGGATATCATATGTTTTGTTTTCCATACTGCTATCATATCATAACAGGAGATTAAGATTAATAATATTGAAATTGATAGTATTGAAAATAATGGTGTAAAAACTGCTGCTAAACCAGCATAAATGAATAGTTCTGTTGTGTTGTGCAGAATGATTGTTGGTCTAAAAACTTTTAAGAATGCTGCAATGAATGCAATAATTAATGCTGCTAATTGGTAAAAGAATGTTGAGAATGCTACTAATAAACAAAACCAGACTGCAAAGAAAAACCAGAATTTCCAAATTTTTTCAGCTCTTAGTTTAATTAAGATAAAAGCTATTATTGAAACTAGGATTATGGTTGAGAATAATTGGATAAAGGATGTTTTAGTTTCAAACTTTGGTCTTTCAATTTTGTAAGGTAATTCTTTTTCTCTATAATGATTAGTTACAAATATTCCTATATACTGGGCTATTAAAAATAAAAAAACAAGAATTAAAATAACTTTTAAGTTGTGTTTCATTGTTATTTCTTCTTTTTCTTTTTTGTTTTTTTAGATTTCTTCTTTTTCTTTGCCATTTGTGTTACCTCCTTTTTAAATTGTAAAGTTTAATAGAATTTAAAATTTTAATGTTTATAAAAGTTTATGTTTAATGAAAGTTTTCAAAAACAAATTTAATTAAATTAAGTAATTAATTTTTTAAATCTTAACCGAAAAGTTTATATATATATATCATTATATATTACTATATAATAAGGTGTTATAAATGGTTAAAATACAAGTTGATCTATCGGAAAGAGAAGATAAAATTGTAGAAGCATATAAATTAGTGAACAGCTTAAAAACAAAACAAGAGGCAATTAAAAAAATGATTCAGTTCTTTAAAGTTAAAGTTGTTCCTGTTAATCTTAACGAGAAGGAAGAATATTATAAAAAAGCAATTAAATTTACGGAGGATAAAAAATGAACTGGTGGCTAATAGGAACTCTCTTTGCAATAGGAATTGTAGCTATTAATCTTATAAGTTGGATTATTAGAGTTTACAATTATCTCCTTTATAACAAAGTAAAAGTAGATGAAAAGTGGTCAAATATAGAAGTTGCTTTAAGAAGAAAGTATGATGCTATACCTGCCTTGACAGAAAGTGTAAAGGGATATACCAAACACGAAGCAGGAACACTAAAGGAAGTTACTAGCTTGAGATCCCAATGGGGAAAAGCAAAAAGAATAAATGAAAAAGTAAATTTATCTAATGCTTTAGAATCTGTTCTTGGAAGATTGATGGTAGTTGTAGAAAAATATCCAAAACTTAAAGCAGATAGAAATTTCAAAGACTTACGATCAGAGATTAAAAGGGTTGAAAGAGATCTAAAACATGAAAGAAAAGAATACAATAGAAGAGTCTCTAAGTATAATAGAAGAATAGGTTATTTCCCAAATAATATTATTGCAAGAGTTTTTGGATTTAATAAGAGAGAATTTTTCTCATTAGAGAAATAAATAATGTACGAGAATGGAAAAAGAAAAATTGCCTAAGGATTTAACAAAAGAATTAATCATAGGATTTGGTTTTTTAGAAGGGTTATGGGTGTATGCAGGGGTTAATCCTATGAGTAAAATCGCTAAAACTTTTTCAAGCGTCGCTTCAAAAGGAATGTTTTCAGGGATTTTTCCATTGGTTTTAATTTTACTTTTGATAATCCAGATAGTGGCAGTTTATGCTTTTGGAGGAGTAATTGGACTTATTGCATTATTATTAGCCTTTTTAGGAGGAATATTTATAGGAACAAGAGTTTTAGGAATTATTTTAGTAATCATTGCTTTCTTTTTAGGGGTATGGGCTTTTTCAATGAAAGATAAAATAACTATTCAAGATGTAATTGAATTATTTAGGAGATAAAAATGACTAGAGTAAGAAGGAAAGGGGTAGCAATTGTAGAATCCAAAAAAGGGATATTGGTGGTCGCAGGAAGAAGAAAGATATTTGCTCTTCCAGGTGGGGGAGCTAATAGAAAAGAATCTAGAAAAAGAGCAGCTATGAGAGAATTAAGAGAAGAAACAGGTCTTAAAACAAAATCTGTAAAATATTTATTTAGTTATAAAGGAAGAAAGTGGAGAGACCACAAGGGAAGAAAGGTAAGAAATCACGCAAAAGTTTTCTTAATCAAAGCATATGGTAGACTAAGACCAAGAAAAGAAATCAAATATGTCGCTTGGTATAATTCTAAAAGTCACATAAGAGTTTCTAAAAACACTAAAAATTTAATTAATAGGTATCTTAAAATTTAAAAAGGACAATTTAAGATGGATAAAAATAAGTTCAAAGAACAAACATATAAGGATTTTCAAGGAAATATAAGGTGGAAGGATAGTAAAAAATTAGTTCATAGAGGAATAGCATATAGAAAAATATACTTAAAAAATAGAAAAAAATATTCTTTACCTTTTAAAAAATACCAAGTTCATCATAAAAATAAAAATAAAAATGATAATAGAGTTGAAAATTTAGAATTAAAAACAATATATGAACATGAATATGAACACAAAGTTGAAAGAGCTGAATGGATTCTTATAAGAATTTTAGTTGTAATTATATTTATATTGGGTTTACTTCTATGGTTGGATGTTATTATTAGAAAATTTGAATTAAATAAAAAGGTTGGAATTGTAAGTTTTATCATAATATTATTTTTAGGTTGTTTAACAATTTTATATGTTAATAGAAAGAAAAAAGGAGTAAAGTATGTCTGAAGAAAATTTTATGAATAAATTAAAATGCCTGTTTGGATTTCATAAATGGGTAAAGTTTGGTGGACCACATAATTTAGGTACTGGGGAATTTGAGCAAAGATATATTTGTGAAAGATGTAAAAAAATCAAGTATAAAAAATGGTGAGAATATGGAACGCTCTGAAATTAAATTTAAGAAAAAATTATTAAAATTTAAGAAAAAAAGATTTAAAGAAGCAGTTTTGATGATTTGTAATAAAAGAAAATTGCCAACACCGTATATAAATTTTAAGGGTTGTAAGGATGAAAAAAGAGATGAATTAGCCCATTATCATGTTGAATTAAATAAGATCTGTGTTTCTAAAGAGCAGTTAAACAAAATGGATTTTGAAGATATTGTGGCTGTTGCTGCACATGAAGTAAGTCATATTCTAAAAGAAGACCATAGTTTAGAATTTTATAAAGAGGAAAGCAAAAGTAAAATTGCTAGTTTCAAAGTTCCTTCGGGGGTAATCCATATCCGTTCGAATGAAATTAAGGAGATAAAAGAAGATAAAAGAAAAAATAGAGTTGATAAAACTAGATGTAATTATCACTTATGCAGAAAAAGAAGGAAATTAATCAAATGTAAATACTGTAAAAAATATTTTTGTAGAGAACATAGTAAACCTTATGAACCGAGTGTTTATACTATAGAAAAACATTCTGAAAAAAGAAAAGGACATCCTTGTTTAGCTTATGTAGACTTTTTGATTAAGAAATCTAAAAAAGAAGACGATGAATACAAAAAAGCATTATATAATTTATTAAAAAGAAAGGAAACATTTCCTATTCTTTCTGAAGAAAAAATAGAAATTACAAAAAACCCCCAAAATATCCTTAAGGATATTAAAGAAGAACATTTCCCTATAAAAGTAAAAAAACTTCCTTCTTTTTATTGGCAGAAATATAAAAAATATTTATATATTCTTTTAATTTTAATCTTAGTTTTTATAATATTCCTGTATAGACAACCAATAATAAATACAACTGAAACTAATTATAATAAATATTTTGAAAGAGAAACAAATTTTGAAGAACAATTTAAATCTACTAAGGAGATTATAGATAGTAGGTATAAATGTGAAGCGGTTTCTTTAGAAGAAAGACCTTTTATTTGTAAGAAAGTTTGTTATAAAAATAAAGGTAGATATATAGAATATAGATGTATGGGTGAAGATATTCTTTATTGTATCTGTTAATATATGTTTTTAAATTGTTATCGGAAAAATTAATTTATAGTAAAAGATAATATGAATAACGTTAGAAAAATTATCAACATTTTATAATAAAATTTTTTATATTTTGTTTTATATTATGTAAAGACAAGTGGTGTTGTTGTTGGTTTGATTTATGATGAGCTTTATGGTAGATCTGCAAAGGTAAGAATGAAGGCAAGTTTATTAGATTTTTAATAAACTTTATAAATTCTGAATTTTATAGTTTAATATTATGATAGACCCT
>CAZRVI010000002.1:0-39190 GCA_964603525.1 Candidatus Woesearchaeota archaeon | reverse complement strand
TTTTGCTTCTCATTTAATAGATATCTTAAATTTTATTTTAGAGAAAGAACCTGAAAATGTTATGTGTAAAAAAGTGAATTATTTATCTCAAATAAGAGAAGATTGTGCAACTATTATAATGGATTATAAAAATTTCTTAGCTAATTTGGAGGTTAGTTGGTTTCACCCTGAGAAAAAAAGAGATATATGGATAATTGCAAAAAAACAAAAAATATATGCTGATTTATTAAGTCAAGAGATAATAAGTTATCCTATAGAAATTGACTATAATAAAACTATTAGAAGAAAAGAGAAAAAAATAAATTTTACTAAAAATGATCCTTTGACAGAAGAACTTAAACATTTTATTAATTGTATCAAAAATAAAAAAAAGCCTATAAATAACGGTTTTGAAGGTTATAAGGTAGATATTATTTGTTCTAAATGTCTAAAACAAACATAAAGTTTTTAAGTATTTACTCTATATTTTAATCCTTAAAATGATACCATTAAGCAAACCAATAATAACAGAAAATATGAAAAAAAAAGTTCTTGAAATTTTAGATAGTGGAAGGTTTATTAAAGGTCCTGTACTAAAGGAGTTTGAGGAGGAATTTGCAAAATTTTGTGGAAAAAAATATGGTATAGGTACATGTAATGGAACTAATGCTATTTATTTAGCTTTAAGGGTATTAAGTATTAAAGAAGGAGATGAAGTTTTAGTTCCATCTCATACTTTTGTGGCTAGTGCTTCTCCGATTTTATATTTGGGTGCTAAACCTATTTTTGTTGATATAGATGAAAATTATAATATAGACTTAAATGATTTACAAAATAAAATAACTAATAAAACAAAAGCAATAATGTGTGTTCATTTATATGGATTAATGAATGATATGGATAAATTGATAAAGATAAAAGAAAAATATAATTTATTTTTGATAGAAGATGCTGCACAAGCACATTGTGCTGAATATAAAGGAAAAAGAGCTGGTAGTTTTGGAGATATTTCTTGTTTTTCGTTTTTTCCATCAAAAAATATGACTGTTGCTGGAGATGGAGGTATGGTATTAACTGATAATGAAGAGATTTATGAAAGGTTAAAGGCATTAAGAGAACATGGGCAAAAACAAAGATTTCTTTATGGAGAACTTAGTTTAAATTTTAGAATGAGTGAAATCTCTGCTGCTATTGGTCTTGAACAATTGAAATATGTAGAAGAATGGGTTGAGAAAAGAAGAAAAATTGCTGAAGCATATAATAGCAATTTAAGCAATAATATAATAAAACCAATAGAAGAAGAAAATAAAAAACATGCTTATCATTTATATGTTATAAGAACAAAAAATAGGGATAAATTAAAAGAGTATTTAAATGATAATAATATACAAACTGGAATACATTATCCTATACCCTTACACAAACAACCCATTTTTAAAGAATTTACTTGTAGTTTACCAAGAACCGAACAATATGTTAAAGAAATTTTATCATTACCTATGTTTCCTGATCTAGAAGAACAACAGGTAGAATTTATTTGTAAAAAAATTAATGAATTTTATTGAAGATGAGATTTATAGTTTCATACCATAATGTATCTTCTAAAGGGGGTGGAACTAAATTAGCTTATTTAATCGCAGAAATTTTAAGTAAAAAATATGAAGTTATTTTTTTAGCTGGAAATACTTGGAAAAAAGAATATATATCTAAGTTCTATGAAATTGATATCAAAGATATTAAATTTATAAACTATAAAATTAAACAATATCCTTGTTTTAATATAGTTAATAGATTTCAAATGAAGAAAGCTTATAAAAAAATAAATGGTAAAATTGACGGGTTCTTTGAAGTTGGTTCAATTATCCATAATACATTATTACCAATTAAAGATAAAATACCTGTGTTTTTGTATTACCATCCAAGAGCTCCAGGTCTTGTTTTAAAAGTAAAAGGAAGGATTATACCAACTTTATATGGTAATATATATACAATTTTAGCTAAAAGAGTTATTAATAAAATAGATCTGATATCTACAAATAGCAAATTTACTCAAAAAATTTTTGAGGCTGTATGGAAAATAAAACCAAATATATTATATCCTATGGTCAGTGACAATTTTTTTGATATTAAAAATGAAGGAAAAGAAGGTATCGTTTCTCTTTTAAGAATTATTCCAAGCAAATTTGTTGAGAGATTAATAGAAGTGCAGAAGAAAATTAATACAAACCTAACAATAATTGGAAGTGTGAACAAAGAAAATTTATATTATTTAAATAAATTAAAAAAACTTGCTAAAGGTAGGAAAATTAAGTTTGTTATAAATGCTACTCATGAAGAGATTAAAAAAGAATTTAAAAAAGCTAAAATTTTTCTTTATCCTGTCGAGTACGAATGCTTTGGTATGGCACTTGCAGAAGCACAAGCTTCTGGCTTGCCAACTATTACATTTGGAAAGGGGGGGCCTGAAGAAATTGTTATTAATGGAAAAACAGGATTTGTTATTAAAGATGTAAATGAGATGATAAGTAAAACAAAATATTTATTAAATAATAAAAAAATTAGACTTCAAATGAGTAAGAAAGCAAAGATGATGGCTAAAAAAAGATTTGGAAGAAAAGCTTTCGAAAAACAAATATTTAATATTGCTAAAAAGCTTGGAGAAATTAAAAAATGACAAGGGTTCTTCTTGTACAAGCTTGTTTTTCTTATAAAACAGAAAACAAAGATTATGATGCTACAATGCCTTTAGGACTTATATACATAGGAACTATGCTAGAGAAATATAATCATAAAGTAAAAATATTTGATCGTAATCTTGGAGATAATATTAAAAATGAAGTATTAATAAAAGAACTTAAACGTTTTGATCCGGATATAGTTGGAATCAGTACTATGACTGGAAGAGTTCTTTATGATGCTTTAAATGTATCAAAAGTTGTAAAAGAAAATTCTAATGCTTTAGTTATTTGGGGAGGATTTCACCCTACTGCTGTTCCAAGAAATACGTTAGAACATCCTTTAGTTGATCATATAGTAAGAGGAGAAGGTGAATATACTATGCTTGAGATTGCTAATTTGATTGAAAAAGGAAGGGATATTTCAAAAGTAAAAGGTTTGGATTTAAATCCTTTTAGGTCATTTGCAAATCTCGATGAATTGCCTTTTCCCAATTATGATTTAGTAAATGTAAAAAATTATGATATGTTTTATATTAGTACAAGTCGTGGTTGTCCTTATCGTTGTGCTTTTTGTTATAATAATTATCTTTGGGGTAAAAAAAGATTTGAAAATTATAGAAATTTATCAACCCAAAATTCGATAGAACTTATTACTAGGTTATATGAAAAGTATAAGGATAAGAGAATTTGTATACCTGATGATAATTTTCCCTCAAATAAAAAAAGGGCTCTGGAAATATTAAAGAATATTCAACATCTTGATTTAAAAATGTTTATTTTTTCTAGAGTGAATTTGGTTAATGAAGAAATACTAAAAGCTTATAAAAAAGCTGGTGTTTGGACTTTACAAATGGGTATTGAAAGTGGTAGTCAAAGAGTTCTTAATTTTTTAAAAAAAGGTACAACTGTTCAACAAGGCAGAGATGCAATAAGAAAATGTAGGAAATTTAAAATATTTAGTGGAGCGAGTTTTATGATAGGAACTCCTGATGAAACTATGGAAGATTTAAATCAAACAATACATTTTATTAAACAAAATCCTCCAGATTATATTGGATTAGGAATCTATCAACCATTGCCTCCAACAGAAACTTATGATTATTGTATTAAAAGGGGTTTGATTAATGAACCAAAATCAATAGAAGAATGGGCACAACAATCTGATTTTCATTATATGACTATAAATGTTAGTAAGATACCAGATGATATTTTAATGAAAGTTAAAATGAGTATCGAAAGAAGAATACTGTATAGAGGATATTTAAAAAAATTATTTAGAATTTTATCCGAAGGAAATCTTCCAAATTGGAAGAGAGTTAAACATGCTATAAAACATTTAGGAATAATTACATTTAAAAAGTGAAAATTTATTATAACTTTAAATATGCAAAAAATCATGAGAAGATTAAACCTGAAGAGGAATTAGAATTTAAATATGTCCTTAAATTATTAAAACCAGAACAGGGTGAAAAAATTCTAGAAATTGGATGTAACACCGGTGAATTTTGTTATCTCTTAAAAAAGCTTGGTGTGAAAGTTAAAGGAATTGATATAAATAAAGAAGCTATTAGGATTGCTAAAAGAAAATATAAATCTATTAAGTTTGAAGTCAAGGATATCGAAAAAGATAATATTAAAGGACTTTATGATAAAATTGTTATGATTCAAGTTATTGAACACTTATCTAAACCAATTGAAATATTAAAAAAAATTAAAAAGTTACTTAAACCAGGTGGAATTTTAGTATTATCGACAATAAATCATTGGGCACTTATAAAATTCTTTTGTTGGTTAAGAGGAAAAAAATTTAGTGGAGATCCAACCCACTTATGGAATTTTAATCCTTTACTACTCCATTCTATATTAAAAAAAAGTGATTTAAAGATAAATAAAATAGTTACATATTATTTATATATTCCTTTTCTGAAGAGAATATGGAAGAACTATACAGAAAACAATTTTATTAACAAAATAACTTTGGTGTTTGGACTTAATATATTTGCTAAGTTAAAAAATGAATCTTAAAAGTTGGTTAAGAGAATTTTTGAAATATAATTGTTATTCTATTTATTCTTTTTATAGACAAATCATATTAAGATTGGATTATCTTTTTTTCAAGTTGTTTAAAAGAGTGTCAGAGAGTTTAACAAAAAAAGATATCAACAAAATTTGTGTTTTTATGGAAAAACCTGCGCTAGGAGAATTTGTTATTCGTGAACCTTTTTTTAGACTTTTAAAAAAATGGAAACCAAACTTACAAATAGATGTGTTCATGTCTCTAAAATATTCTCCAATATACAATCATTTAAATGTTACAGTTAAAAATTTTAAAAGTTTGAATAAAAATAAATTAAAAAAATATGATGTTTGTTTTGTGATTTTGCCTACAAGTATAAAATTTATCAAAATGGCTAAGGATGCTAAAATTAAATGGGTTATTTTTTATGGAAATGTTTTTTATAATGGAATAAAAGGTTTGTTATTTACCCACAAGGTTCCTGCATATAAATTTGATAAAAAGCATGAATTTGAAAGGGTAATGGCTACCTTAAAATTTTTACCAAAATTTAGATTAGAAAAAATAGAACCAAATTTAGATATTGTTAAAAAAAAGAAAAATTATTTTATAGTAAATCCATGCGGTACTCAGTTAATACGTAGATGGTCGCCTAAAAATTGGGCAAAAGTTATTGATTATTTAATCGAAAAATATAACTTTAGTGCATATCTAACTGGTGTGAAAGAAGATTTTGAAGAAGGAGAAAAAATTAAAAAACTTTCTACTTATAAAAGAAATATTAAAAATTTGTGTGGTAAAACTGGTATTAAAGAACTAATTGACCTTGTTGCTGAATCTAAATTAGTATTAAGTGTAGATACGGGTACTGCACACCTTGCAGCTGCTTTAAAAATTCCATTAATAGTTTTGTTTAACCGTGTTCATCCATCATTTTGTAAACCATTAGGAAAGAATGTAATAACCATATATAAACCAGTAGGGAATCTTTTTAGCCCAAAACCAAATGAAAGTATGAAAAATATCACTGTTGAGAATATTATAACAAAAATTAAGTTACTAAATTTGGATTAAAAAAATATATAAGTTTATTGATTTTAATAAGAAAATTATGAAACTAACTTTTATAACAAGATTATTCCCAGAAGATTCTTTTGGTGGAGGAGAGTTGCATACTTATGAGATTTGGAAAAGAGCTAAGAAAGTATATGACGTAAGCTTAATAAGTGGTTTTAAAAAAGATTTAGGTTTATTACCTGAAGATACATATGCCATTAATCAAAAAAGTAATAATAAATTCTGGAATTATTTGAAATTTTATAGAAAAACTAAAAAATATTTGGAGGAAATAAAACCTGATTTGATTCATGCTACTTGTTATGAGTTTCCAAGTTTAAGTATTAAGACATTATTGTGTTCATATCATTTAGGCCATTTATTGGGTTATGTTGGAAAAAAAAGTTTGGTTAAAAAACTACAATTATTTTTTGTTAAAAAAAGGTTAAGGAAATTTGATAAGATTATTGCTATATCCAAAGCAACTTATAATGATTTATTAAAGTTGGGTGTAGAAGAAAAAAAATTAAAATTAATTTATCCTGGTGTTGATTTTAAGAAGTTTAAACCTAAAAAAATTAAAAATAAAAAATTTACAATAGTTTGTCCTTCAAGAATTAGTAGAGAAAAAGGTCAAGATATATTAATTAAAGCATTTAAAAAAATTCCACTTGAAACTTTGAAAGAAATGGAATTAATAATTGTTGGTTTTGTTTCTGATAAGGATTATTTAAATGAATTAAAAAGAGAGGCTTTTAGTTGGCCTGTTAAATTTGAGTTAAATGTTAAGGATATTGTTAGTTACTATCAAAAAGCTGATTTAATTGTATTTCCTACTTTAATGTACGAAGGTTTTGGTTTTAGTGCTGCTGAAGCATTAGCTTGTGAGAAACCTTTAATAGCTTCTGATTTTCCATCAATAAGAGAGATTGTTGGTAAAAACGGGTTATTAGTTAAAGCTGGAGATTTTGATGCATTAGCAAGTTCTATAGAAATTTTATATGAAAATAAAATATTAAGAAATTCGTTTGCTAAAAAAGGTAGAAAATCTGTTTTAAAGAAATTTAATTGGGAAAAATGCTTTAAAGAATATTGTAAAATTTATGAGGAATTAATATGAGGATAGCAATTTTGTGTCCTTATTCATATCCAAGTGCATGCGGTGTTTGGAATAGAGTGTATAATATAAGTAAAGAATTAATTAAAAGGGGATATGATGTTCATGTTTTTTCTTCTAATATAATCAAGGGAACTAATAAAAAATCCTCAAATTATGAGGTATATGAAGGAATAAAAATTCATAGATTTCCTGTTAGATTTAAATTTGGAAATGCTTTGTATTTTAATTTTAAAAAGAAATTACTTAAATTAAAACCAGATATTATACATACGCATGTTTATAGACATCCCCATTCTACATTAGCACCAAAATTATCAAAGAAATTAAAGGCGAAATGTTTTTTAACTACACATGCTCCTTTTGTTGATAAAAGATTAAGAAGTTTGTTATTAAATTTATTTGTTTGGTTTTATGATAAATTTTTAAGTAAAAAAATTCTTAATTCTTATGATAAAGTAATTGCAATATCCAAATGGGAAATTCCTTATTTAAGAAAATTAGGATGTAGAAAAGATAAAATAATTCATATTTATAATGGAATTCCTAAAGAGCTTTTAAAGATTCCTATAAAGATTAGAAAACCTAAAACTGTTTTATATTTAGGAAGGATTTCGCCTATTAAAAATTTAGAGCTGATATTAAGAATTGCTAATAAATTTAAAAATCTAAATTTCAAAATAGTTGGACCAATAGAAAATGGATATGATTTTAAAGCTAATTTAAGGAATGTTAATATAATAGATAAGATTTATAACTTAAAGGATGAAATAAATTATTTGAAAAATTCAGATATTTTTATATTACCTAGTAAAAGGGAAGCTATTCCTACTGTTTTGCTAGAAGCAATGGGTGCTGGTAAATTAGTAATTTCTTCTTATACCAAAGGAGGTAAAGAGTTAATTAATAAAGATAGAGGGTTTTTATTTGAAAATGAAGATAGTTTAATTAAGAAATTAAATTATGTTATTAAAAATTATAAAAAATTAATTAAAATAAGAAAAAATGCAAGAAAATTTGCTGAAAATTTAAGTTGGGATAAAATATGTAAAAAGTTAGAAAGGTTGTATAGATGATATCTATTATAATAACAAGTTATAAAGAACCAAAAACAATAGGTAGGGCTATAGAAAGTTTTCTTAAGCAAAAAATAAAGGAAAAATATGAAGTTATTGTTGTTGCACCTGATAAAAAAACTTTAGATAAAGCAAGAAAATATAAAGTAAAATGTTTAAAGGATAAAGGAAAAGGGAAGCCATCAGCTTTAAATTTAGCTTTTGAAAAAGCTAAAGGTGATATTATTGTTTTAAGTGATGGTGACGTTTATGTAAGTAATAATTCTGTAAATGAACTAATAAAACATTTTAAAGACAGAAAAATAGGTGCTGTAACTGGAAGACCTGTGGCTTTAGATAATAAAAAAACTTTATTTGGATATTGGGCACATTTATTAAATGATTCAGCACATATTGAAAGATTAATAAGAGATAAAAAGAATATGCCTATGTTTTGTTCAGGTTATATTTTTGCTATAAGGAAAAAATTATTTGAAAAATTACCAGAAGATGTTTTAGATGATGCTTATATTTCTATGTTAGTTTTAAAGAAAGGTTATAAAATAAAATATGAACCTAAAGCTATTGCTTATATTAAAAATCCTTCTAATTTAAAAGATTGGATAAAACAGAAAAGAAGAAATGCTATGGGGCATAATCATGCAAAAAGATTATTAAGGGATGTTCCACAAATGAAATCTTTTTTTAATGAAGTTTTTTATGGTTGGTATAAAGCTTTAAGTTATCCTAAAAATTTAAAGGAATTTTGCTATACCTTATTATTATTTCCTGCGAGATTATATAGTTGGTTGTTAAGTTTTTATGATAAATTTAGTAAAAAAAAGGTTATGGATGTATGGAAAAGGGTAGAAAGTACAAAGTAAAAAAAGAAAGGATTATATATAATAAAATAAATAATTTAACAAATGGAAATATCTGGCAAAAAAAGAGATTTAATTTATTTATTAATTATAGGTATTATAATTATTATTCTTTTATTCAATATTTTTACTAATAAATTTATAGGCGGAACAAACGATATGGAAGTTCATGCATATAATTTTTGGTATCTAAAAAATTCATTAATAGATTACAATAAAATTCCTTCTTGGACTTCCGATCATTTTGGTGGAAAACCTTTCTTAGGTTTATATCAACCTCTAACTTATTTTTTGGCTTTGCCGATTTCCTTAATTTTTAATGGTGTTTTAACACCTAAAATTTTTATTTTAGTTATTAGTTTATTATCAGCTTATTTTTTTTATTTATTAGCAAAAAAATTATTTCAAAGCAGATTTAAAGCATTTTTAGCAACTTTAATTTTCATTTCCTTCCCAAGTAGATTGATGATTGCTGGTGGTGGAACATTATCAGAATTTACTGGAGGATTATTTGTGCCGTTATCATTTTTAGTATATGAAATTTTAATTGAAAAACCTAAATTAAGATATTTTGCCTTATTAGGTCTATTTGTAGGTTTATGTTTATTAACACATCATGCTGTTGGTAGTGTTCTACTCGGAGCTTTAATTTTAATTATGAGTTATGATTATTTTATCAATGATAAAAAAATTGTTTTAAAGATAATACCTTTTCTGTTGATAGGAGTAATAATTTCTTTTGTCTTTTTAATCCCTGCTTATCAAATTAGTAATACATTAAACTTTAATGTTATTAAAAAACATTCTTCAGAAAGTTTTAGACCCTTATCTATTTTTAGATTTTTTAGTAAAAATAATTCAAGATCAGAGTATATAGGATTTATTGGATTAATCTCTATATTTGGGTATTTAATTGGTTTGAAAATTAAAAAAGAAAACAAGTTAGTAAAGTATTGGTTAATGGCAATTATTTTGCTGTTGGTGGGTTTATTTTTATATCCCATAATACCTGAATTTATTAAAGCAACACTGGAAAGAGCTGTTAGGATGTTCTCTGTTTTAAGTGTGCCATTAAGCATTATTATTGTCGCTGGTATGGAAAAAATTTCTGAACATCTTGTAAAATTTATTAAAAAATATAATTTCTTGGAACTAAATAAAGAAGGAAAAACTAATGAAAATATTAAGCTTATTGTAACAATAATTTTGGTTTTATTAGTTTTTTTCAATTATCTTCATTTTAGACCTGTTAAAGGAAATGAGTTACAAATACCAAGTGGTGTTGTTGAATTTTATAAAGAAATAGCAAAAGATAAAGAATATTATAGAATAGAAGATCAGGCTTTTGCACCTTTTGGTTTTTCTCCAATTTTACATAAACATGGAATTTTGAATGGAGGAAATTATCTAGCTGCGCCGAAGTATCATTTCTTTTTTTGGAGTATGGGTTGGAGTTTATTAAAACAAGAACCTAGTATTTATAATTTTGCTGGTTTATATGGTACATTAGGGATTAAATATTTATTATTTAAAAATGAGGTAAGAATTCCTTATTTAAAGGAAATTAAGAGGGGTTATAATTATGCAATATATGAGAATGAAAAATTTTTAGATTATGTAAGATTAGTTCCAAACATTGTTGTTATTAAAAATAAAGAACCAGAACATCTTGGTGTTTTTTATACTTTCTTAAACCAAAATATTATTCCTTTTGATAAAGTTGGTTTTGTACATTCTAGAAATTTAAATACAGATTTTAATTTAAATAGAAGTTTGGTTGGAAAAGTTAGTATTATAAAAAGAGAACCAGGGTATTTAAAATTAAATATAACAAGAGTGAAGAAAGAAGAGTATTTGGTTATAGCAGAAAGCTATCATCCTTATTGGAAAGCATATCAAAATGATAAAGAATTAAAAATTTATGAGGGTATTCCTTCAACATTAATTATACCAACAGAAAAAAATGGAATTATAAATATTAAATACAAAACTCCTAATATAAGATTTGTATTATTTTTGATTTCTATAAGTCTAATATTAGGGTTGGTTTTTATGATTATTTATGGTTCTAAAGAATTAAATTAATTTACACTTAAAAACGAATCTTATTGGTAAAAAAAAGAAAGGTATTTTTTTAATTTTTATTATTTTAAGTTTATTTTTTATTAATCTTTTAAATGATTTTAAATTAAATACATGTAAATGCCATTCTTCATCCATTCTTTCTGGAATATTTTTAAAAAGAAATTTGAATAATTTAAGTTTAATAAATATTCTTTTTAAAAAATTTATTAATTTTTCATTGGGGATAGATATTACTATTATGGAATCATTTTTGGATATTTTTTGTATCTCTTTAATAACTTTTTTGGGATGTTGAACATGTTCTAGGACCTCTGTACATATAATTTTATCAAATTTATCTTTAAATTGTAATTTTTCTGCATTTCCTTTTATTAGTTTTACATTTTTATCTGATAATCTTTTTCGTGCTAATTTTAGCGCATAAGTAGAAAGATCTAATCCAGTAATCTTTCCTTTATTAATTCTTTTTAATATGTGTCCTGCACCACATCCGATTTCTATAATTTTATCATTATTATTTGGTTTTAGCATTTTAATAATAGAATGTATTCTTTTATTTTCAATATATTTTATTAAAGGGTTGGTGTGAGTATAGTAATTATTTGGATTGTACTTTTCAACCATGTCATTATTCCATTTTTCAAAATTAGAAATTTTCATAGATTTATATATCATAATAAAAATAAGATATAAAGTTTTTGGTTGAAATGAAATAACTATGCTGAATTTCTCAAGTCTATATCATATGTACTTAAATTTATGATGGATATTTTATCAGAGCTGTTAAACCATTATATTTTTAAATAAAAAATCTTTAAGTATAGGTATGTTGAAAACAAAAAACAAATATGTATTAATTTTGTTCGGAATATTAATTTTCGCTTTGATATTAAGAATATGGGTTTTTTCTATTACATATAATCAACCAGTTTGGTGGGATGAAGGAGATTATCTTAGTGAAGCAAAAAGAATTGGTTTAAGTTTAGAACATGTAAAAAGTTTATGGTATTATAGAAGACCACTTTTCTTGCCTTTGTTTTGGGGTTTAATCTTTAAAATAGGTGGAAGTGAATTAGCATTAAGACTTACAGAACTTTTGTTTTCTTTTTTAACTATATTATTTACTTATTTACTTGGAAAAGAAATGTTTAATAAAAAAGTTGGATTAATTGCTGCTTTTGGAATGAGTATTTGTAGAATTCATTTATTTTTAACAGGAAGACTGTTAGTTGGAATTCCTGCAACTTGCTTTTTTATTTCTGGGTTGTGGTTGTTTTGGAAAGGTTATTTTAAAGAAGAAAAATATTGGTATATTTGGTTGTCAGGAGTATTAATCGGCTTGTCTTTTTTCAGTAAGTTTGCCTTTTTTTTAGCAATAATCCCTTTAGGAATTCTTGTTTTATTAAAAGAAAAATTAAGATTTTTGAAAAGTAAACATCTTTGGATATTCTTTCTAATAATATTCTTAATATTAACTCCTTTTTTTATTAAATATAAAGAACATTATCCTGGAGGAATAAGAGATTTTATTAAACATTACACAAGTATTGGTATAAAAGAAGGTCCAACTCCAAATTATATGAAACTAAAAGGAATTTGGAATTATTTTAAAGATATTATTGTTAATACAAGTTGGTTTATGTTTATAATGTTTTTAATTGGTTGCGGAGTGTTTGTTGATTTGTTTATTGGTTTTGATATGATATTTAAGAACAAAAAATTAATGAAACTAATTTTTATTTTATTTTGGATTTTAGTTCCTTTAGTATATCATGGATATTTTAGCGAATATGTGCAAGAAAGATATTTTATATGGGCTTATCCTGCAATTTTTATTCTTGCTGGGGTTGGTTTATTAAAAGTTCATAATTATATTAAAAAACATAATAAAAAATTGGCGAGTATTTTTGTTCTTGTAATACTATTTGCTGGAGCATATTCTCAAATTAGTGCTGCTAATGAGATTATAAAGTTTAAAAAAAATTCTTATTTAGAAGTAAAACAATCTGCATTATGGATAAAAAAACATACAAACCCTGGAGATGTTGTAATTTGTCAATCTGCACCACAATATACTTATTATTCTGAAAGATTTGTTTATGGTTATGAAGCAAATAGAGAAGAATTTGAAAGGCAGTTGAATGAATTAAAACCGAAATATGTTGTAGTTTCTATTTTTGAACAACATCCAGAGTGGGTTTATACATATTTTGGAGAATATAAAGAAAGATTTAAACCTATTAAGATTTATAATTTAAATAACAAACCTATTTTGATTATCTACGAAGTTAAAGATTAATTATTTCGTCCAAAGAATAAGATTTTTTCTTTAGTTTTATATCTGTTATAAGAATCCCGTCTGAATTATATTTATCAGGTTCATAGCCATGCATTGCTTTATAAGGAATTTTTGCTTGATAATAATTTGGAAATATATAATTGCCTGGTTTCACAACAAAAATAAGTTCTCCATTTTCGATATTTGTGGGAATATTATATTTTTTTCTTTCCTTTTCTGTTAAAATATAACCTTCCTTTATCTTTTTAAGAAGATTTATTATTGTTTTTTTTATTTTTTTATTTTTAAACCAAAAGGAAAGAGATGTTCCTCCAATAAATACTAAATAATCATTTGATTTTGGTAAAAGGTTTTTAATATTTATTATCTTTTTAATGTTTATAAAATAATGATCAGACCAAAAGATTACTTCTATATCAGGGATTTTTTTCTTGAAATTGGTGACTAAAAATTTAGCTAATTTATCTAGTTTCTTGATTTGTTGAGTATATTTAAAAGTATCTTTTCCATGTTTGTGTGCTACTTTATCTAATTCTACAAGATGAACAGCATATAAATCTATGTTCTTTGATATAGAATTTATTATTAATTGGCATCTTTTAAAATCAGAATAATTAAATAATTTTAAAGTTTTTTTTCCATTTTTAACTAATAAAGGCCATTTAAAAAGGACATAATTTTTGTTCTTAAACATTTTTAGATCCCAAGGCCCTTTCTTAGTTGAAACATCAAAATTGTGAATTATATTTAATGGGATACTATAGAGTTTTGTTAAATAACCTTTACTAAAGATATATTGGAATAAAGCAGTTGTGTATGAAAGAAAATTTCTACCTAAAAACCAAAAATACTTTTGCCATTTAAAACAACTTGTTTTTGGCGAATATTTAAATTCTAGAAAGACTTTATGGTCATCAGGTAAATTTCCATTAAAGAAACTATATTCTATTCCTGTAAATGCTAAGAGAGTTTTAAGTCTAGCGATATAATTTTTTTTAGCAAATGAGTATAAGAAAGGAGTTTTATCTTTGGATATTTCAGCATAACCTAATCCATCCAAACAAACTATCAATCGCTTTTTCTTCATTTTTATTCAAAATCTTGAAAGAAAAATGCTGTGTATGCATTTCTAAATATTAAACTTAGTTCTTCCCATATTTTACCTTTTAGAGGATATACTTTTTTTATTATTTCTTTTAATTTATTAATATCAGATTTATTTATTTTATTATTATAATCTATGGATAAAACTAGATACGGTATTGCTGCATATATATAGGAATCTGGTGTATATTTGTTAAAAAATATTTTGAAATAAAATTTTTTGCTTATTTTTCTAACTCTTAAAAAGTATTTATATTTTAAAAACAATTTAATAAGTGGGAATAGAATGTTATATACTAAATCTGATTTAAAAGCAAGTTTATATTTTATATAAGGTTTATAGAATTCTTTGCTCATTTTTAACAATGCATTAGATAAATCATTTTTATTTGATATTTTTTTGGATAAAAATTTTGAGAAAAAATATTTTGTTACTTCAGAAGTATTGTATATTGCTTTAAATAACTCTTGTTTAAGATCTTTAGCAGGTAATTTATTAGGATTTGCTTTCCAATAAACATATTTTTTAATCTTTAGATGCAAGTTAGGTAATTTTTTATATAATTCTGGAAATTCTTTTTTATAAATTTTATTCAATATCTGTGCAGATTTTAAATAAGAACAATTAAATTTTCGTCTTAGCATTAACAAGGCTGTTGAACATGCAGAATAAGCTGCTTGAATTTTGTATGCTAAGATATATGGATCACTATCTCTATTTAAAGAATAATATTCTACAAGTTGATTAAACCTATCTAATAATAGCTTTGCTGGATCTGATAAAGGGATATCGCTTAAAGAATAATTTGGGATTAAATACCTAAAATCTTTTCCATATAAGATTTTAGTAGCTTTTTTCATTGCATAATTTCTTAATCTTGGTGAAAGGTTTTTTAACTTGTTATATGAAAATGTTTTTAAATCAACAAAAAAAGTATTTCTGAAAGTCTTTTTTTTCTTAGTAAATTTATGGAATGAAAGTTTTGACATAAAATTAAGTTTATTTGAGATTTCTTTATCAATTTTATTAATTTTTTTTGATTTTATTTTTCGTTTAGTTATTAAATAAATATCATAATCATTAAAAGGATAAATTTTATTTTTTATTAATTTAACAGGACCTTCTCCAAGCCCAAAGCTTCCTGCGAGCATTATACTTAAAATATTTGGTATTTCTTTTTTTATTATACTAATTATTATATTAAAGTGTTCTTGGACTTTTAAGTTTATTTTTGGTCCTTGTAGAGTATATTTCATTTTTTAATTAAACCCCTGAATAAGCCTAAACCATATGAAATATGTATTGCAAAAAATAAAAAGGGTAAGTAAGGGAATGCTGAATAATGATGAGTAGATTTAATTATTAGAATAGAGTATACTAAAGTAGTGATGGTATAAACTATAAAAGGTATTGCAAATAAAGGATTATTATAATATAAAAAAGGTAACAATATTAAATAAAATATAAAAATTGTTGGAATTAAATGCAATAAAGATGGTCTTTCCCCCAAAGTTCTCATTTTGTAATTAACGTATCCTTTGCCATAATGAAAAAATTGTTTACAGAATTCTTTGAATGTTGGTCTTCTTTTATGATAAAATATTATTTGTGGAGAATATGCTATTTTAAACCCTAGTTTTTTTAATCTGCGTATTAGTTCGGGATCTTCTCCTCCCCAAAGTTCGGGGTTAAATTTAGATGTTTTCTTAAAAACAGATTTTTTAATGATTAAATTTGCTGATGTTAAATAAGATTCATCTGCATCTAAATTTAATTTTCCTTTTTTATATCTGTTACTCATTTTATGTGTTCCTAGGAAAGATGATAAAATATAACCAGAAACTTTAGCAAAGAAAGGATCTGATTTTGGTGTTAGTTGTGGACCTCCAACAACATCTATTTCTGGATATTTTTTAAAGAATTTCTCTATGTTTTTTAAATAATCTTTAGGAAGTTCAGCATCATCATCAAGGAAACATAAAATATCATATTTTGCTTTTTGTATTCCTTTATTACGATTTTCTGATGCATTTGTTCCATATTCTACTATAACTTCATAGTTCTCTTTAGGATAATCTAAATTTTTAATATATTTTAAAATTGGAGCTGTTCTATATGGTGCTACTGGAATTATTAATGAAAATTTCATTTTTCTTACCCTTAATCCTTAATGAAAATATAAAACCCAAAGTAATAGGAAATAAAGATATTATCAAACTTAATAAAGATAACGCTATTACTTTCTCTGGTAAAATATTAAAAATAGAAAATAAACTAATTAAAGTTAGTTCTCTTGTTCCTAGTCCTGCTATAGTTATAGGTATTATTGCAATAATTGTTGAGAATGCATATATAGGTATAAAGTAATAAATAGGAATATTAATAGATAATGATTTAGCTACTATATAACTTACCATATATACTAAAATCCAATTTATAAAAGTAAATAGAAAAGGAAATATTAATGAATTAAATTTTGGTATATTAGTATAAAAAGAATCATAGGAATCTTTAATTAAAGTTTTGAATTTTTTAGGAGTTAAAAAAGTATATATAAATTTAAAAATAAATTTTGTTCTTTTTTTGTTAATAAAAAATACGAATAAACCAATAAAAATTAAAAAAGCTATTATAATATAAAGCAAAGTTTTTGTTGTTAAATAATTAATTAATAATAAACAGCCTGCTATAGCTAGTATAAATATAACTGATAAATCAAAAACTCTTTCTAGTACTATTGAAGAAGCGCATTCACCAAATGGTTTTTTAATTTTATTTTTGAGGTAATAAGCTCTGATTAAAGAACCAGCTCTTGCAGGTGTTATTGTTCCATAGAATAAACCTATAAAATAAAGTTTAGTTAAATAAAGATAGTTAAGATTAATTCCTTGTTTTTTAAGGATTAAAGACCATTTAAATGAAAGTGCAAATATAGATAGAAAAGAAAGAACTAATGCTAGAATTAAATAAGGAATCTTTGGTTGGGTTAAAGATAAAATAATTTTATTAATTCCTATTCTATAAATTATTAAAAAAAGAATTGAAAGTCCTATAAAAGGTAAAATTTTTTTGAGATTCATTTTTTATTTTATGTTTAGATTTATAATTACAAGTGCAAAACAATAATAGCTAATACTAATTCAAAACAATATAATGAGTAAACTATATCATTTTCATATACTTTATTTTTAATTTTATTTAATAATTTAGCAATAATATGGGTTAAAGAACCAATTTTTTCTGGAGGTTTTAAAGAATTGTCTTTTTGAGGTATTAAAAAACATTCTGTTTTAAATTTATTTTTAAGTTTAATAAAAAATTCTAGGAAGTATGGAATAAACAAAATTAATGCTGCTTTTTCTATGTTTCCAAGAATAGCTATGCCTGCTATTATAGCACCTAATGGATATCTTAAAACATCACCTGAAAAAACTTTTGCAGGGTATTTATTAAAGAACCAGAAAGCGATTAATGAAACAACTATAGATAAGCAAATTAAAGCTATCCATGGTTCATTGTTTTGCCAAGATATAAATCCTAATGTAAATAAAATAATGGAAGCTAGACCTGCTTCTAATCCATTTAAGCCTGCAAGCATGTTAAAACCTTGAGAAGCTCCAATAATACCTAATGGAATTAAAATTAGAGGGTATAATAAACCTATATTGATTGGTCCTAAAAAAGGAACATAAATCCTTGTAAATCCAGCATTAATAGCCATTAAAGGTATTGCTGCTGGTATTGTTAACAAGGGTTTTTGCCATTTTTTTAAACCTCTTTTCCATCCAAGAGTATCATCTAGCATACCTATAAAAGCAATAATAAGAATTGTTGTTAATAATGCAAAAATTTCAACTAAATGAATTGTTCTTTTAAAATAAAATATAGAGAGTGCTATATAAAAAAATATACCCATACAAAATCCAAATAATACTGCTATTCCCCCATATCCCGGTATTTTTGGAGAATTATATTTATTCATATCTTTAACTAAGAAATTTTCTTTTTTTGCTATTTTAATCCAAGTCCTAGTTGCAAAATAAGTTACAATGAAACTTAGTAAAGGAACAATTAATAAACGATATTCCATTTTAATCAAATTTAAGAGAAATTAAGAATTTATAAATCTATTTTTTGTACTTTTTATATATTATCAATATCTATTAATCTGGTATACCTTCTGGATAAAATATACTTAGATATTTTTCTTTTATTTTAATATCAGAAGGGTAAGAAATCTTCCAGATTTTTAGTGGACCAACTAGTCTTCCAAATGGTTTATAAAATGCTAGTTGATAACCAAAAGATGAGTCATCATAAACTTTTTTAAAACCTTTCCAGTTTTTATCAAATAAGAACATTTGCGTAAATAAGGTATTTCTAACTTTTTCTGATAAATAAAGACCCGCTCCTAAAGGGTTAACTTGATTATTTTGTTCTATTGTAGGTATAATTCTAAAACACCCTTTTAATCCCTCTTTATTATAATTATGTTCTTTTCCATTTAAAAACACACACTCAAGAGGAATATTTGTTTGTTGTCCTTGATAGAATAAAATTGCTGTTGGTTGGGCCATATTAATATTTGTAGAATTATTAGAATTAATAGCAGGGATAGGGAGTATTATTCCTGCAATTACAGCATTATTTTTAGGAAATAATTTGTTTTGGTAAATTAAATCTTCATCAAGAATAAAAGATCCTCTATATAATAATAAAGTTTCATTTCTTGTTTCTCGTACATCTTTAGGATTAAGAGTAAATGTTGGAATATAAGAATATCTATCATAGTTAATATCTGAACCTATGCTTGAATATGCAGGGTATTTTCCAATTTCATCTGCTATTATTAATAAGTAAGAGGCGTTATGTGTTTTTAGAAATTCTAAAGCCTCTGTTGAATTTTTTCCAGTTAAAACATGACGCCCCATAAAATGATTCCAAGGGGTAATCATATTTCCTCCATCAGTTATTGTTGCTCTATTACCCATTGTTTGTACCCAGTATCCATAATCCCACCAATGAGCAAATACTGCATCATCTGAAGTATTATTTTTAACCCATTCCATTGCTTGTTGCCATTGAATATTAAAGCTGGGACCTGTTGCTTTTGCTTGGGCATAATTTGTTTTTAAAAAATAGATAAAACTTCCCTTTACAGGCAAAAGTATTATTAAAACTATAAAGAACCAACAAAGTAATTTTTGATAATTTTTTTTCAGAGTTAACCCGTACTTCATAACCTCAAAAATTAAAAAAGAAACTAATATAGTAGCTACAGGAACAAGCATCATAATTAATCTTAGAGCACCTCTTGCAGCCACTATCATTAATATAAACCAAATAAGAATAAAAACATATGTACTTTTTAATCTGATTAAAGAATTATGAGCTTCTTTATCTTTATAATAAGTATAAAGATATACTATAAAAATTAAAAATATGAAAATGATTAAAGAACCCAAATAAAGAAAAACTGAGAGTGGATTTTCGCCATTTAAGATCGAATTAGGAGAATATCTACTATAAATAAATGCTAAAATAAATAGGAAATAAGAAATTGTAAAAAGATATTTATATTTTTTTAATGGTTTGACTAATTTATAAAATAAGAAAATAGAACCAATTAAAAAATAATAAAAAAATAGATGAAATTCTGATTTCCAATGAGTGAAGTATGGTTGATGTGCTTCTGCTACTGTTAACTCAAATCTTGAACCCCCCATAGGATGTAAAAAATCTGATTTTATTTTGTTTAATTTATCTATTATAAAAAAAGGATTTTGTAGAAAAGATAAAATTATAATTATTAAAATTAGAGCTATTATTAGACTAATAATGTTGTGTGGTAGATTGATTCTTTTCTTTATATTTTGAAAATAGGTTAGAGAAAGTATAAAATTTATTATTAAAATAAAAGCTACAAGAAAACCTAAACCTGTAGAAAAGGATTCTATTAGAGCTGATAAAGAATATCTTTGTGAGGGAAATAATAAAATTAAAAACAAGATGAACCATGAAAAATATGCATAAATATCTTGCTTTTTGAGTTTATTTAAAAAGAATTCAACTAATACAAAAGTTGGAATTATAATTAAAACGAAACCTACACCTCCCCATACTAAACCCATTAAACCTGTAGAAATTCCTGATAAAGAAGCAAAAATTAATTTTCTTTTTAGTTCAATTGATTTAAAAGATTTAATCCAAAAATAAAAAGCTAGGAACATAAAAAATATTCCAATAGGTTCTTTTTCTGAAAATCCTGACATTGTTCTATATAAAAAAGCTGGTATCACAGCAAAAAACAGAGTAGAAAGAATCGCTACTTTTTTATTAAATAATTCTTTTGTTAATAGAAAGAAAACAATTAAAGATAAACTAAAAAATATAACTGGATATATGATATCAAATTGCATTAAAGTCATTGGAATAAATAGATTAAGGAATTTGTATAGGTAAGCAATAATGTATGCTACAAGTATGTTTTCATTTCCGGTATTAATACCTAAAGGAACATTACGCATTGTGTCTATTGCCATTAAAGTCCCATGTTCAACAATATAAGATGCATATCTATAGAATACATAAGGATCAAGGGCTAAAAGATATTTTCCTTTTAAATGAACTAAATTTCTTGTTCTTATAAATGCACTTAACCAGATAATAAAAGCAAGAATTAGATAAATTATCCAATTTTTTTTAATTTTAAAATATTCTAATATTTTTTGTTTTCTTTTTTCTAATTCTTCCATTTTAAAAGAATATTGGAGTTACAAACACTTCTAACAATGCTGCAATAAAAATTAATGCTACTGATATAATAATTAAATCTAAAGAGTCATATAATATGTGTTTAAAAGTTTTTGTTCCAAAATCATGTCTTATAACTGCTACTGAAATAATTCCTCCTGCTAATCCTGCAGTAAAATAACCAAGAATTTCTGGTATACCATGGATAAAGTACCTTAATATGCTAATAGAAAATATATGGAAATACCCTCCAAATCTTGTAATGCCTGTTAATGAATTACTTACTATATTGTTTTTGAAAAAACTACCAATTGCTGCAGCAATTACTGAAGCATTCCAGGTTAAAATAAAAATTGCTCCTGCACCAAAGAAGAATGAGAAAAATATACAGAAAAGCAATACTTTAATATTATTTGAGAATATTTGACAGAATGCATCTGAAGCTGTTATTGAACCTACTGCTAATCCTGTAATTCTAGAGTTGATAGCTTTAATAGTTTGAATTTGTGTATTAAAAACAGAATTTGTTAAACTGTGTGGCAGAAATAAGTACCATAAGGAAAACGCTATAGTTATACCTAGAAATAAAAAAATAAAAAATGATAAAACTCTTGAATGTTCTTTTAATAATAATTTTTCAGAGTGAATTTCTATATCTTTTTGTTCTTCATGTTTCATAGTTAAATACATTAAAGGCACTGCTATCATAACTGTTAAAAAAACCATTACCAGACTTACTTGATCTTTAAAAATCCATAAACCAAGAAACATTGCTATAGAAGCAAATAATAATCCAAAAAAGAACATCTCTGTTGGATGCTTTTTTGCTTTAAAAGGTGTTGTTAGTGATTCTAGGACCATATAAATTTTAATTATCAAAGAGTTTATATAGTTTTTGTTGTTTTGAAAAATTTATGAGTACAAGCACTAAGGCTATAATTTTAATTATTATTTGCACAGCTTTAACTTCACTAGCACAGATTCTATTTAAATTCGGTTCTGTTAAATTTTCATTTAATCCTTTGTTATTAATTCAGAATTATTTTGTAGTATTTGGGTTTTTGTGTTATGCTTTTGGAGCTTTATTATTTATTTTAGCTTTGAAAAAAGGGGATTTATCTACTTTATATCCTTTTTTTGCTACTAGTTATATTTGGGTAATGATTTTAAGTTTTTTAATTTTTAGTGAGATTATAACTTCATTTAAAGTTATTGGTATTCTATTAATTATACTAGGAGTAAGCTTTATTGGTGTGGGAGGTAAGAATGCATAAATCTTTAGCTATTATAATAGTATTGTTATTTTCAATATTTGGTGCATATGTATCAATCCTATTTAAACAAGCTTCCAGAAGATTTAGATTTTCTATTAGGGGGACTATTAAGAATTATAAATTAATTTTTGCTTTGTTTGGATATGGAATTAGTGCTTTAATTTTTGTATATTTATTAAAGTTTGTTGAAGTTTCTATATTATATCCAATAGTTTCTTCAAGCTATATCTGGATTTCTATATTTTCAATTAAATTTTTAAATGAAAGAATGAATAAATTAAAATGGATTGGGATTTTATTAATTATTATGGGTATTAGTTTAATTGGATTTGTTGGTTAGTATACTATATATTCCTATATAGAAAAATTTATTAAATTATTTTAAAAACCATTAAAGTTAAAATGTATATACTTGGAATAAACTGTTTTTATCATGATTCAGCAGCATGTCTTATAAATGATGGAAAAATTATAGCTGCTGTAG
The DNA here is from genome assembly GCA_964603525.1 of Candidatus Woesearchaeota archaeon. Lineage (GTDB taxonomy): Archaea > Nanobdellota > Nanobdellia > SCGC-AAA011-G17 > JACPIM01 > CAZRVI01. The sequence continues at coordinate 16,407 of CAZRVI010000002.1, read as the reverse complement.
AAGAAGAAAGATTTAATAAAGAGAAACATACAAAAAAGTTTCCAGTTAATGCTATTAAATATTGCTTAAAAGAAGCTGGGATTACTATTAATGACATAGATTATATTGGATATTCTTATAATCCTTGGTTAAGAATTAAGTCTGCTGTACCCTATTTTCTAAAATTGTTTCCAAAATCATTTAATCTTCTTAAAAGTGGTGTATTGACTAGTGAAACTAGTTCTTTAGGTATTGTTAAAACTATTAAGAAAAAATTTGGAATTGAAAAACCTAAATTTAAATTTAGGTATATAGAGCACCATCCTTCTCATTCTGCAAGTTCTTTTTTTGTTTCTCCATTTAAAGAAGCAGCAATATTAACAATAGATGCTTGTGGAGAGATATATACTACTTGGTTTGGAGAAGGTAAAAATAATAAAATTGAATGTATTAAAAGGATAAATCTTCCACATTCTCTTGGTTTTGTTTATTCTGCAATTACACAGTACTTGGGATTTAAAGTCAATGATGAATGGAAAGTTATGGGGTTAGCACCATATGGTAAACTAAGATATTATAGAGAATTTAAAAATTTAATTAAATTAAAGCCTAATGGTGAATTTAGAATAAATACAAAATATTTTGATTTTCAATATGGTAAAAAGATTTGGTATTCTAAAAAACTTTTAGATTTATTTGGTCCTGCAAGGATTCCTGAAAGTGGAATAAAAGAAAAATATAAAGACATAGCAGCAAGTTTGCAGAAAAGATATGAAGATATTGTAATGCATATGGTAAATTATCTTTATAAGGTAACAAAATCTGAAAATTTATGTTTAGCTGGAGGATGTGCACTTAATAGCGTAGCTAATGGAAAAATACTAAAAGAAAGCAAATTTAAAGAAATATTTATTCAACCTGCTGCGAATGATGCGGGAACTTCTTTAGGTGTTGCATTTTATATTTATAATCAAATTTTAAATAAACCAAGAAATTATGTAATGGATAATGTTTACCTAGGACCTGAATATAATGATAAACAAATTAAAAAGGCATTGGATGATTTTAATTTAAATTATATTAAATGTAAGGATATAGCGAAGGAATGTGCTAAATTAATTGCTAAAGGAAAAATTTTGGGTTGGTTTCAAGGAAGAATGGAATTCGGTCCAAGAGCATTAGGGAATAGAAGTATAATTGTAGATCCTAGAAGAGCTGAAATGAAAGATATAATAAATGCTAAAGTAAAATATAGAGAATCATTTAGGCCTTTTGCTCCTGCAATATTGGAAGAAGACTGTAACAAATATTTTGAGTTAAGTTATCCTTCACCTTATATGTTGTTTGTTTATGAGATACTTCCTAAAAAAAGAAAAAATATTCCAGCAGTAACACATGTTGATGGAACTGGAAGATTGCAAACTGTTAGTAAAAAAACCAATCCATTATTTTGGAATTTGATTAATGAATTTAAGAAATTAACAAAGGTTAGTGTTGTATTGAATACATCATTTAATATAAGAGGTGAGCCAATTGTTTGTAACCCAAGTGATGCAATAAAATGTTTTAGAAAAACAGGGATTGATTGTTTAGCTTTAGGCAAATATTTAGTTGTTAAGCAATAGACAGGAATGTTCTTTTTGAATCTTGGTTTTTAAACCACATTTTTTTAGAGCATTGCAGTATTTAATAGTAGATATGATTTCTCTTACATTTAATTCTGAAAATTTATTTTTAAGAGATTTGCACTTTTCATTTTTAATATCTTTATAAATTGAATTTAATTTTAATATTAAATTACTTCCTCCTAAAACAGAACTTGCTCCTGAAGGAGTTGTAATATTATGATAAATTGTTGCATAAGCATATAATAACCTTTCATTTTCAGCTAAGATAAGTAATCTGTCATTTACTTCAGGTAACAAAGAGATTATTTCCTTATCTTGAATTGTATGTTTTTTATAAGGAGTAATATAAAAAATTGATGCAAGCAAAAATAGAATTGGGATTATTATTAAAGCATAAATGACAATTTTCTTTAGTTGTTTTGGATATACTCTAATTTTTGTTTTAAAGAACAAAACTAAAAAAAGAAATATATATAAACTGTTATAGGAATCTGGATACATTCTATTGAATAAAGGAATATAAACTAAAATTCTTGTTATTAATAAAATTGCTAGAATTAATGCTGGTAAATAGAATAAAAGTTCTTTTTTAGATTTTTTAATGTTAAATTTATTGATGCTTATGAAATAAAAAATAAAAATTATGATAAAAGCAATTGGACATAAAATTGTTAAAAATTTGTCCATAAATAAATTAACATTAGGGCCTAATTTAGTTGGTAAATTTAACCAATTAAGTGGTGTGTAAGTTCCTCCAGAAAGAGATTTGATTTCTTTAAGGAAAGGCAACCACCACAAAGATGTTATTAATAAAGAAGAAATTACTGAAAATATTACAATTATCTTATCTTTTAACCTTTTTTTGATTATTAAAAAAGAAACCAAAAAAATTGAAGAAACAATGGTTGGTGTGAAATATGCTAAGATTAATAAAGAATAAATACAAATAAAAAATAAGTAAAATTTAAAATTAAGTTTATGATCTTTGTAATAATCCAAAATTATAAAAAAAGCTATAAAAATTGTCCAACCAAGAAGTTCTGCTGGTCTTCCTAATCTTAGATAATAACTTAAAAATAAAGGATTAGCATAATAAAAAAGAAAGAAAGATATTTTTTTAGTAAATGAAAATCTATAGATTTTTCCTAACAAATTAATAAAGAAGAATCCAATAGAGTAGATTATTATAAAAGAGATGTACGTTGCTAATTGTATATTTTTAAAAAGATAATAAATAGGAATTGTAATAAAAAACCATAATGGCGGATAAGTTTTTAATGAAATTAATCCATTATACCAACAAGGAACACTAGAAACATAACCATATTTAATTGTAAGGTATAGTAAAGACATATATGATGGTAAATCATGATTTAAATCTAGTGGAAAAATCCAAATAAGCTGTGCATTTTCTAGAAGTTTTATTAAAAAAGATATAATAAGAACAATTATTGGGAAATAAAGCCATTTATCATGTATTAAATTTTTATGTTTTAATATATTTTGAGAAAGGTTTGTATGTTTATTCATTTTTAGATAAATATAAAGAAAAAGATTTATATATATTGCTATTAAAGATTGTTTGATGAGCATCAGTATTTTGATTCCAGCTTATAATGAAGAAAAATATATTAAAGGTACAATTTTAGAAACTTTAAGTTATTTAAAAAAATTGAAGTTGGATTTTGAAATAATAATAATTCCAAATGGTTGTTCTGATAAAACAGAATTAATTGCTAAAGAACTTTCTAAAAACAATAAAAAAATAAAATATGTGGTATCTAAAAAAGGAGCTGGGAATGCTATAAAAAAAGGTATAAAATATGCTTCCAAAGATATAATAACTTGGGTTTTTGCTGATGGGGAAATGGATTATAGTTTTATTAAAAAAGGACTGGAATTAATGAATGAATATGATTTAGTAACAGGAGCTAGAGTATTAGAAAATAAGAAATTTGGTGTGAAAGAAGATAAGGAAAAGGGTTTTATTTCAAATAGTCTTAGAAGGTTTTTAAGCAAATCTTGTAGATTATTTTCTAGATATTGGATCCCTTTACCAATATCTGAAATAGGTATTCTGAAAATGTTTAAAAGAAGATGGGCACAGAAAAATTTAAATTTGAGAGATCCAAACTGGGGGATTCAAGCGGAAATTTTATTGCAAGCAGGATTAGATAAATTAAAAATTAAAGAAATTCCTATTAAAATAGAATTGAAAAGACATACATCAGAGTCGAGATTGAATGTATTTCAAGAAATGATATCTTTATTAAAATCAATAACTAAAGCTGGGGTTAAGGTAAGATTAACTAAATTGAAAAGATTATTTTCTAAAGAATAAATAATCTTTAATTGTAGAATTTTTAATATTATTCTTATTACACCATTCCAAATATAAATCCAACATTTTGATTAATTTTTCTCCTGTATTCCTTTTTATTAATTTTCCTATCTTTAAATGATTTAAATTAATAAACTCCCAAGGATGGAATAATAACATTATATATTTTTGATCTAATAAACATAATTTTGTACAGATTTTCGCATAAATTAATCCAAAATTTCTAAAAAAAATCCATGAAAGAGGAAGTCTTAATAAAGGTGTTGCTGAGATAGGTAAAACAAAAACATCTTGTTTTTTATGAATTTTCCTTTTTTTAAAAAAATTATTATAGTTTCCGGGGAGAAAGATTGGGTTTAAAGAGCTGTCATATTTGAATTTTAGTTTTTTTAAAATATCATAATTAGGAGGAGAAAATAAAGGAGCCCTGAATCCCAATATTTTTTTATTGATTATTTTTTCTAGTATCTGTTTTGCTTCTTTAATTTTTTTATAAGCTTCTTGTTTTGATAAAACACTATAATTGTCTGTATGGTATAATCCGTGCAAAGCTACTTCATGAGTTTTTGATAGTTTTTTGATTAATTTAGGATAGCTTTTTGCAAAGAAAGCTGTTGTAAAAAAAGTTGCTTTTGCTTTATATTTATTTAAAATTTTCAAGAGCTTGTTTAGACCTTTATAACTTATTTCAAGTTCTTTTTTATTTAAATTAAGATTATATAATACTCTAGGTAATGAGAACTCCTCTACATCAAAAGTCAGTAATAAGTTTTTCATTTAAATAAAATCTTTTGTTTTAATTAAATTAAGCTCTTCCTTACTTATCTTATTTAGTTCTTCTTCTATATTATAATTGTAAAATAATTTATTATATTTTGTCATTCTACATTGTAAACAGTATTTTTTACAAAACTCAGGATCTAAAACTTTCATAACCTGTTCTTTTCTTTTTTCTCCTTCCCAAATTTCCTTAAAACTTTGTTTATTTAGATTCCCAAGAGGGTTAAACCATTCGTAAATATTTAATCTTCCACACAAGTGGACGTCTCCTTCAGATGTAATTACACAAGATAAAGAATGAGCAACACATGGAAAACCTTCATTCCCCATAAAAACATTTTCTTTCATTCCTTTCGTCATAACTGTAAACTCTTTAGTTGAATGCATGTTAAGGTAATCTAAGTCCTTATTGCTTACTAAATGAGGATGATCAATAACTGGTCTAAAATAAACATAATCTACTCCTATTTCTTTTAGTTGTTTAACAAGATTTTCTATATTACCTAAATTTAATGTGGAAACAACATAACCTACCCCTATAACAGGATATTTTAAGTTATTCCTTTTTTTATATTCAACCATTTGTTTAATATTATTAATAACTGTATCAAATCCGTCAATACCCTTTATTTTAATGTACTCCATTGGAGTAGATGCATCTAAACTAATTCTTATCCACTGGAAAAAAGGAAGAACTTCTTCGTAATTATAGATATACCCATTTGTTGCTAAACCAAGAGAAAGTCCTAATTCATTTGCTTTTTTAACTATTTCAATAAAGTCCTTATAGCAAGTAGGTTCTCCTCCACCTTCAATCACTACCCCTCTTGTTCCACCATCTTTTAAATCTTCAAATAATTTAAAGATAACTTCTTTATCTAAGATTGCATTTGGGGATCTTAATTTTAGACCTCTATCTGAACACCATATACAGGCGTGATTGCAAATATGTGTTGGTGAAACTTCAACACTAATGGGATAAGTTAAGTCGATCTGTTTTTTATCTTTTAAATTATTAATTGCTTTTACTTTTTCAGGGAATAATGCAATTTTTTTAAGACCTATCTCTTCAGCTATTTTAAACACCTTCTAATGTTTTTTTAATGCAATCTATAACGTAGTTTATCTCTTCTGTACTCATTCCGTTATAAATTGGCAAGCAGACATGTTTGTTACAAACTTTTTCTGCTATTGGAAAATCACCTTTTTTATAACCAAAATTTAAAAATGCTTTTTGCAAATGCAATGGAGTTTCGTAAACTTCCCCGCTTAAAGAAACACCTAATTCTTTCATATTTTGTTTGAATTTTTGTTTATCAATATTATCCAAGAAAACTATATATTTGTAGTAATTACTTTTAGAATGGAGAATTTTTAAGGGGATTATCCCTTTAATTGATTCTAATTCTTTATCATAAACCTTTGCTATAGAATTTCTTTCTTTAATAAATTCCTTTAATAAATTAGTATGGGCTATTCCTATTGCTGCATGAATTTCACTCATCCTATAATTATTACCAAACATTTCCCAGTTTGCTGATGAAAAATTTAACTTTCCTTGATCCCTTCTCATTCTGCTAATTTTATTTATTTCTTCGTTATCTGTAACTATCATTCCACCTTCTCCACTTGTAATTATCTTTGTTGGATAAAATGAAAATGAAGCAGCATCGCCAAAAGTTCCTGTTTTTTTGTCTTCATAAGATGTTCCATGTGCATGTGCAGCATCTTCTATCAGGAATAAATTATTTTCTTCACATATTTTTTTAATTTCTAAAATTTCTTTTGAAACATAGCCACCGATATGAACATAGATAACTCCTTTTGTTTTATCAGTTATTTTTTTCTTTAAATCTTCCGGGTCCATGACTAAATTTTCTGTTACATCAACTAAAATCGGCTTTGCATAAGAGTTTCTAACTGCACTTGCTGTTGCAATAAAAGTATTAGCTGGAATTATTATTTCTTTATTTTCTGCTGTCCAGTCTTCGGGTTGATCTTTGTATAATAATGCTCTCAATGGCAGTTCAATAGAAGATGTTCCACTATTTGTTGCAATAGCATATTTTGTTCCTGTAAGAGTTTTCCAAGCTTCTTCTAATGCCTTTACATTTTTATTTAAGGTTAGATTGCCTGTTTTAAAGCTCTCTTTTACAGAATTGACTATGTTTTTAACCGATTCCTCAGGAAAATTTATTTTGATTGGAGGGATTTTCATAAGGAATTTTACTTATTTGAACATTATAAATATTTATTGTAATTTAATATATATATTGAAGTTTAAAAGAAATATTTTTATAAAGGAGAAGAATTATTTTATTAATTATGAAAAAAGATTATGTTTTAATCGGAAATGTTAAACTGGGGAAAAATGTTAAGATAGAAAATGGTGTAAAAGTATATGGACCTGTTACAATAGGAAATAACACATATATAGGATCTAACTCCATAATAGGTTTTCCAATGTTAGAAAATTTAAAAAGTTGCATTAAAGGGGTAAGTGAAAAGAAGTTTGAAACAATAATTGGAGATAATTGTATGATTTACTCTAATGTTAATATATATGAAAATGTAAAAATTGGTGATAATGTTAATGTATTTCATAATGCTCTTATACGAGAAGAAACAGTAATTGGAGATAATTGTATTATTGGGACTAATTCTGTGTTAGATGGTTATATTAAAATTGGTAAAAATGTTTTGATTCATAGCAGTTCTTATATTTGTTCTCATTCTAAAATTGGAAATCAAGTATTCATCGGTCCTGGAGTTAAATTTGCAAATGAAAAAACAGCAAAATCTAGAATAAGTTTAAAAGAAAAAATGCCAAAATTTAAAGGACCAATTATTGAAGAAAAAGTGTGTGTTGGTGCTGGCGCTATTATTTTACCTGCTATCAGATTAAGAAGAGAATCTTTTATAGGTGCTGGGGCTGTTGTAACAAAAGATACTAAACCAAATATGGTTTATACTGGAATACCTGCTAAAAAATTAAAAGAAAGGGATTTTTAAATGAATTTTAAGGAATTATTAAAAAAAATAAAAGAGGTGAAAATTCAAGGGGCTACTAATATTACTATTGCTGGAATTAAAGCAATGAGTTTAAAAGGTTTTTCTGAAAAAAAATTATTAAAAGTTAGACCAACAGAACCATTATTAAAAAACTCTTTAAAATTTGCAAAAAAGTATGGACAAGAAAAAGCTATTGAACATATTTTTGAATCACAGAAAAAAATAATTAATTATGGTTATAAAGTTATTAAAGAAATTGTTTTTACACATTGTCATAGTTCTACTGTAATAAATATTTTAAGATATGCTAAAGAGAAAGGTAAAAAATTTAAGGTGTATAATACAGAAACAAGACCTTTATATCAAGGAAGGAAAACTGCAAAAGAATTAGCGAAAGATGGTATTAAAGTTATACAAGTTGTTGATGCTGCTGCTGGTATTGCAATGACTTTAAATCATAAGAAAAAGCATATTGTTTTATTTGGTGCTGATGCTATTTTGAAAAATGGTGATGTTGTGAATAAGGTTGGTTCTGGGATGTTTGCTAATATTGCTTATGATTATAAAATACCTGTTTATATCTGTGCAGATTCATGGAAATTTTCTTCAAGAAATATTAAAATAGAAGAAAGAAATTTCAGAGAAGTCTGGAAGAAATTACCAAAAAAAATAAAAATTAAGAATCCTGCTTTTGAAATTATTAAAAATAAATATATTAAAGGAATAATTTCTGAATTAGGGGTTTTAAAACCTAAAAAATTTGTTAAAAAAGTTAAGAAAAAATATAGATGGATATGAAAACAGGAAAAAAGAATATAGTTAATGGTAAAAGAAAATATATAATAACATTTGACTTAGATGAAACCTTAATTCATGCTAAAAGATGCCATTGGAAGGCGTTTAATGAAGCTTTTGAGAAATTTGATTTGAAAAAAATAAAATATCAAAAATTAATCCCTTTTTTGAATGGAAGACATGCTCATCAAGTTGTTAGAGACTTATTTCCAAAACTTTCTGAAAAGGAAGTAGATAAAATAACAAAGGAGCATCATAAATTAATCAGTATAAAATATGGAAAATATGCAAAGAAAATTAAAGGTGTAGTTCCTGTATTGAAAAAACTAAAAAAAATTTATAAAATTGGTATGATTAGTAATTGTACACATAAAGAGATTAATTCTTTAATGAGAGGGGCTGGGTTAAAGAAAAGTTTGTTTGATATTATAATAGGAAAGGATGATGTTAAAAGGAGCAAGCCTTATCCTGATGAATTATTTAAAGCTGAGAAGTTAATGAGAAGTGATATTAAATTTCATGTTGGTGATAGTCCTTTCGATATTATTGCTGCAAGGAGAAGTAATACTAAAGCAATTGCTGTTTTAACTGGTGTAAATTCAAAAAGAATATTAAAAAAAGAAAAACCCTTTGCTATTATTAAAGACATTAATGAATTACCAAAAGTTTTAGAGAAGCTAAAAGAATAAAATGTCTAAAATAAATTGTCCTTGCCAAGTTGTTTTGATAACATCAGAATATAAAGATAAAGATAGTATATTAGCAATGACTTGGCATACTAAAATTTCTTTTCAGCCAAATTTGTATTTAATTTCTGTAGGAAAGAAAGATATAGTTGTGAATTAATTAAAAAAAGTAAATGTTTTGTTATTAATTATATCCCTTATGAGATGAAGAATGCTGTTATTATTTGCGGTACTAGATCTGAGAGGAATATAGATAAATTTAAAGAGGCGAAGTTAGAGAAAGAGGAAGCTGAAAAAAATTGTTGTAGATTGAAAGATGCATTAGCTTTTGTTGAATGTAAGGTTGTTAATGAAGCAGAGGCAGGATATCATATAATTTTTATAGGTAAAGTTGTTAGTATTAGATTTAAAAAGAAAGGAAAAAGATTGTTTCAGTTAGAAAAATTGAAATTTACTACAACTAAAGAGGGGATTTAATTTTTAATTAAGATAGAAATAAATTTTTAAAAATATATTATATGATTTAGAAATTCTTTTAAAGTAGTAAATTATTCTTAGAATTAAAATGGAGTATGAGCTAACTGGAAAGAATGGAAAAGTTAAAAGATATGAAGTTTCTTATTCTCAGATATTGCAACAAAGAACAAATAAACTATTAACAGCATTGATAATATTGATATTAGTATTATTATTAGTTATAGGTTATGTGTTAATGAGAATTGATGCTATGGATGCTGTAACAAGAATGATTTATAGATAAACAAACGAAAAGTATTTAAAGAAAGTAACTTTTTAAATAATATTGAAAAAAAGGTGAAACTAATGGAGAAAAGCAGTAGAATTTTAATGGGTGCTATTTTTATTTTAGTTATTGCTTTAGTTTCATTTAATTATAATAGTTTAACTGGAGAGGTTATAAAGAGCAAAACCAGTATTTCTATAACACCTGATGTGATAAATCCTGGACAAAAAATTTATGTTACTGTGGATCCTGGGCCAAAAGGAGTTTATAAAAGAGCTTGTTTTTATCAAGCTGAAGATAATTTAAGAAAAGGTTGTACTTACAGAGTTTGTGGTGGTTCCTATAAATGCCTTGAAACAAGTACTTTTAGTTTTAGCACACATGCTTGGGAACCTGGGATTCATTATGTCAAAATATTTGATTATGGTATTGATGATTATGTGAAAGCATATTTCACTATAACTTAAGGAGGTTGTTTAAATGGAAAACAAAACATGGATTGTTGTTGTTTTGATAATATTGGTGGCATTGGTTGCTTATAATTTTAAAGGTATGACAGGTGAAATAACAAAAGAACAAATTACAAAGATTACTGTAAACCCTACAAAAGTAAGTTTCGGTAAATATGATACAATGAAATTATTAACAATAAAGGTTGATGTTGGAAGTATGGGTGTTGATAAATGGTTAAGACTTTATAAAGTAACTCCAACAGGAAGTGTAAGGGTTGGAAGTGAAAGTATAACAATATGTAATAAAAACATTTGTTATGATGATGTAACTTTGACATATAAGTTAAGTTCAGGGAATAAAGCAGGAACATATTTCTTTAGAGCTGAAAGAGATAATTATGATACTTCAAAGAATGATATTAAATTTGATTCAAACAAATTTGTTATAGAATAGATGAGGTGATATGATGGAAAAAAACACAAAAACAATTTTATTAGCAGTATTTATTTTACTAATTGCTATTGTTAGCTTTAATTTTACAGGTATGACAGGTGAATTTGTAAGAAATAAAGATGTATTAAAGATAATTTCACATCCTGATGGGATTGTACATAGAGGAGAAACAATAAAAGTTAAGGTTATTCCTCCAAAAGAAGGAGTAGATAACAGATATATGTGGATTTATAGAGCGAATGGTGGAAGGATGAGTAACAGCAAAGCATGGGTGTGTGGAAGATTTGGAAATACTTGTTATAAACCTTCAGAAGTTACTTATAATTACTTAGGAACTTATGATAAAAGAATATGGCCAGAAGGAACATATGTTATAAGAGTTAAAAACCATAAAACAGGAAAGAATATAGATGTTAAGTTTAGACTAGTAGATTAAAGTTTAAATATAAAAATATAATGGAGTAAAAAATGAGGCAAGAAAATAAAGTTTTGGTATGGGCTGTTTTGATTTTACTAATTGCTATTGTGAGTTTTAATTTTACAGGTATAACTGGGGAAGCTATTAAAGAAAAAACAACAACTGTGATGCTAGATAAAACATATGCTTTACCAAGTGAAACTATAACATTAACTGTAATTCCTGGAAGCAAGGGTGTTGATACTGATATAGATGTTTATAGAGCTGATACAGATTATAGGTATATGCAATCTGCTGCACAGGTATGCAAAAGATATAAATGCAAGGATATTAGTGAAGTTAAATTTAAATTAATAGATGCTTTTGAACCAGGAACATATTACTTTAGATTATATGATTTAGGTAGTAAAGAATATGTAAAAGCATACTTTACAGTTGGTGTTTTGTATGAACCTGTAGGTCCAAAGAAACATTATTGATTTTTTTCTTTTTTTATTATATAAATTAATTTTTTCTGTTAATGGATTAAAAAATATATTTTAATATTTATTTAATTTCATGTTTTTTAATTTCTATTTTTCCTTTATCTATCTTTATTATTACTTCATCGTCTGATTTTAATTTAGATATTTTAGAAATTATCTTGGGTAATTTTATTATTCCTTCTTTAACATTTAATGAAGTTAGTATTTCTTTAGTTTCTTTATTGTTTTTTGATTCTAGTTCAAGCTCTTGCATAATTTTGCTATATCCTGTTTTTTGTGCTGATGCTATAAATTGTTTTGTTTCTTTTGCTAGAAATTTTGCAATGTCTTTTGCTATGTTTTTTTTAGTAACAGATGTTATACCTTTTAATCCTGGAGAAAGATTAATTTCTATTACCATTGACTTTTTTCCTGTTTCTAGAATATCAATTGCACAGATTTCTGCACCTATTGCATGTGCTGCTTTAATAGCTATTTGTTCTGTATCATAATCTAGTTCATATGGTTGTCCTTTTCCTCCAGCATGTATGTTTGCTCTCATTTCTGTTAAAGGTGCTTTTCTTTTCATACAAGCTATTACTTTATCCCCTGCAACTATTGTTCTTATATCTGTTGCTCCTGTTTCAACATATTCTTGTAAGATATATGGTTGTTTGAATATTTCTAATGTGTCTATCATGGATCTTGCTGAACTTTCAGAATCTGCAAACATAACTCCTTTACCATGAGTTCCTTCAGGTATTTTCATGATAATAGGATAATGTATTTTTTCTAGCAGTTTTTTTGCTGCTTTTGTAGTTGCTGCCAGATAAGTTTTGGGTAGAGGAATTTTATTTTTTTGCAATTCAAGCAGAGTTAAAAATTTATTATGTCCTATTGTAAATGCTGCTGGGTTAATTGGCATGTAAGTTTTGTGATGTAATGCTCTTGTTAATGATCTTTGTAGTAGAGAATATTTATAAGAGCCTCTAATATAAATACAATCATAATCTTCTATTGGTTTTTCTTTGTATAGAACTTGTATTTTTTTTGAATCTACATGAACTTCTGTTTCTTTAAGATTAAGTAAATCTGTTTTTTTAAAATAAGTTTTTGCTTCTTTAAGTATGTTTTTAGCGGATTCTCCTCCCAAACTTATAATAGCCAGTTTCATTTTGATACATCTACTAAGAAACCTTTTTTAAGTATTCTTCTTCCTATTAGCACAGGATATTCCATGTGTTTTCTGTCACTTACATTGAAGATTGTATTAAACTTTCTTCCTTTAATTTCTAAATGAGCTCTAACAGCTGGTCTTCTTGCATGTCCTGCAGAAGTTTTAATTTTATATGTTTTTATTATTGGGCCTAATCTTAACTTTTGAGCTAATTTGATATCTATAGAATTTCCTTGGGCTCCAGTGTCTATTTTTGCTTTTAATTCCTTACCATTAATCTTTATTTTTTCTATTAGACCTAATATGGTTTTTTGCATTATTATAAATAAAAGTCAATAGATTTTTAAAGGTTTCCATAAAATTTATAAAGAAAGGTTAATAGAAAGATAATATGGACCAATTAAGCTTAAAAAAATATTCTAAGTATTATTTTTTAGGTTTCTTTTTATTAATTATTATAATCTCTATTATTTTAATTAAATCTTTTTTAACTTCTATTTTAGGTGCAATTGTTCTTGCTTATATTTTTTATCCTTTATATAAAAAATTATTAAGAGTTATCAGGAACAAGACTATTTGCTCATTTATTGTGACTTTAGTTGTTTTGATAATTCTAATAGTTCCTGTTATCTTTGTTACTAATTCTGTGATTAACGAATCTGTAGATTTATTTTATAAGATAAGCAATATAGAAAAAGATGAAATTAATAAGTATGTTGGAGATTATTTTGGTGAAAATATAGATTTAGGTGCTTATATTAAAGACATGTTAAATAGACTTTCTGTATATATAATGCAACAAACAGAAAAGTTTATTTGGAGTTTGCCTGAGAAGTTGATTGCTTTGTTTGTTATATTCTTTGTTATGTTCTATTCTTTAAAAGACGGAAAGAAATTTATAAAATTGATAGGAAAAGAAATACCTTTGAGAGAATCGCATAAAAAAGATTTATCTAAAAAATTTAATTCTGTTATTTATGCTACACTTTATGGTATTATAGTTACTTCAATTATTGCTGGAACATTAGGTGCATTAGGGTTTTATATATTTGGTTTAGGAAGCCCTATATTATGGGGAATAATAATGACTATTTTAAGCATGTTACCTGTTGTTGGAGCAAGCTTGGTATGGCTACCTGTAGGTATTTATTCAATAGTTACTGGGAAAGTGTTAGCTGGTGTTGGTTTTATGATATATTGCTGGGTTGCAGTTAGTAGCATGGAAAACATAGTTAGACCAAAGATAATTGGAGTTAAGGGCAAGGTTCATCCTGTTTTTGTTTTATTAGGTGTATTAGGAGGATTAAAAGTTTTAGGTTTAATCGGAATTATTATTGGTCCTTTACTATTATCTATATTAACTTTATTCTTTGAAATATATATAAGTGAGAAACATGAAACTAAAAGTAAAAGACGTTAATTTATCTACTGGGGGTCCTTTAATAGTTGTATTAAATAAAGAGGATTCTAGTAAAATGGATTTGCATGCATTAGATAGAGTAAAAATAAAGAAGGATGAAAAATATATTGTTGCTGTTGTAAATATTTGCGAGAATAAAGGTATTAGAAGCGGAGAAATTGGTTTGTTTGAAGAGGTTTTTGATAAATTAGGAGTTAAGGAAAATGAGTTAGTTGATGTTAGTATTGAAAAAAAGCCTGATTCTATTAGTTATATTAAGAAAAAATTAGATAGACAAGAATTAAGTAGTGAGGAAATAAATGCTATTATTAAGGATGTTGTTGATAATACAATAAGCGAGGTTGAGTTAGGATTTTTTGTTTCTGCATGCTATACACATGGCTTAAGTATGAATGAAACTGTTGCATTAACAAATGCTATTGTGAATAATGGGGCACAATTAAAATTAGATAGGAATATTATATTAGATAAGCATGGAACTGGTGGGACTCCTGGTAATAGAACCACTATGATTGTTGTGCCTATAATTGCTGCTGCAGGTGTTTGCATACCTAAAACAAGTTCAAGAGCAATTACAAGTGCTGCTGGTACAGCTGATGTTTTTGAGGTGTTTGCAAATGTTTCTTTTTCCACAGATAAAATAAAAGAGATTGTGGAGAAGACTAATGGTTGTATTGTTTGGTGTGGTGCAATGGATTTAGCAAGTGCAGACGATAAGATAATTAAAATGGAACACCCTTTAAGTTTAGATCCTGAAGGTATTTTATTGAGCAGCATAATGGCTAAGAAAAAGGCTGTTAATGCTACGCATGTTCTAATTGATATTGCTTATGGTCCTGGAGCTAAAATTGAAAGTGTGAAAAGAGCTAATCGTTTAAGGAAAATGTTTTATAAATTAGGTAAAAAATTAGGTATTAAGATGGAAGTTATAATGACTGATGGAACACAACCTATTGGAAATGGAATTGGACCTAGTTTGGAAGCAAGAGATGTTTTATATGTTTTAATGAATGATGTAAGAGCACCTAAGGACTTAAAAGAAAAATCAATACATATAGCTGGTTTAATGTTAAAAATGGTTGGAAAAGGTAATCAGGAAACTGCAAGAGAGATTTTAGAATCTGGTAAAGCATATGAAAAATTTAAGGAAATAATTAAAGAGCAAGAGGGTAATCCTGATATTAAACCAGAAGATATTAAAATTGGGCAGTATTCTTATATGGTAAAGGCAAAGAAAAATGGTGTTGTAAAAAGAATTGATAATAAGGCTTTGGTAAGAATAGCAAGAATTGCTGGTGCACCATTTGACAAGGAAGCTGGAATTTATTTAAATGTGCATAAAGGAGATAAGGTTAAAGAAGGTGATGTTTTATTGACTGTATATTCTAAGAATAGTAAAAGATTGAATTATACTTTAGATGTTTTTAATAAAGTTAAGATTATTGAAATTGAATAATGCGATTTTATAAATTAGTTTTGATTTTTGTATTTTTAATTTTAATATCTGGATTTGTTAGGGGGGATTTAGTGTTTGATGAGGTTTTGTGTAAGAAAGATGGTTCTTTAAATTTAAAAGTTTATTCTGATGATGATAAAATTTATGTTAATGATATTGAAGTTATTGTTGAAAAGAAAGATCCATTTCTGGATTTTACAATTTTAAAATTTAAGGTTAATGGGAGTTGGAGTAAAGATTATATTTCTGATGAAAAAGTTGATTTTAAAAGTAGAGTTGCTCAAATTAATGAACCTGGTGTGTATAATATAGTTTTGGATTATATTGATAAGGGTGTGAATAAAAAAACGGAATATGAAATTGAATGTCCTGGATTGATATTTAGTTGTGAATTAGTTAATGTTGATATTAAAAATTGTACTAATGTTGATAATAAATAATATTATCAATATAATACAAAAAGGGGGTAGTATTATGAATATAAAGTTTAGTATATCAATTGATGATGATTTAAGAAAAGATATTATACACATAGCTGAGTTATATTCTGTTAGTAGTGGTATTGTGGTAAAAGCCGGAATAGATAAGTTGTTATCTTATGAT
>CAZRVI010000001.1:0-68898 GCA_964603525.1 Candidatus Woesearchaeota archaeon | reverse complement strand
TCCAGATTCTTTTATTTCTCTAAACATCTTTGGATGAAGACTATTTGCAAGTCTAATTGCTCTTTCATATCCCACCCACAATTGATTTATTCTTTTCTCTCTTCCTGGAGGTAAAGCTCTTAATTCCCCAGGCAAAGGCGACTTTTTCAATAATTTATCCTCCTTTTTCCTTAATTCTAACTCATAATTTCTAATACCTCTTTCTACTAAACTTAACAACTTAGAAAATTTTTTCCATAAACTTGTACCTTTAAATTCCTTCTCATACCTTCTTAAAGACTCTAAACACATCTTTCCTTCATCTAAAACATCATCTCTTGGATTATCCCTAGTCTCATTAATTTTTTTAATAACTAATCTACCCCCCTCAATTAAAGATAAGAGCACCTTCTTTTTTTCTACAAGATCCCTATACTTTTCAATTAAATTTCTTAAAGTTTCCCTATGTGTAAGATAACTTTTTTTATATTCAGGATCCTTACTGAAATACTCCTCTTGTTTCTCAATACTCTTTAATAATTTAATTGCTTCTTCCAAAATATCTTCCTGTGGCTCTCCTTTTTTTAATCCTTCCATCAATCTTCCACCCACCCTTCCTACATCACCCCTTAAATATTGGTAACTATCATACATTATTTTCTCTTCTTTTTTCCTTTCTTCATCTAACTTCTTTTGTTTTTCAATTTCTTTTCCTTTCTCTGAAGGAACCCCTTTTTTTAGAGACAATTTTGGTTCTATATCTTTTATATATCTATTAAGATCTAATGATTTCAAATAAGTTTCCTTATTAATTAAACCTAATTCTCTTTTCATCCTTGCTTCCAATCTAGCAATACGCTTTCTTTTTATATCTTCAGAACAACTTTTATCTTCTCTAACTTCATTAATAAAACCCTCATATCTTTTAATGATTTCTTCACTTCTATGATTAATAATATCAACATAAGCTTTGTATTTCTTAATAACATCTCTTATATTTTTTACTAGATTTATACTAGCTTTTCCACCTTTCTTTATCAACGAAGCCTCAATTTCACCTAACCTATACAACCCTCTATAAATAGCATTATTTATTTCATGTCTTCTCTTCCAAAAAGCTTTAATTACTTCACTAAATTTACTGATAGCTTCACTCATTAGTTTTCCAAAAAATGTTTTTTCTTTAGGAATTTTTGAATAATCTTTTATACCAAGCCTTTCCTTTAATTCTTTGTGATATCTTAATCTTTCAAGATAAGCTTCTTTACTTATTTCTCCTAATTCCCTTCTCATTCTTGATTTCAAATTAGCAATACGTATTCTTTTTTCATCATCAGAAATATTGCTTCTTTCAATCCTTTCTATTAAAGCTCTATATTTTGCTATAACTTTATTTTTTCTTGCAACCTCTCTCATAGTCCCAGCACTTTTCTTTAAACCCTTCCAAAATAATTTACCCAACCATTTACTACCCCTTCTTAAATAATGTCTTTCTGCACTAGGCTCTTCAGTAATAATCCTCTCATTTTTACTTAAAACCCAACCTATTATCAAAACAAAAACATAAATTCCAGCAATTATCATTAATAAATAAAAAATATTCAAAACAAAGTCAGGTAAATAATAAAAATAATCTCCAAAAAAATACCATACAATAAAAGCTAAAACTAAAAACATAATTGCAGCTGCCTTAAAACTAAACCCAACTCCACTAAAACGCCTATAAATAGCATACCCAACAGCAAACACTAAAATCAATAAAGCTAACCACCAAATATCACCCAAATTAAATCCTGTTCTGCTTTCCCATAAAACCAAACCAAAACTTAAAGCCAAACTTAAACCAATAGTTAAACCTTTACTACCTCGTGCATAAGCTCCACCACCAAAAACTATTTTTCCTAAACTAATAAAAATTATTAAAGAAATAAAAAAATCAAACCAATAAGGATAAGAATAATACAAATCAACTATATCAGAAATGCCATAACTTCCAAAACTCCAATCACTCCATCCAGGATAATCATAATATTGCCCACTAGCAACACCTACTAAAACCAAACAAAAAAACAAATACAACCACCACTTTTTCATTATAATTTAATACCTTATCTTTTTATTTAAACTTTTCTAACCAACACTTGCAACAGCAGAAATCCCTGAAGCTAAAACATTAAATACTAAAATACCAATCAAAGCTATAACAGAATACAAACCAACACTTAATAACAAATTATTTCCTAATTCATAATTTCTAGTAACATTATCAACACCTTTTTCAATACCAACACTTAATACAGTTAAAATAAAAACAACTTCAATCAAATAAATACCAACAATAACTTGTAACTGAAAACTTGGTATTACATCTTTTATGTTTATCAAAGACATTAAACCCCCAATGCCTCCAATCTCACCAGCACCAGCACCACTCAACTTTAAAGTTGCAAATTGCTCACTTAACCTATTGATTATAGTAACAATCATACTTCCAACAGCAATAACAATACCTGCTATCATAGGAGCTAAAAATTTTATTTGCGATTTCATACTACTAATAATATCAGCCAATAAATCCTTCAATCTTTCATCAATCTGATGGATCCTACTAACATAATCAGAAATAGTCAACATACTTTTTGCAACAATTTGTGGACTTTTCTTAGCTGCTTGTACCAAAACTTTCATAGAACTCTCAATCAAACTACTAGGATAATACAAAATAGCTCCTCTTCTTAAATCAAAAATAGCATCTTTTACACCCATCCCTAGCTTCCTTATATTTGTACTAACAATTTTAAAAAAATTCCCAGTAGCACTTCCTTGCATAGTGCTAGCAACCCTTCCAAATGCAATCTCAACAGGAATACCTTCACCAACCCTATTACCTAATTGGAATAAACCACTGGAAAATTCTTTTTCCAGTCTATTAGTATCTTTCTTTATCTTCATTAAATCCTTACTAATAACCCTATAATAAACACCTAAACCTAAAGCAACACCAAGAGGAATTAACAAGCTAAATAACAAAGAAGACAAACCATAAGGACCTGTACATTTTCCAAACTCGCAATTGTATCCCCAAAAATCTAAATTTAAATTAAAAAACTTGGCAAAAATAGGTATAAATCCTAAAATCATAAAAATTAAAATTATTAAAACGCATAAACTCAATGCAGCAACTTTATTTACCTTCTTCTTAAACTCTGGATGAACTTTTAAAATATCAGATTCACCATAACCTGTTGGTCTTTTATTTAATAAATTAACACCAAAATAATATACAACTATAGGCAACAAAAAATTATATAAAATCAATAAATGCCACCATTTTACTAATCCCCCCATAAAACTTCCCATTAAAGGAAATATAACCAAACCCAAAATAGGCAAAACAATACCAAGCATATGCAACATTGTTATAGGTGTTTTCAAATCATGAGCATAATGCAGCATATTCTCATAAGTACCTTGCAACATAACCTCTAAAGCTTTCTCTAATAATTTCAATCTTCTTGGTTCATGGCCTTCATACAAACTAGATTCAATCAAATGAAAAGCTTCAACAAATTCTAGATTATGATCCTTCCATTTCTCTAAATAATTATCCAAACTTTCTTTTATACTTACAAACTTTCCTGTTTCAACATCCCATAAAACTTTTCTTAAATCTAAACTCAAAGGAGCTCCTATATGCTCACCAGCAAACTTAATTGCATGCTCTAAATTGCTAGTATGCCTCATATAAATTACCACATACAAGATACAAAGAACCATTTGATTACTTGCTTCTAATCTCCATCTATTAGCTAATCTTAAAGGATATCTAGATAAAGGTTTTATTAATAACGCACCACAAATCAACAAAACCAAAGGCAATAACAACATTAAATTACCAGATAAAAAACTTAATAATAAAATAAATAATCCTAAAAAAATAATTCCTATACCAGCCAATACTGCAAAACTCATTGCTCCATTAACACTCATATTCAAATGACAAATATCAATAGCATCCTGCACTCTCTCTCTGTCTTTCTCGCTCACACTTATCTTAATTACTTTTTCTGCAGAATTACACCACCTTTCATATCTTGTCAAAGATTTCTGCATAGATTCTTTCCTAAAAATACTATATTCCTTAGAAAATTTCTCGCCTGGAAAATGCTCAAAAGCCTCTAAACTTATTCTTTTACTTAATTCTTTTTTATATTTACTTAAAATTTCTCTTATCCTTTCCTCTGTTCCTTTTTTCATTTAATTTCCTTTTTTAACCACTCATTCCATTTCTTAAAAATCATTTTGCTATCTAAAGCACCAACTTCTTCTCTTACTCCATCACTTATTCTATGAAACATATTATTGCATTTAACAACAAAAGGTGCTTCTAAAATCTCAAAATTATTTATCTTATTAGCATAATCAACCAAAGTCTGTTTTATTTTTGCTCTTAACAAAATATTTTCCCATACAGCATCCCAATTGCCAGCCCATTCCTTTATATTCCCAGCAATTTCTTTTATAACCTCGCTCTCTCCATTTTTTAAATCATCTGTAACCTTCAACTCATCAGTTTTTGGATCATATAACATCAAATCCACAAAACCTTTTTCTCTTAATGGATCTTCCTCCCAGTGCTTTCTTACTTCAGCAATTTGTAAACCCCTTCTCCATTTATGCAACCCATCAGGACTCTTTATAGGATTTGAAATAAAAATTACATCAGTAGCTTTAAAACTTGTCCTAGGAACACCCAAATCATTAACAACCCTATCAAAAACAGCATAAGGACTTGCACCATGTATTGTTCCTGCAACCACATTAGCTAATGCACCAATCCTCATTGATTCAAATAATGCGCGAGCTTCTTCTGATCTTATCTCTCCAACAATCAAACTTGAATCACCCATTCTCAAACTTGTTCTTATTGCTTCATCAGCAGGCACTTCAGTACCCCCAACAGCTAAAGCGGATCTCATTTTCATACTTTGTATATTATAACCTAATTTTCTAAAAGCTTCATTAGGAATCTCCAAGGTGTCCTCAGCTGTAATGATTCTATACCGATTCATAATCTCAAACATGCTTGCAGTCATCATCGAGGTTTTTCCACTTGACCTAGTACCTGCAAATAAAATACATCTTCCACCTCCTATCAAAAAACTCATTAAACCTGCTGCTAAAGAATTAATCATCTTATTTTTAATGAATAAAGGATAAGTCCAAGGTTTATCTCTATGCCTTCTCAAAGCATAAGCAAGACCATAAGGATTTAAGGGATTAGTTATAATTGCAACTCTTGCTCTTGCTCCAGGAACACTTAACTCTGTATCCAAAACAGGATTAGCTTCATCTAAAGGTCTTCCAGAAACCAACCTAAATTTAGTTGCCCATCCTTCAACATCAGGAACACTAGGAATAATATTAGTTTTGCATTCACCATAATCCTCATGCACAATAAATACAGGACTTCTACCAACAGGAGAATTTATAGTAATATCCTGTATTTTAGGATCCTGTAACAAAACCTCTAACATCCCAAAACCAACAGTATACCTAACCAAAATCTTATTTAATTCCTGCAACTCAGAAAAACCAATAGAAATATGCTGGCTATCTGCTAATTCTTGCAGTAAATCCCTACCAATATTCAAAAAAGTTTTTCTCATCCTCTCAGGATCTAAAAATTCTTCCTCCCTAGGTTTATGTTCAGCTAAAACAGTTCTTGCTAAATACAATAATTTATATTCATCCTCAGAAATCTTAAATTCAGGAGGTGTAACATGATACAAATAATTAATATCCTCTTTTATCCTAAAAATATTAATATCAATATCTTTGATACTATAACTCTCTAATTGCTCTGCTTCCCTAGGAAAACTTGCCATCAACCTTGTATATATAAAATCAGGAGTTATACTTGCTCTAAAAATATCAGAATACAGCCCTCTATTACCTAAAACATAACCAGCTAATTTTTCTTTAACTAAACCTACTAACTTTGTTTTACCTAATAACTCAACTATATACTTTAATATTTCTAAATACTTTCCTGTCTCACCAGAAATCTTGGCTTCTCTTAAAAATCTTTTTGCTTCAACATATGCACCAAGAGGATCACTTCTTAACAAACCAAAAACCAAATATCTTATATTACCATGCTTATTCGCCAAAGCTTTCTCATCTAAACCAAATTCCTTTAAACTTAATATCTTCTTCTGTTTTACTAAAAAATTATATAAATTAGCAATCTCAACCAACAATTGAGTTTGCTCATAATTATAACTATAATTTCTTTTCTGATTAAAAATAATCCTAGAAACACTCGGAACCTCAGATAATTTATCAATAGTTCTCATCATACATATAGCATTATTTTCTAAAGAAGGAACATAAGAACAAGCATTACAATCAATCTTCATTACCTCTTCTTCACCTTCCCTACTAATTTCATAACCACAAACAGCCATTTTCCCTCTTTTCTAAACCAAAATTCTATAACCCTTACCAAATAACAAAGTTAATAAATATAAAATAATACTAATATTAAATACTTTTCGATTAAAATGCCAGAGGTAATGCAAGATATTTCATATTTTATTTCTGACTTAAACAGTAGAGTTAGAACTCTAGAAAATAGATACGAATTACTAGCAGAAAGACTACTAATAATCAACCAAAATATGATAGAATCTCATAAAAAACTATCAGAAGAATTCACAAAAATAAATAAAGAATTACAAAATTTAAAAACAGTCTTAACAACATTTAAAGAAACCATAAAAAAATTAGTACAGGAAATATCAGATTTCGCTACAAAGCAAGATCTTAAAGTTTTAGAAAAGTATATTAATCTATGGAACCCCTTAAACTTTGTAACATCAGAAGAAATAGAAAAAATAATAGATGAAAAATTAAAAAAAGGTGGTAAGCTTGCAACAAAAAAGAAAAAATAATGATCTCTCTGGTTATACAGCTTCTGCTTTAGACCAAGATGAACAAGTTCCTAAAGAATACACACCAGAACAAGAAAAAACTTATACAGAAATTGAAGATGAAAAAGAAAAAGAAGAAATAAAACCTGTATCAACACCAAAATACGAAGAAGATTACATTCAACAGAAACAAATACCTTCACCAGTTCCAACAAAACAAGAAATTCTTCCAGCACCAGTCTACCCAGAATATCCAGCAGCACCAGCAATAGATAGAATTAGAAAAGACGAGGTAGAAGCTTTAATAGAACAAATAATAGAAGAAAAATGGAACACAATAACAGCAGGAATAGGTGATATTAACTTATGGAAAGAAAAAGTAAGAACAGAAATAATTTCCATCAAACAGGAACTTTTAAGATTAGAACATAGATTTGAAGAAGTTAATAAAGCAGTTTTAGGAAAAGTATCACAATACGATAAATCAATAAAATCTGTGGGAGCAGATGTAAGAGCAATAGAAAAAACTCTACAGAAAATATTACAACCACTAACAACAAACATAAAAGAATTACAAAGGCTCACAACAAAACTCAAAAAATAATTTTTATTTTTCTTTAAATCCAATATACCTTACAACAGCGGATGCTATCAACAACAAAAATATTACCCCTAAAACCTTTGGTTGTAAAACAACCCTTGTAATAGAAGCCCATAAACCTGTTTCCTCAGGACCAGCCATAGTAAAAACAGGTCCAAATACCTTATAAACAGCGAATAAAAACAAAATTAAAACAATAATCACCACAGCACTCGTAGTACCAGGACTCACATTTTTCAACCAATCTGTTATCTCTGTATGTTTTATACCTAAAGCCATAACAGCTAATAACATAAACACAATCAAAATTATTAATATCACAAACCAAGGAGTCATAAAATTAATCAATGCTTTAGTCTCCGGAATAAATATTACTAATAAAGAAGTAGAAAATGCTATTAAAACATGAACAGCTTTATTCTCTCCAAATAATTCAATTTTGCTAATTAAAGCATATAAAATAGCAAATATAAATATAAAAATAAAAGTAGTAATCAAAAATTCTGATGCAACTCCTGAAGCAAATGGTGATGCCATTTTTGATCTTATTTTCCACTCATTCCTTTAAGCAATCTATCTACCCATCCTTCACTTCCATCACTAGGTTTCTCCCTTGTTGCAATCCATATAACAATCACTAACACACCCACAAACAATATAATCCCTTTTGTCCTATCATCCATACCATAAAACAAATCTCTTAACCAGTAAGGAAATTCAACATAATTAGCTGTATAGTCAAATAATAAAGAAAATAAAATAAAAATAAATGAAACAAATGCTCCTAAACCAAAAGCAACACCCTTCCATTCCTTTTTCTCACCTGCAAAAATCCCAAGCATCATTAAAAACATTAAAATTATTATCATAAACATTGCTACATTAGGCAAAAAACTTTTCATTAATCCAACAAAAAACTCGCTTCTAACAGCTAAAAAAGATAAAACCAATGCCACAACAACATCCACTCCTTTTCTATCACCAAATATCTTTGTC
Organism: Candidatus Woesearchaeota archaeon; assembly: GCA_964603525.1. Lineage (GTDB taxonomy): Archaea > Nanobdellota > Nanobdellia > SCGC-AAA011-G17 > JACPIM01 > CAZRVI01. The sequence continues at coordinate 60,387 of CAZRVI010000001.1, read as the reverse complement.
TTATTAATAACAGAAAACACTATACTAAAAACCAACAGAAAAGGCAGCATAACATCAAACAAACCCATTGCTTCTAATTCCATAAAAACATTACCAAAATCTATTGCCATTATCCTGTTTCTGTTTTACCTCCTGAAGGTTTTACAACGAAATATATAACTAAAATTATAACTGCTAAAAAAATAATAGATGAAATCAAAGGACCAGATGCCCAATTTTCAACAATATAATCCCAAACAATTTTTAACCATGTATCACCAGACTCATGTTTTATTACACCCATAAATATTAGAACTATAGAAATAAATAAAACTACTGTTAAAAATATTTTCCATCCCCTATTTTTCTCAAAACTAAATTCTTTACTCCCTAACAAACTTCCAGCCAACATCATAAAACTAATTAATGCAATTAAAACTAAAATTATCATAGGCAATGCCTGTTTTAATATTTCAACAATTTGTGAAGCAGCTGTAACAAACATTGCTATCGCAAATGCAGCCATGGAATTAATGCTTCTTCTAGGAACAACCTCGCCTTTAACTTTTTCAGTTCCAAGTATTTTTGTCTTTTCTAGAATAGCAAAAACCAATGTAAATACAAGCAAAAAAGGTAGGACAACATCAAAAAAACCAAACTTCTCTAAGAAATTCATAGCTATTCCTAATGGCGAGACCATAATAATAAAAAGAATTCCTTTAATATATAAATCTTATCATTTAGAAATTAAACTTCTTCTTTCTCTTCATAGCTAGGAATAGCTGCTTTACTAATAATCATAATATTTCCAATAGCTTTAACCAACTGATGTGGTACTATAACCCCTTTTGCACCACCCAAAATCCTTGATAAAGTAGAATTCTTAGTTGCTCTAACTTTCCATCCAAAAACTTTATTAAGAGTTAATATAGTTTCCTCAACATCACCAAAATATTCACCCTGATCAGTAAAAACTTTCATATTAAAAACATCAGATATCTTCTTAATATTTAAAACCATTTTTAACCTCCAATTTAAAATAGCAAATCTTTTTAAGTATTTAAATATTTTCATTCCTTAATGAAAACATTCAAGAATATATCTATAATAGGAACCTCTCATATATCACCTGAAAGCATAAAAGAAGTCACCAAAAAAATCACTGAAATAAAACCTGAAATAATTGCTTTAGAATTAGATAAAAAAAGATATTCCTCCTTGCTATCCAAAACTAGGAAACTTAAATTCTCAGATATTAAATCTCTAGGATTCAAGGGCTTTCTCTTTAATTTAATCGGTGCATGGATAGAAAAAAAATTAGGAAAATATACAGGAGTTGCACCCGGATCAGAAATGAAAACCGCAATCAAACTCGCTAAAAAAATAAAAGCAAGAATCGCTTTAATAGACCAGGACATTCAAATAACAATCAAAAGATTAATGAAAGAAATCACTTGGAAAGAAAAATTTACATTTATAAAAGAAATATTTACATCATTATTTTCAAAAAAGAACAAAATAAAATTTGATTTAAAAAAAGTGCCTTCTCAAAAACTAGTAAACAAATTACTCAAAAAAATTAAAAAATCATATCCATCATTCTATAAAATTCTAGTTAAAGATAGAAACAAAGTCCTTGCAAAAAATTTATATAATCTCTCTATATTATACCCAAATAAGAAAATACTTGCAATCATAGGCGCAGGACACGAAAAACAGGTCTTAGGTGAATTAAAATTAAATTTCAAAAAAAAGAAATTAACACATTAATAATAGCTGCTTTAGTAGCAGGGTTTGTATTCGGTTTTGATGATAAAAAACATGTATTTGAACTTTTATATTGGTTTTCCAATTTCATAAAACTTACAATATTCTCACTAATAGCTTTATTAATTCATACCTTAACACAAAAATATTTTAGTACAAAATATGGCGCTGTATCTTCTTACAAATTATGGACAACAAAAAGATTCGGAATTTGGAAATCATCAAAACTCCCAATAAAAATCTTAAACTATAAAATACCTTATTTTCCAACAGGAATTATACTGCCAATAATCATAGCGATATTTTCAACAGGACAAATCTTGTTCGCCGCATCACTTTCATTTACAACAAAAATAATCCCTGCTTATAGGATAGGAAGAAAATATACACAACTAACGGAATACGAAACAGCAAAAATAGCTTTGTCTGGACCACTAGCTAATATCGCTTTTGCAATAATATTAGCTCTGATTAACAAAAACATATTTTATCCTTTAATTATCGTTAATTCCTTTATTGCAATCTCTTATATGGTGCCTCTACCAGGAATAGCAGGTTGCAAAATATTTTTCGGCTCTAAAAACCTATATATATTCGGATTAGCATTCATCTTAATAACAACAATACTACTCCACTTCATTAACGCCCTTACAGCAACAACAATCGCAGTAATATTCTCAATAATCGCTTTAATTATTTTCTATTATTATAAAGAAGTTAAATAATTAAGAGAACACACTAATAACCCCTTTCTGGAACAGCCATAAAGCAAATATCCATGTAAAAAAATAATAATGCCCATAAACAGCTAATATTAAAAAAATCCCTGAAATTATATCAATCCAACTAGTAAAACTTGTTAAAAATATAATAGATTTAATCAATAATATAATAGCAATAACAAAAGCAATTTTATTCCCTATATTAAACCTCAACAGAATAATAAAAACAGCTGCTAATAAATCAATTAACCCCAATAGTTTAACTATCATTTTTTAAAAAATGGTCCGGGCAGGATTTGAACCTGCGACCTCTCGATCTCTAACAATCCAGTTATCAGTTTCACCCTAAATTTAGTCGAGTGCTCTAACCAGACTGAGCCACCGGACCAAAGCGCCCCCGGGAGGAATTCCTAAGCCTTTTAAGCTTTTTCGAACCTCCGACATTCCGCACATACAATGCTCCACGGTATCTATCAATGGTTAACAGCTTCACACTTTATTTATTTGATAAAGCCGTGTGCTCTAACCACTGAGCTACGGGGACACCTTTATTCATAAAAAAATTTTGCTTTAAAAACATTTCTATAAACCCATTAAACAAAAAAGTAAACTACTTAAAAAATTTGGTTCAAAGTTTCAATCAATAAAATCTTTTTTCCTAATTTTCTCAGGTAAATATTTCTCAGAAATAAAACTAATACCCTTCCCACTTAATGCTTGAATTTCTGCTTTTGCTTTCATTTGTTTCATTGCTTTAAATTGTTTTTGCCAAGCTTTATTATTTTCAAACCATTTATATTTTGATAATTGTTTCAATCTATTCATATCAGTATCCTTTAATTTAATTAGATATTTATGTAGTTTATAATTTTCGATATCTTGTGCAGTTATTCCTAAAAACTCAACACTAGGAATGGTTAATTTTTCAGATAAATAAGCCAAAGCTATTGAACCAAATTTAATAACAGAATAAATATAAAATCCCCAAGGATCAAAGTCAGTTAAAACATAAATTGGCAATCTAAATTCATTATAAAATCTTTGCAACAATCTTCTTATACCCCTTGTTGTTTGACCTTGTGAAGACATTATAATACATTTTTGTTTATCCCAAAACTTATCTTCATGTAATCTCTCCCAAACAGCAGCTTTTTCCATATATAAAACATACTTAGCATTAACTTTCTTAAATTTTATATCCTCAACATTACTAGGTATACTCCAACCACCAGAACCTAATTTAGACCAATCTATTTTGTCTCCTCTATCTTCAATAATAACCTTCCCTACAACAGAACCATTTTTATTAGCATTAATATGTAATTGTTCTCTTGAAAAACCAGTAATTAACTCTAAATCCATAATAACAGAATCCGATTCTGTTTGATCATCCACAATATTTATGTTGGATTTAGGAATTGTTCTTTTAAGTTGATAAAAAACATCCCTTAAACTTGCATGTTTTCCTTCATTAAGTAAATTTCTACTTACAGATGCTACTTCTAAAGTTTGCATAAATTTTTTTGCATGACCAACATTAAAAAAATCTCTCCTTTGCTTTTTATCTCCTAATTCCAAGGTTTTTGTTTTTTTATTAAAGTTTATATTAGACAAACTTCTTAAAGGAAAACTAATTGAAGGATTTTTGCCTTTACTAAGCTGTTTAACTAAATCTTTACCAAAATTCTTTAAACTTTCTTTAACTTTTAGTTTCTTCTTTTTCCTCATTTCTAAATTTCTCCTTCTTTAATTATTTGATTTGTGTTTTTTTTCAATATCTTATTTAAATCATTCTCTATTTTAATTCTAGAAATACCAGAAATGTTTGATAATGAAATTGCAATCTCCGGTATATACTTTTCAAACAAATTAACTCTTTCTTTTTGCTCTTTAGATCTTATTTTCCTTCTAATATATCTTGATAATTGTCTACCACATTCCTGTAAAGCTAATTTAACCTCCTTAATAATCTCAGGATAATGAGCAATAGCCTCTTTACTTTCAGAAGTAAATGGAACCCAAACACTTGCTATATGAACAACTATCATTGCAGGCCCAACAGGAATATTATTTCCACTTTGTTGTAACCCATAAGATCTCCATTTAGTCTGCTGTATACTCTTTGTAATTGCACATGCACCTTGCTGATAAAGTAAAGGAACTTTATTCGCAAACCTCATTACCTTAACATTACCTTCTTTATCTAAATCTCCTCCATACGCAATAGCCGCCTCAATTTGAAAAGGCATACCTCTATAAACACTTGGTGGTCTTGTAATAGCAGTAAAGAACTCTGCATTTACTTCCTTTTTTAAACCTTTTTCTAATAAGCTGGAACCAATTGGACTCAAACAATCTGTAGGAGGAGCAATTAACTTTGTTTTCTTAATCGCTTGTAACAAATTGTCTGCTTCCTGTCTCGCAATCCTTTTAGGTCTTGCATTTGTATTAATCTTAGCCATATCACAAATATTTTTTGCTGTCTTACTACCAACCCTACAAAAATCATTAGTCAAAAAACTCTGAATTGTTCTTGCTTTTGTATTCTTTAACATATTCATCAAAATCCCTAACTCAATACCATGTGGGTGAGGTTTAATTGCTTTTGGCTCCGTAGGTAACTCACTAACAGCTCTAGAAAAAGTTTTTTTCTTTTTTTCAGGATCAATATAAATCAATTTTAAATGAGGATTAACCATCGCAGTTTGCTTTAAATACGATTCTATATACCTCGCACCAAATTTATAATTCCCTTCCAACTCTATCTCAACTTTAGTTCCATGATCCTTATCCCACTTAACAACTTCTTCCTTCAAAATTTCAGGTTCATTTCTTGCAGTATCAATATGTAACCCATAATAATGTGCAGGTTTTTTAGGATCAATCTTACTAATAATCTTTGCACTTTTACCTGTAGTTAATTGTCCATATAATACACTCGCTGAAACTCCTATCCCTTGTTGCCCTCTAGATTGTCTTAATTTAAAAAACTTGCTTCCATATAGCAACTTTGCAAAAATATTTGGAATCTGTTGCTTAACAATACCAGGACCATTATCTTCAACAACAACTCTATATCTATTCTCAGATACAGAACTAATTTGGACCATTATATCTGGCAAGACCTTCATCTCATCACATGCATCTAAACTATTATCAACCAGCTCTTTAATAGTTGTTAATAAAGCCCTAACAGGATTATCAAAACCTAACAAATGCCTGTTTTTTGTAAAAAATTCTGAAATAGAAATTTCTTTTTGCTCTTTCGCTAATTCATATGCTCTAATATTGTTTTTTACTATCCTAATCACTCCTTTTTTTCCAATTCCAATTCTATAAATTTATAAACTTTACCATGAGGAGATCCCTTAAGTAACTTCTCAAAAGCTCTTCTTGCCAAAGAAACATCATCCACACATCCTATAATAGCAATCGTCTTACCATAAATCGAAATATTTGTATTTGTTTTCTCCTCGATCTTTTTCCAAACACGTCCTTGTCTTCCAATTAATCTCCCTTTGATTCTAATAAATTTCTTTTCTGCTTTACCAGTATATTCTTTAATATTAATTATCTCTAAAATAAAACCTTCTTTCAATAATCTCAAAGCAACTTCAGGATTAAATCCCCTACCAATTGCTCTTACAACCTGAACAGCAAGATAATTACCCAATCCTTCACCGCCTACAATAACATCTCCCTCTCTAGAAATATTTAATTTCATTTTGGTTAAGCTTTCTATTTTCTTTTTAATTTCCCCTTTTTTTCCAATCAAGATAGCAATTCTTGATTTAGGAATTTTTATTTCTCCCATATTAGAACTCTTCAAATTCATCTAATTTTTTTAAATAGCCCTTCTTCCTTAGCCAATCAATTTGCACACCTTTGTACTTAAAAATAACATCTCCTCTTTCATCTCCTCCTAATTCCCATGGCTCAACTAAAACAACATCACCTTCTCTTAACCACATTCTCCTCTTCAACCTCCCAGGAATCCTACAAATTCTTGTTCTTCCATCCAAACATCTAATCTTCATTCTGCTACCACCCAACCTTTGGTCCAAAATACCAATAACCTGCTTATCTTTAGGTAATTTAACTCTCCTAATCTCCTCAGCTATTCTCTCTTGTCTTTCCTGTTCTTCTTTCTTCCTTGACATAAAACAAAAAGAAACAGTTTTATTTATAAAACTTATGTTAACCGCTGAAAATTAACTTCTTCAGATTATCCTAAAGTTTCATCAAAATTCTTCAATCTAAACAAAACAGTTAATCTATAAATTTTTTTACTTTTTTGTCTATCATAACCATACAACTTTCTACTTAACTTCAACTCGCCTCTAAAAGACTTTTTTAATTTCTTTCCTAAAGCTCTTGTAAACCTCTTATCACTAATATACAAATCAACACCCTTTTTCAATTCAACTTTTTTAGAAATAAAAATATTCTTCCTTTTTTCAAGTTGTCTTAGAACATAATCTAAAACCTCTTTATTTTTTGGTCTTAATTGTAAAATCGCTTCGTAATATTGGTCTTTAGACAGAATAAATTTGTGCATGGGGAACCCCTTTTATTCTTATAATATTATCCTTATCAATAATTTTTTCTTTTAAAGCCAACTTAATAGATCTCTCACCAACTATGTTTAAGTTACTTGCACTCTTTAAGATTTTTTTTATTTCTTTTTCTTCCATTAACTCTCCTTTATAAAAATCTTTTTTAATATTCAAACATAATTTTTTGGTAGAAAAATTTTTTCCAATTAAATCTTTATCACAAACAGATACTACTTCACTTAATCTACCTTTATGAAACTTAATATAAATCATATTTTAGCTCTAACAGTATGTTTCGCACCACAGGCAGTACATTTAATAAATAAAACCCTATCCTCCTTAATAAGTTGTGTATCAGGCCTGTTACATTCTTTACAAATTACAAAATCTTTTGCATATTTTTCTATTTTCTCATTTAATAAAGCTGAGTTTACTTTTCTACCAAACACCAATCTTTTATCCTTCAAAACAGCTGGTGTAGCTAACTCTCTTTGTAAATATTTAACCAATTGTTGTGGCTCTCTATGTAACACATTACAAATTTGTAAAAAATTAGTAATTATTGTTTTGTTTCCTTCTATATGTCCTTTAACTCTAGGTATCTCAAATCTCTCTTTCTTTTCTTTTAATTGAGGTAATTTTTTCTTTGCTTCAATCAACATATTTTCATATTCCATTTATACCATCCTTAACAAACCGGGTGTTGGCCTGTAAATTTCTCCTTCTCTAATCAAATCTTCTATTATTTTTAAAACTTCTTCTTTATTCAAACCAATTTCATTTAAAATTTTTTCCTCATTAACTTCACCAACACTCTCTATAAAGGATAAAATCTTCTGTCTTGGACTAATTATTGTATCTTTAACCTTCTCTTTTCTTATTCCTTTTGTCTCTTCCCCCCACAATTTATTTAATTCTAATTTCCTTAACTCTGCCCATGCAGGATTTCTTAAAACTCTAACAGATTCTAATACTAAATATCTTTCATCATTTAACTCCCTTATTTTAGCAATAACCAAAACCAAATCACCAATTTTTACATTTTCAATCAATTTTATGTCCTCCTTCCAAACTTTCCCCCTTATAACACCAGAACCATCATCTAAATCAATTGCTCCATAACTTTTATCATCATTCTCATATTTATCAATAAGATTTGCAATTATATTAATTCTAGAAATCTTTTTATCTTTAAAGAGAACATAATTTGGTTCCCATTCCCCCTCTTGTTTAACATAAGTACCTCTAAGCAAATCAGAGATTCTTATTTTATAAGCTGTTTGTCTTTTCTGGACCATTATACCTTACTAATAAAGCCTGCTCTTGGCTCAAAAATTTCCCCCTCTCTCTTTAATCTTTCAATTACCTCTTCAACTTTAGCTTCATTTAAACCCTTAGCAACTGCTTCACTCATTATTTCTTCAATAGGAATCGTTTTAGTTTTTTTCTCTAAAGAATTGATTATTTCTCTAATTATAACGATTTTGTTTCTTTGCGCTGCAGGAATTCCTGTTGTAATTCTATCAATATCAATCTTTCCAGTTTCATAATCAAAACCAACTTGCATCAAACAATATTTTAAAATCCTGATTGCTCTTTGTGCATCTAATTTAGTTACTCTTGTACCCAATCTAACTCTTGCACTCCCTTCAGCCAACCTTACTAACGCTTCTAATTGCCTTGCAGATATAGGAATAGGTTTTATAGCATCATCTCCTGTACTTCCTGTATTCCTTAATGTAACATAAAATTTTTTAAGTTCTTCTATTGCACTATCGGTTAATTTTGGGAATACATTTCGTCTTGTATAAGAAATATATTTTCTCAATAAAGAAATCTCAATTTCAGGTTCAACACTCATACTATCTTTCTGTGATTTTAGAACATGTGTTGCAATTTTATCATCCATTTTTTTATCAGGTAAATCTCTAACAGGGAAAATCAAATCAAATCTATTAATCAATGTTGGAGGCAAATCTATTTGTATTGCAATAGGCTGATACGGATCAAATCTCCCTAATTTTGGGTTTGCTGCAGCGAGAATAGTTGTCTCTGCACGTAAAGTTGCTTGAATATTAGCCTTGCTAATGCTTATCTGCTGTTGAGCCATTGCTTCATGCAAAGCACTTGTATCCTCAACCCGCATTTTGTCCATTTCATCGAGACATAAAATTCCTTTATTACATAAAACTAAAGCTCCAGCTTCTAATGCCCATCCTCTTAAAAATTCATCTTTAACAACACTCGCAGTAATGCCTGCACCTGTTGCACTTCTTCCTGCAACATATCTTGCTTTAGGTGCAACTTTTGAAATATAAGTCAACATTGTGCTTTTTGCAGCACCAGGATCACCAACTAACAAAATATGCATATCCCCTCTTATAATAGTTCCATCAGCTTTCTCTTTTTTTACACCACCCATTAACTGCAAAACCAAAGCCTCTTTTATATCATCATGACCACAAATAGAAGGAGCAATACTTCTTACTAATTTATCATAAATTCTTGGATCTTTAGCTAAAGCCTTTATTTTTTCCTCATCTTCTTTTCCAATAACAATATCTTCATAAGTCTCTTCAACAGGTTCAATAAAATTAGCCTCTACTACCAAATCATATCTTACGCTCTGAACACCTGTTCTTAAAAAAATAGGAATTTCCTTAATAATACCTGAAACTTTAATCCTACTTCCAGGTGTTGTTTTTTTCTCCATAATAGGCTCTACTAAATCTTCTTTTAAAAAAATGTTTAATCTTTTTGGTTGTTCTCCTCCTTCCAAAGATTCAGGTGTTTCTTCTATAATCAATCTTTGTGCATCAACTAACTCTTTAGCCAATAATCTAAATCTTCCCCTTCTACCACATGTACATCTTGTTGGTTCTTTAAATTTAGTATCAACTTGTAAAATAGTTATTACATTACCACAAGCAGGACATTCAAATTTTGCATTTACAACTTGGGGTCTTATATCACTTGATTGTCTTACAATTCCTTCTATCACTAAAAATTTATTCAAATGTTCACTTCTAATATCTCTAATCCGAATATTCTGTAATTCAGGCAAATTATAAAATCTAACTCTATAATTCTGTGAGGGTAAATCGAACTGCTCTATTGAAAGTTCAGCAGCCCTTATCCCATCATCAGGAAACTCCAATAAAAAATCTGCTAAATCGGGATCAAATTTAACTAGCTCATTAAAATCAATAATCAAATATTTCCTGCCTTTTCTCACCATCTCATTCAAATCATCTCTATAAATAGTATCAATAAAATCCTTGAATCTTTTAATTTGTTCTTCAGCATTTAACATAATCAGCTCCAATTATTTCAACTAATAAAAATATTTATTTTCTTCAAAATATCTATTTTGTTAATCTATTTTCTTCCTATTTTAGCTAAGTTTCTAACCAGTTTATCAACAGCCTCTCTTAACTTGGTCTCAGATCTAGTGCCTGTACAAACTATTTTTCCATTACTAAATAATAAGAAAGTTGCTCTTGTTCCAGGTAACTTATAAACTAGACCAGGAAATTGCTCTGGCTCGTATTCTGTATTTTCTAAATCCATTGCCAATTTATTCAAATTCAAATCAATACCTATACTCCCAGAAGCAACCATGTTTTGAACATTTATTTTCGGTCTTTTTTTAATTTTGACTTTAATTTTACTTAGATTCTTAATTATAACATCAATAGCTAATCTAACCTTCCTCATTGATTTTGCACCAGTACATACTATTTTCCCAGAACTAAATATTAATGCACTTGTTTTTGGTTCTTTAATCCTCATCACTAAACCAGGAAATTGCTCCGGATTATATTCTGTATTTGGTAAGGCCTCTGCTAATTTAATTAAAGGAATATCATGATCTAAAGAAGCAGAAGCTACAATATTTTGAATTTTAATTTCTTTTTTAGTTTTAGCCATAAAATATCCCCCCACTCAAATAGATAAGAATAATATTTATAACAACAGAAAAATATTTAAACTTATTTATAAACCACCAAATAACTTCTTAAAAAAAGTAACAATATACTCTAAAATTGTTCTTGGTTCTTCTTCTATTAATTTTTCTTTCACAATGACTTCAACAGCACATCTTCCGTCACTTTGACAAACCAATCCTTCAGGACAACCACATAAAGAACATACATCAACTAGTTTTCCGTTTTGACAATATTTTGGTTTATAAGAACTACATTCACCATACCTTGTCCTATCAGAACACATTCTCAATAAACAAATACCATTTGCCTGACAAATTTCATTTATATCACAACCACACCTCCTACAATCCTCCACTAAAACACCACCATCACAATAATAAGGGACATTAGAAGAACATTCCCAAAAAAGAGTTCCATCTTTACATACCCTAACATTCAAATCTAAATCAAATCTTCTCCAATCGCTAAATTCCCCCCAACCATATATATCTCTGCTCTTTACTCTCCAATAATAAGGCCCTTCTTTTAAATCTAAACTCACTTCCAATCTTGTCTCATCCAAACCATAAAAATTATAAGGACTCTCAAATCTCCAATCATCATCTAATTGTAAGAGATACCCTGTTTGTTTATCTCCTTCAATATCTTTATAATCCCAAACAAAAATTAATTTATTAGAAACAGCATTATTTTTTGGAGAAATTAAATTCGTTACAGGAGGGTTATTCTTAACAACATAACCTACCAAATCTGCAAAACTAAATGCTGATACAATAGAACACAACAATACCAAAGTCAAAATAGCAAATAAAATTTTTTTCATGTTCACCTCTTTAAATTAAATTAATTTATAATTATTTAAACTTTTTGGAAGCTTATTTCAAAATTCTTCTCCTTAATTTTCTCAATACTTTTAATCTTATAATTTCCTTTTTTAAAAGATATTTTTTCAGCACCAACTTTATTTTTAATTTCATTACTAAACATGCTTAAATCATATTCAGAGTAAATACTTAATTTTATTTTGTCTTTTCTTTGTAAATTAGCTTTTTTCCTTAAACTTTGGATCTTTCTCATTAATTCTCTAGCATAACCTTCTCCTTCAAGTTTTTCTGTTAAGTTAGTATCCAATCTAACTTTAAACTTGCCTTTTTTAATTTCAACTTTTTTAACATTTATTGCTTGCTTAATAAGTTTTTTTAATTTATTTAATCCAGTTTCTTTTACAAAGATTGTCAATTTAGGCAAAGGCCATCTTATTCCTAACTTTGCTTCTTCTCTTTGTGCCAAAGCCTCTTGAATAATATCCTTCATCAAATCAAAACTTTCTTCTAATTTTTTATTAACCAATTTCCTATCAAATCTTGGCCATTTATAAAAATGTATACTTTCCTCCTTTAACTTAAATCTTTTTTTCAATTTTTGGTAAATCTCTTCTGTAATAAAAGGACATATTGGTGCAAATAATTTTAAAATTTCAAATAAAACATTATAAATTGTATATAAAACTGGCTTTGGATTATTATTAATCTTATCTCTTGTCAATTGGACATATGTTCTGCTTAATTCTAAAAACACTTCTTCAATAATCCATGGAACTTCATTAATTCTATAGTCCTCAAAAGCTTTTGTTGCTTTTTCTATACAAGAATGCAGTTTAGAAAAAATATATTTTTCCTCTAAATCCAAATCAACCTTACTTTGTTTCTTATCACAATAATTCAACAATAAATTAGAAAGATTATATAAAATATTTAAATTCCTAAATTTAACTTTCATATCCTCAAAATTATAATTTAAATCTAATCCAGGATTTGCACCACCAATACTATAATATCTAAATGTATCTGCACCATATTTATTTATAACTTCATAAGGCGAAATATAATTCTTTAAACTTTTACTCATCTTTCTACCCTTTGCATCTTGAATAAATCCATGCATATAACAAGATTTATATGGATGTTTTCCAAAAGCCAACATAGAAGAAACCAACAATAAATTAAACCACCCTCTTATTTGATCCTTACCTTCCAATATAAAATCAGCAGGCCATAATTTTTTAAATAAATCTTTCTTTTGAGGAAAATCCAAACAAGTCCAGCTTGTAGTTCCTGCATCAATCCAAACATCCAAAATATCAGGAATTCTTTTCTTAACCCCCCCACACTTACATTTAATTGTAATTCTATCAATATAAGGCCTATGTAAATCCCTAGGAAACTTCCCTGATAACTTTTTTAATTCATCTCTAGAGCCAATAACGATATAATCTTCGCACTTATCACACTTCCATATCGGCAAGGGTGCACCCCAATACCTTTGTCTTGTAATACCATTATCTCTTAAATTTTCTAACCAAGAATCAAACCACCTTTCACCAGCCCAACTTGGCTGCCATCTAATTTTCTTATTCAATTTCCTCATTTTAGGAATTAAATCTTCAACTTTAAAGAACCATTGTTTTGTTGTTCTAAAAATAACTGGCTCATGACATCTCCAACAGTGAGGATACTCGTGTTCTATAGGGGTTACATAAATTAAAGAACCTTTATCTTTATAAGCTTCTACAAATTTATCAATATCAACAAAAACATGCCAACCAGAAAATTTTCCCATATTACTCCTGTAATAACCAAATTCATCCACCTCATTAAAAGGTAAAATCCCGTATTTATGCCCAACTTCATAATCTTCTACGCCACAACCAACTGCACAATGTACCAATCCCGAACCAGAACTTGTATCAACATATTCCTTAGACAGCAAAATTGTGTGAACCCTATTCGACTCCTTTCTTAACCTATCAAAATGTTCTCTTAACTCATTATAAAAGGGATGTTCATATTTTAATCCATCTAAATTTTTGCCTTTAAACTCTTCAATTATTTTAAATCTCTTATTCGTAATTTCCTCTAAATCAGAAACCAGATCTTTTGCAACAATCCAAACTTCATTTCCAACTTTTGCTCTAACATAATCCAAATCAGGATTAACCATTACAGCAACATTAAAATCTAATGTCCAAAAAGTTGTAGTCCAGATAACCAAAAACTCGTTCTCATTATTTTTAACTCTAAATTTAAAAAAACCAGAATCATCTTGTTTATTTCTATACTCCAATTCATGTTTTGCTAAAGCAGTTGCACAATTAGGACACCAATGCATGACTTTTTCTCCCTCATACAATCTTTTTTTCTTTTCAGCTTGTTTCACTAACCACCATTCTCCTTCAATAAATTCTGGATTAATTGTTTGGTACGCATTCTTAAAATCCATCCAAACCCCCAATCTCATAAAATCTTCATTCATCTTTTTTAAATTCTTTAAAGAAAATTTCTTACACTCTTCTATAAATTTAGAAACTCCAAATTTAGGTATATCTTCTTTGTGTTTTAAATCTAGTTTCTTCTCAACTGCATGAGCAGTAGGTAACCCATGCATGTCATAACCTGCCCTATCCCAAACATCAAATCCCTGCATCCTTTTATATCTCAGAATACAATCTTTTAATACCTTATTCCAAGCAGTACCAATATGAACCTCTCCAGAAGTATAAGGAGGACCATCTAAAAAATAAAAACCCTTATTTTTTTTCCTTTTCTTTTTTAAAGTAGAATAAATTTTATTTTTTTCCCAAAATTTCAATACATCCTTTTCAAGATTAATTAAATCAAACATAAATTAAAAAAACAAAAACAATATTTATATACTTTATCATTTTAAAACCAAATCATGGAATTAACTAATCTTGAACCCAGAGACTATCAAAAAACCATATTCAAAACAACTAAAGAAAAGAATACTTTAGTAGTTCTACCAACTGGAACAGGAAAAACTGTAATCGCATTGCTACTTACCATGCACCGATTAAAAGAATATCCCAAATCAAAGGTAATTTTATGTTCTCCAACAAAACCTTTATGCAATCAACATCTTAAAACATTCCAAAAATACACTCAAACAAACAAAATAATCTCATTACTAACAGGACAAATTCATCAAAATAAAAGACCAGATATTTATAACAAATCATCAATAATAATCGCTACGCCACAAACAATAAAATCGGATTTAGAGAGCAACAGGTTTAATTTCAAAAATGTCTCACTATTAATTCTAGACGAAGCCCATAGATCAAGACAAAAATATGCAAATACCATTTTAGCTAAGAAATATATAACAACTTCAAAATTCCCTAGAATTTTAGCATTAACAGCATCTCCTGGTTCAACTAAAGAAAAAATAAATGAAATAAAAGAAAATCTATTTATAGACGCAATAGAAGTAAGAACAGAATCAGATAAAGATGTTAAAAAATATATTCAAAAAAAAGAAATTGAATGGATAAAACTAGAACTACCTGCTGAATATAAAATAATTCTAAAACTAATAAACCAAGTTTATAAAGAAAAACTAAAGTCTTTATCGAATTATGGGATCATAAAACCTATAAAATTAATAACAAAAAAGGATTTATTACTATTTCAAAAACAGTTCCAAAACAAGATAAAGGAAAAAAACAAATTAGCCTTTTCAGGAATCTCTTTAATAGCTCAATTATTAAAATTAAATTACGCCACAGAATTATTAGAAACTCAGGGAGTAAATTCTTTTAAAAGATTCATAGAAAAATTAGGAAAAGAAAGTTCAAAAGCATCCAAAATAATACTCAAAAACCCAAAGATAATAGAAATAAAAAACCTAATAAATGATATTGATGAACCACATCCAAAACTAGAAAAATTAATTGAAATAATTAAAAAAGAACTAAACACATATCCAAAAGCAAGAATTATTGTTTTTGCTAACTACAGAAACACAATTACAGAAATAGTTAACAAATTAAAAGAACTTGGAATAAAGGCTGAAAGATTTGTTGGGCAAGCAAACAAATCCGAAAAAGGACTAAAACAAAAGGAACAAATAGAATTATTAAATAAATTCAAAGAAGGTAATTTTAACATACTTGTTGCTTCACAAGTAGCTGAAGAAGGAATTGATATAATTGAAACAACCGCAGTTATTTTTTTTGAACCAATCGCTAGCGAATTAAGAAAAGTGCAGAGAGCTGGAAGAACCGCAAGAACTAAACCAGGAAAAATAATATTCTTGATAACAAGAGGAACAAGGGATGAAGCATACTATTGGGCATCACATAGAAAAGAAAAAAGAATGAAATATTTACTAAATTACATGAAACATAAAAATATAAATGAGTTCTAAAATGCCTAAAGTAATAATTGACAACAGAGAACCAAAAGAACTCATAGTAGAACTTGCAAAAGATCTAGACACTAAAGTAAAACAACTAATTACTGCGGATTACATAATCCAAACAAAAAATACAGATGGAAAAGAAATTCAGGTAGGAATTGAAAGAAAAGTTCTCAACGATTTTCTAAACTCAATAATAGACAAAAGAATAATTCAACAATTACTAAGGTTAAAAGAAAATTTTCAAGTTCCACTTTTAATAATAGAGGGTCATGAAAATATATACATGATAAGAAATTTTCATCCAAATGCTATTCGTGGAATGCTTGCATCAATAGCCATTGATTTTCAAATCCCAATTTTACAAACAAAAAACTATAGAGATACAGCCTCTTTAATAAAAATCATAGCAAAAAGATTGAAAAAACAAACCTCTACAATCTCTTTACTCAAAAAAAGAAAACCTCCAACATTAAAAGAACAGCAGGAATACATTATAGAATCTTTACCGGGAATAGGTGCTATACTAGCAAGATCGTTATTAAAAAAGTTTAAATCAGTAAAAAGCATAATCAATGCGTCAGAAGAAAAATTGCAAAAAATCAAAAAGATAGGACCTAAAAAAGCCAAATTAATAAAAAATGTTATAGAAACTAAATATTAAATTTTTTTAAAGCACTAACAAACCAAGGACAATAAATCTCAGGATTTAATTTAACATCTCTTATAACTTTTTTAATATTAACAAACTTATATTCAGAAATCTCATCATAATTAATTCTTAATTTACTATTTAAATCCGCTTTTAAAACAGCGCAAATTTCATATTCCACACCAACATCCTTATACTTAGATTTATATTTAAACTTAGATAAAAACCAGGGTTTAGAATCAATACCAATTTCCTCTTTCAATCTTCTCTTAGCAGCCTCTTCATAACTTTCTCCATTCCTGACATGGCTTGCCACGCTTCCATCCCAATAACAAGGCCATAAAAACTTCTTATTACTTCTTTTAGTCAACAAAATCTTATCTCCACTAAAAACCATAACAATAAAAGCTCTGTGCAAAACACCTTCACCCAAATGACATTTCAATTTATCTTCTTCTCTGATAAATTTGTCCTTCTCATCTACAACAATAACCATTTCACCATTCATAAGAAATCCTAAAGAAAAAAACAAATATTAAAACTTTTCTAAAATTTTATACTTTGGACCTTCTTTAGTTAACTCGCTTTTAACTAAATAGAAATTTTCTATTTTAAATTTTAATTTTTTTACCTGTAAACTTTTTAATTTTTCAATAAATTTTTTCTTATCTTTAACACCCTTAACTCTTCCAACAGTTACATGCACAGCAAATTTTTTAGCTCTCGCAAATAACCCATATAAAGAATCTTCAATATCACTTTGTAAATTTATTATCTTAGAAGATGGTTCTAAACCAACCCAAATAACATTTATATGGCTTTCATTAGGAAAAACTCCAATTTCTCCTAAATTAACTTCAAAAGGTGTAAATTTAACTTTCTTTAAAGCCCCCTTTACTTCTTTAACTTTACTATCATCAATATCCCCAAGAAACTTCAGGCAAACATGATAGTTTTTCTTTGCAACCCACTTAACTTTAGCTAAATTTTTAAACCCTTTTTGTAATTCCCATAGCTCATCTCTAACCTCTTTCGGTAGCTCTATAGATATAAAGGCCCTCATTTTAATCTATTAATTATTTTAACTCCGAGTTTAATTGTCTTTTCATCCTCATCTAAATCAGGATTAACTTCAACTAAATCTACTCTCCTAAGATTCCTTAAAAACCTTAATCTTTTTAAAAAGAAGAACAATTCTTTATCACTCATCCCATTTCTTTCTTTATAATATGTACCAGGAGCAAATTTAGGATCCAAAACATCTATATCAATACTCAAATAAACATCACTAAAATCCCTACACAAATCCAAAACATTTCTACAAACATTTCTTAAATTTCTTTTTATAGAATTAATTTTAAAAACATTTAAACCCTTACAAAATTCTCTTTCAACTTTAAAAACTCTTCTTACACCAACCCACACAATATTTTTCTTTTTTAAAATCCCATCATCAACCAATTTCCTAACAAAATCCTCATGAGTTACACTCCCAGTATAATAATCACAATCCAAATGTGCATCTAAAATAAGCAAACCAGGATTTTTCTTTCTTTTCGCAAAGCTTTTAAAACTAAAATAAGTCAAAGAATGATCCCCTCCAATAAAAACATCCCCTTTTGCTTTCTCAATATTCTTGCCTGTCTCATCTAAATTTCCTTTAACAACTTTAACACTACTAATACCAAAACATTTTAAATATTTACAAATTTCATGGGGAGCTTTTTCACAACCAATATTTCTTCCCAAACTACCTTCAGAAAAAGGAACTTTAACTATTCTCATTTCCATCCAAATTCTTTCATCTCGCCCAGCTCTTCCTCATTAATCAAAACTTTGATCTTATCTCCTCTAGGACAAGAACAAGCTTGACAAAATATCTCTTCTTTCAGTTTCTCCTTTTTAATTTTATAAATCCTTATACCTCTTCTATAATAAAATTCTTTTATTATTTCCTCTTCCTTCCATATAGGATAATTCTCAAACTTTATATTATTTCTCTCCAAATAATCTTGCTCCCATTCATTACCTAAACATTGTACAGGCTCTTTCTCAACCCAAATGAGGTTCTTATGAACACATCCAAAAAGAAATACTAATAATAAAACCAAAAATAATTTTCTCATCTTGTGGACACATATTTACTAACTGTTTCGTATAATTTTTTTGCTTTTCTCTTTCTCTCAAAATATCTTCTAATAGGCCTCACCATATCATCCAAATATAAAGCAACATTAAACTTCAAATCATTAGGATGCAATTTTCCTTTTTCATACATGCTAACTAATTCATTAAAACTTCCAACAATTATATTTCCACCAAATTTATCACTCCTTTCAATTCTCATTTTATCAAATTGTGAAAAAATCAAATATTTACAATACTCTATCAAAGGGTTTCCTTCTGTTCTTTTAATTGGACAATAAGCTTTATCTAACTTCTTTTTTATTTCTTCAAAAGAGTCATGCACATAAATACATGAACTAGGATCTGTTTTACTCATTTTGCTAGCTATCATACGTGCTTCAATACTTTTTTTCTTTTGTAAGCCCCTTAAACCAATTAAAATATGATGGTGCACTAAAACAGGTTTTTTAAAACCTAATTTAGGTGCTAACTCTCTTGCAAGAACATTAGCTTTTCTTTGATCCATACCTAACTGACATATATCTACACCCAAATGAAAAATATCTGCAACTTGCATAGCAGGATAAAACACTTGCGCAGCGCTTTGTAACTCTCCTTTAATTCTCCCCATAATTGTTGTAGCTCTTAATGCTCTTTTAATACTCATCAATCTTGCAATCCTCAAAACAATATCCCAATATGCTCTACTCTTAACAATATCGCTTGTCCAATAAACTTTTACTTTCCTAGTTTTAACCCCTGCAGCTTTCCAAACTTCTAAAAAATATTCCCCAACTTTTTGTATTTTCTTTAAATCACCACCTAATTTATTATTCAAAAACGCAAAATAATCTGCCAATAATAATTTAAACCTAATACCAGCTTTCATCAACTTCTTAATATTAATCGCTCTATAAATAGCAAAATGTATTGGTGCTTTACCAAAAGAGGGTTCAAAACCATCATAAGCAGAAAGATGTTTTTTTGTTTCCAATAAATTCTTTAACTCAGTTTCAGTAATTATTTCCTCACCAACTTCCTTAACCAATTTCAATTTATCTGATAAACCCATTATAATCCCCAATTTCTTAACCAAATGCATATAAGAAGTTAGTGTATTTAAATATTTTTATTCCTTATTTTCTTAATTTATATTAAATTTCCATGTAATCTAATTTAAATATTTTTTGATTATAATTTGCTAATAAATTGTTAGTATTTCTTTATGTATATAAATCGTTTATAAAATGATATGGTAGACAATTGGAATTTAATCGCTAAAGTTAAAAGAGGTAAAAATAGATTAAAAATATTCTTAGCTATAAATAAACCAATAATGCCTTCTGAAATTGTTAATAAAATATACAAAAAACCTTCCAATACTTATTTCAATATTGTATCAAGAGCATTAAAAGAGCTTGTTAAGCTGGGATTAATTAAAATTAAAAACCCTAAAGAAAAAACTGGTAGAATCTATTACTTAACAAAACAGGGGAAACAAATTGCTTCTAAATTAAAATGAATGAAAAAACTCTTTTTATTATAGCTTTTGCTTGCACCTTGTTTGGGATTCTTATTATTTTATTCATATCAGAAAGTATAGAAATAAAACAAATACAAATAAAAGATATTACTGAAGATTCCATTGGAAAACAAGTAAAAATCATCGCAACAATTTCAAATATAAAAACAACACCAGGATTATATATTTTAACATTAAAAGATAACACTTCCTCAATAAAAGCAATTATTTTCAAAGAAGAAAATTTAGAATTTAAAAATAAAGATAAAGTAGAAATCATAGGAGAAATTATAAAATACAAAAATATTCTAGAAATTCAGGCTAATCAATTAAAGATATTATGAAATTTAATTTAATAATTCTAATTCCTTTTTGCCTTTTTCTGTTAGAAGAAAACTATATCTCGCTCTATTCTTTCCTTTAAAATTAATCCTTTTTAAAAACCCATCTTTACAAAGATTATTAAGTCTGTATCTAAGCATCCTAGACTTACCTGCTTTTTTCTCAACATCTCTACAAGTTGCAATTCCACCAAATTCCAAAATAATTTTGAGCAATTTAGGATGAAATCTTTTAACTACCCTCTCCCTATTCGCAATTTCTACAAGTTTTTCTTGTTTATAAGTCAAAGGAATTTCTAATTTTTTAGATAAAAAATTTAAAGATCTAGGATCTCTAATACACATCTGCCATTCTTGAGTATACCTCTTTTCTTTACCCTCTTTAAAATATCTTTTTTCATTACTAAAATAAACTCCTTCTACTAAAAGCCCTAATTGTTCAAATAATTTTTTATTCCCAATCAAAACATTAGGTATATACCCAATAATTTTTTCATTTCTAATCTTTTGTCTAAATTCTTCAGGAAATTTTGTTAAATCAACTGTAAAATTAAAACCAACATAGCCAAAACTTTTCTTTGGACAATAAACCCAACCATCATCTGCAATAGACTGAGATAAAAATTCACAGATTAAGTCTTCAGAATAATTAAAAACAAATTCAGGAAATTTTGGATTATTAATTGGTCTTTTACCGGGAATTAAACTAAGGGTTATTAAAATAAGCCCAAGAATTTTAGGATAATTTAATTCCTTATAACATTTCTTTTTACTTATGATATCTATATTACCAACAAGGTTTTTTACTGCATTATGAAATCTTTCTTTTAGTATATCTGAATTATTAGAATAAAATGGTTCTAAATCCCTTACAGAAATTCCACCATCATGAAACATAGAAGAAATAATTATTGCACCTTCTTTAGTGTTAAAATTTATAGGAAATTTTGGATAATAAATTGGCTTAGCAGGACCGCCCCTAGATTTTATTAAAATTAATTTCTTTTCAATCTCCTCTAAATTATATTCTTCACAACCTTTGGAAACTAAAAACTTTGAAAGTTTCTTTATTACATAAAGTCCAACGATATTTGTCCTTCTCATTTGTCTAATTGCTGTTGAACTTTTATCCTTAGGTATTTTCAATCCAAGAACTTTAGCTAATTTATTCCATTTTCCATCAACAAAATTCCTTGCAATATTTAACAGTTTAATAGCATAATCCTTATCTAAACTCAAACAAACTTTTTCTTCAGGCAAGTCCCATAAATGCACAATTCCTGTAAATCTTGGATCTTTTTTATTAATTATATCCCCCATATATATTTGTAGGACATTTATATTTATATATACTATTGTAAAATAATATTTGCTTTACAAAATATATTATGTAGGACAAGTATGATTATAAAGTTTTAAAATTAAAATATTAAAATTATGGCGGGAGATAAAAAAAAGATGAATTATCCAAAGCAATACCATATCAGAGTAAATAAAAAAACATTTAAAAAATTAAAAAAGTTAGGAAGTAAAAAAGTTAGAGAAATATTAGAATCTCTTTAAATAAAAATAATTTAAAAGGACCACAAAATTTTGGGGGTGAGATGGTGACATTAGAAATATTTATTGCATTGTCAATAGGCATCATTCTGGGTTCAATCACCGGATTAATCCCGGGGTCCATCCCAATCTAGTTGCAACATTAATGTTATCTTTATCAATTATCTTACTAAAATATTTTTCACCATTAATAATAGCAATTATTATAGTAAGTATGTCAATAGTAAACACATTTCTTAATTCAATACCTTCTATTTTCTTAGGAGCTCCAGACGAAACAACTGTTTTATCAGTATTGCCAGGACATAGAATGTTATTAAAAGGGCAAGGTTATGCTGCAGTTACATTAACAGTTATTGGATCATTATTCTCTTTAATTATTATAATATGTCTAACCCCTTTACTAATTTTTTCAATCAAATATGTTTATTCAATAATTAAACAATTTATTGTATACATATTAATCATAGTAACAATATTTCTAATTTTTAGAGAAAGAAAATCAAAATTTTGGTCATTCACAATATTTATGTTATCAGGAATTTTAGGTTTAAGTGTTCTAACTTTACCAATTCTAAAAGAACCTTTATTTCCAATGTTATCAGGACTATTCGGTACAAGTGTTTTAATAATGAGTTTATACACAAAAACAGTAATACCAAAACAATTAATAGAATTTCCAAAAATAGAATCAAAACAAACATCAAAATCTTTATTCTCAACAGTTTTAGTAGGGACAATTGCTTCATTTCTTCCAGGAATAGGCCCTGCACAAGCAGCAATTATTGGTTCACAAATAACAAAATTAACAGATAAAGGATTTTTAATTTTAGTAGGTGGTTTAAACACATTAAATATGGCTGTCAGTTTCATAACATTATACATAATTGATAAAACAAGAAAGGGTTCAGTAGTAATTATCTCAAAAATATTAAGTTTATTCTCATTAAACTATTTAATCTTATTTTTAGGTTGTGGACTATTTGTTGCAGGAATATCAACATTCTTAACACAATATTTCAGCAAAGTATTTTCTAAAATTATCACAAAAATTAATTATAAAATTTTATGTATATCTATCATCTTATTTATTACATTCATAACAATACATCTTTCTGGAATTCTAGGCCTATTAATTCTTGTTGTAGCAACATCTCTCGGAATAATACCAACACTAAAAGGTGTGGGAAAAAATCATTTAATGGGTTGTTTATTAATCCCGGTAATTTTACACTTCTTATTATAAATACTTCTTCATTAAATAACTTAAAATCGCAATAACAATAATTAAAACCCAGAAAACACCAAAATTTATTTTATCTAAAACCACAAAAATTAAATTTAAAACTAAAAGAGCAATTAAAATAACAGCAACAAATTTCTTTATTAAAACCATCTCCTCAAACCTTCTTGTTTATATTTATCCTTTCCAAACACACTCTCAATCCTTCTCTTTGTTAAATCTAAAGTTTGTTTTAAATAAACAGGAATATCATACTTCTCTGCTAAAGACAAACTGGGTTCTAAATATTTTATAACAGAACCTTCAGCAACAGTAAATATTATCCTTCCACCACACTTCAAACAAACACCTAATAAAGGTGGCCTTCTATATTTCTCATTGCAATTAACACATCTAAATTGTTGTGAAGAAAATTTCCTTAAATTCCCTTTAATATCCCTAATAAAATGCCTTTCAATAACAAGTCTGGCAACATCGTTTTCATCTACAGCCCTTATTTTTTCAGCCAAATCCATTTGACCCTTAACTTTTTCCTGCATTGTTGGAATAAATTTATATGCGCTACATCTAACACCTTTATTAATATCACCAACACTATGAGTAAAACCGAAATTTTCAAATTCTCTATCACTTCCCAATCTATCACCAATTTTCTCAATCTTAATATCCCATGGTTGTTTATAATTCAAACAGGCCTCATAGAATTCCAAAGGGTACTTCCAACAGATATCCATATCAAAAACCATATCATCAACTTCCTTGGGATCAATTCTGGAAGTCAAAACTAAAGGCTCATCTTGTCTAGCCCCTCTATGCGCGGGTAAATACTTAACAGAAAAATTAATTAGCGCATCCAACAACAAGATAATCCCTGCTTCATCCCCATCACAATCTCTCCTCATAATAGCATGTACATAAGGATGTGCTAAAAATCCTTGCGTTTTTGAAAAACCAATGACTCTTAAAACAATACCTGCAGAGGTATGTGGACTTAAACCTATAACCAACTGTCCAATTAAATCCTTTTTGCTATTTAAATTATAGAAAGGTTTTAATTTATATAACCTAACCAACATATCATCAATAAAATTACAAACATTAAACAAAAACTCATCTGCCTTCTCATCCAAACCTTTTTCAGAAGAACCAGGCAATATAACATCCTGGGGCTTTATTTCTAAAATCTGTTCCTCACTTTCCAAGTTATTACCATAAATATCCCTATCATAACCCATATCCTTTAACTTTCTAATAGAAGTTCCAATTTCTTTTGGTTTGAAATGAGTAATTACCATCTCAGTCATATCATACCTTGCTGTACCATCCTTATTCACATAAAGCCCATGAATCGCTCTCAAAATACCTTTAGCCAAATGCTCAGGAATACGATCTTCATTACTAGTTCCTCTTACTCCCTTAATCAGTTCAGGATGATGTGTTATATTCAACAAATCCAAAGCAGATTTAAAATAATGATTTATATCAATAATGTGTGTCTTATATTTTAAATCCGTATGACATTTCTTTTTACTAAGTTTATTACATTTAGAACAATAATATAATTGTATAGTCCTTTTACCACATCTTTCACATACTTTATAAATCGTATCCTTACCACAGTGATCACAATAAAAAATTGGAAATTGTGCTTTTATTTTTCCCTTATCTAATGCTGATTGGAAACATCTAAGCCTTCCACCTTCAACACCAACAGGAAACAAAATATGAGGGGAACCCGTCATTTTTCTCATTTTCGCTTTCTCTGGCCTGCCCATTCTTGCACCAATAAACATTCCAGATTTGTCTCTTACTTTTACACCAGAAATATTATTAATAATGTCTAAAACATCATCAAATTCATTATTCATAATATCTAAATTACCTAAATCATTGCCTAAAGAAAACATTAATGCTTTAGACCATTCCTTATCAATTAAAATACTTTTATCACAAACTTTGTGTGGCACACCTAATAACTCTAAAACTCTTTTGGGATCTCGCTTTGAAGCAATTAAAGAAATATCATAATCTAAAGGCAATTCAATTTTTTCTTGTATTTTACCCTGCCTTAACCAGTTAACCAAACTTTGTAATTGCTCTTTATCAATTTCTCTCCAATGGAAGGTATATCTAGGATGTAAAGGTTTTCCTTCCTTACACAACCCAATAGCTTCATCAACACTAATTTCTTTTTTATCTACACCTGCCTCCTGCATCCACCATTCCTCACAGTACCCAGGAGGAATCAAAACATGTGCTCTATTCAAAAATTCACCATACCCAATTAATATATCACCAAGATACAATATTTCTTCCATATCATTAATAATTTCTTTAGCTTGTTTTTCATTTTCAATTAAAACAACATCGCCATTTTTTAACCTAACTACAGGGCCTTCTATGGAATCACAACATCCGACAACAGTAGCTTTTCCAGGCCTTTCAACCCTTAATTGCGTGCCTATAGCTATGTACTTACTGAGAACAACCATAGTAGCGGGATGAATCGCGTAAGAACTATAACCACTCACCCTACATCTGCCATACCTCAATCTAAAAGCTCCACTTCTCAACGGATGGCCTAAAACAGGTCTTCCTGCAACCAAATCTTTAATAAAAGTATAATCCGGAGTTATTATACCCTCTTTTTTCTCACCAATTTTTTCTTTAGCCTTAACTCTCTTTTGAATCTTCAAAAATTTTTCCAAGAAATTCCATTGCTTTAACCCAAAATCTTTCCCCCATTTCTCCAACTGCTTCCATAATTTCGGAGCTTTTTGCGTCAAACCTTCACCAACAACTAAACAAACACCATTTCTTATTATATTTGTCTCTATTCTTTTTAAATCCTTATAATTACTAACCTCATATTTCTCAGAAGGATCACCATCAATCTGAACAGGCAAATGCCCTATCATAAACTCAATTTCTTCTACACTAGGTAAATACTGTAAATTGGTAACTTTTTCATGATAATCATATAACTCTGTGGACATTCTTTTAATTTCTTCCTTAGTAGGATCATATTCCTTATAACCCATCCTTATCCTAATATAGTCAGCAATAATAACTGAAACAGAAGATGCTGTTCCACCAGCACTTCTTATCGGTCCAGAATAATACAAACAAAGATATTTTTTACCATCTCTCCTCTCTTTTAACTCCAATCTCACAAAACCTTCTAAAGGACTTGCAACAACGCCATTAGTAATATAAGCCAGTCCAACTCTGATACCCACTTCCATTGCCTCTCTCTCACTTTTAAACTTACAAAATTTCTGTTCTGCAACTTCTCCAGCAATAACTAAAGCAACTCTCCAGTCTTGCAAACCATATTCCTTTTCCAACTCCTTTAACCTTTCAACAACACCAGTACCAGCAATTTGTGGAGCCACAACAGATATTAATTTTTCTACACGCTCAGCCATATTTTTCGCGAACAATATTTCAACTTTATCTTCTGGGTCATAACCCTTTTTCCTTGCCTCATTAGCAACTTCAAAAGCTACTTTCAATTCCTTATCTATATCTTCAAAATATCTTTTCATAAAACCCTCGCAAGGATACCCTTTTCTTTAGATGGGATAAATTGCTGCCTCCTTTAATCTTAAATTGTTAAGTAAGTTCTTAACTACAAAGATTGCTGTAACACAATCATACATATCAAATGATGAACACAAAGTTTCTTTGTGAACAATTGAGTATGAGTTTGCATAAAAGCTTCTTAACTTTAGTATAAAGATTAATGTTACTTTCCAAAATCCATAACCTTAATTTCCCTTGTTTTTAGATTAACTAGCGGTACCTTAGAAGGTTCTGGATGTAAACCCACTTTCTCTTGGAAAGGTGTTTGTGGTATCCAACATCCACAACCAATTAAGCTAACACCTTTATAATTTGAAACTGTTGTTCTATGAATATGTGCTGTAACAAAAAAATCCGGAATCTTTTCTATCACTAGAGGATCACTAATACTATCAGGAATATACAATGTAGAGGTATGACTTGGAGCTAAATGTCTCTTTTCCAATAAAAGTTTCATTACCAAATCCGCCCTAGTTGTTCCACCAGCGATTCTTATATTTTCAACATTATCAGCATAATATTGAAAACTATATCCATGATACAACAATAAATTAAAACCGTCAAAATCCTTTGAAGAGTGTAAATTAACTACACTCGGATTAGTTACAATTGTAACATTTGGCAAATCCCAAAGCGGTTTTGCTAAATTTTTATCTAAAACTGGTTGGGGTTCAGATAACCGTAATGCATCATGATTTCCTGCACAAATAACAATATTAATATCTTTTCTTATTTTGCTTAACAGCCTTGCACAGCCTTCGTATTGTTTATAAATATCTTTTATTAATAACTCTTCTTCTTGTCCAGGAAAGATCCCCACACCATCAACAACATCACCAACAATAAACAAGTACCTAACTTTACTAGAGATAATCCTTTGCTTTTTGTCCCCCGTTTTACAGTTTAACCAATCAATAAATTTCATAAAGTCTTTTAATAAGAAATTTTTATTTCCAAAATGCAAATCCGCAGTAAACACAACATAAACATCATCTTCTGCTTTTTTAAGCTCTTTCTCAGGAAAACCAGGAAAATATAAAGAATTACAAAAAACAAATTTATTGTTATATAATCCCCTTACACCAATAACTTCATCAAAAACTAGGTTCTTAGCAATTTGTGTCAGCTCCCTGTCCTCCTTTTTAATAATTACAGAAATTCTTCCCGTGCTATCTTCTAAATTTAAAATAATATTTCCTGCTTTAGTTACATGTTTATTAGCCAAAAGGCCTATTAAACTTACATCTCCTTTTTCTCTTTTATCCAAAACCCTCTTAATAGAAACAACATCTTGTAACTCTCTCCTTTTCTGTAAAATCTCTCTTAACTTATCATATCTAGACCGAAAATAACCAACAAAATCATTAATCTCCCTCTTCTTATCTTTTTCTTTATAGTTTTTAAGAACAATTATATTGGAATATTCTTTTTCGCTTTTATCTAAAATTATTTTTCCCTCAGGTTTCTTAACATCCTTTACAATCCTGTCTATATCATTTTTCTTTTTTTTAGAAATATTATAATTAAGAATATTTAAAAACGTTTTATACACTTTTTCCTTTTTTCCTTTCTCCGAAAATGCTCTTGATTTTTCAAACTCCAACCAATTTATTTCAGGAATAAAATCTGCTTCTTGGAAAATATTTAATAAGTCTTTATTTAAAACAAAAGGCTTATCTTTGTTCTTTAATTTCCTATTTAAAAGTCTTAAAAAAATTTCTTGATCTAAATTAAATTCCCTTAAAAAATCTGGACTAACTAAAAACCCTCTATCTAAAAAATTATTAATTAACTTTTGTTTGTTCATAATCCAAGTTCCTCTTCCAATAATTTCTTTAAAATCGGAACTGTAGATTTTGGTATAGCCAAACAAATTTCCCTTGTTCTCCCATATCTCCCCTTACTAATAATCTTTGCATTTATTATACCAAACATATCTAACTCTGCAATAATATCACTTAATCTCCTCTGTGTCAAAGGCCTAACACCATGTTTAAAACATAATTCCTTATAAGCATCATATATATCTCCTGTAAATACAGGACCTTTTGTTTTAAAAATTATATTAAAAATACTATAAAGGGTTAATTTGGATTGTTTTGGTTGTGTACGAATAATGTCTATAACCCTATCTTTTTCTATTTTATCTTCTGCTATATCAACATGCTTCACTTCAATCTTTTTTTCATTTTTTCTTTCCGCAAGCTCACCAGCAATTCTTAACAATTCTAATGCCCTTCTCGCATCCCCATGTTCTCTTGCCGCGTAAGCAGCGCATTTTTCAATAACTCCCCCCATAACAGCATTTTCTTTGAATGCTAATTTAGCTCTTCTCTTTAAAATCTTTTGTAATTGGATAGCATCATAAGGAGTAAAAACTATTTCTTCTTCAGATAAACTCGATTTAACCCTAGGATCTAAATTATCTGTAAAAACTAAATCATTACTAATACCAATCAAAGATATCTCGCTGTTCTTTAATTCTGAATTTAATCTTGTTAGATTATAAAGTATACCATCACCTGTCCTGCTAACCAATTGATCTATCTCATCCAAAATTATTAACAACAAAATCTTATCCTTATCTAAAAAATCAATAAACATTTTATAGACTTCATCTGTAGGTAATCCAGTAGCAGGAACCATAACACCAAACTCCCTAGCTAAGTGAGCAATTAATCTATACTCTGTATCAGCAACCCTTTTTAATTTGCAATTGATATAAACTATTTTTAATTTGACACTCTTTTTTTCTGCAATTCTTAACATACTTTCACTAACATGTTTAACAACCAAAGTCTTCCCAGTACCTGTTTTACCATAAATAAAAATATTGCTTGGTTTTTCTAACTTCAGTGAAGGAGCTAATATTTCCGCAATAATTCCTATCTCCTTGCTCCTATAAGAAATTATTTTTGGAATATAATTTGCTTGTAAAACTTTTTTGTTTTTAAATAGTGTATTTTTACCTACATAATTTTCAAAAAACACCTCTAAATTTTTTTCCATAAAGGGCTTATAAAAACAATTTATATTTAAAGATTTTTACAAAAGAAAATATACACCCAGACCATTATTTCCTATAGAAAAAGTTTAATAGATTTTTTCAAAAATTATAAGACCATAGTATAAATATAAAATAAAATATTAAAAATATATGTTTAAAAAGATTATAAGATAGAAGATATAATTATATTATAGAAATATTTATAATTTATTTATAATTTTTATATTACTACTATATAAAAATAATAATTTCAAAAACCCCTAAAATCAATATTTAAATTCTTAACCTAAAAATAACCTAATAATTTTTATTTAAAACAAAAATTTCCATAATTCTCTAAATAAAGTTCCATCTGAAACAAAGGTGTGGGTCCCCCCTTCAAAATACATACATCAATACTCGCTTTTAAATAAAGAAAAGTTTATAAACAACTTAGTTTAATTAATTAATTAAAATGGTTGAAGAAGAAAAAAAATATTCAAAACAAATCTTAGGCAAAACAGTAGTTACAAAATCAGGGAAAAAATTTGGGGAAGTAGGAAACATTTCTTTTGAAACAAGAACAGGAGAGCTAATACAAATAATACTTAAAAATCCGACATCTTATGCTGAAGGTCTTGAACTAGAAAAAGACCAGAATAATAACCTAACTATTCCTTTTTCAGCTGTAATAGCTGTAGGTGATTTTGTAGTTGTTTCTGAAGAAGACATTATTTAAGGCAAATTTTTTAAATTTTTACGTTCTATACTAAGACTATGAAATTTAATACAACCAAAGATATCAAAGTACCTAATACAATAGCAGAAAAAATTATTGGGCAAGATAATGCATTAGAATTAATCAAAAAAGCAGCAAAACAAAGAAGACATGCTTTGTTGATAGGAGAACCAGGAACAGGAAAATCAATGTTAGGACAAGCATTAGCAGAATTACTACCAAAAGAAGAACTAAAAGATATAATTTCTTATAATAATCCTTCAGATGAAAATAAACCAGCAATCAAAACAGTACCTGCTGGTGAAGCAAAAAAAATTATTTTAAAAGAAAAATTAAGTTCCAAAACTTTATTTAAAAAACAATTTTTACTAATATTCTTTTTTGTTATTCTATCTATGATAACTCCTTGGTGGATTAGAAAAGAATATGGTGATATCATGGCTGCAGCAGCTTTAATTGGCTCCATGATATTCTTAGGGATATTTGTTATATTTGTTAATTTAAGTAAAAAAATAACAAAAGAAAAGGTCCCTAAAATATTAGTAGATAATTCAGAAACAGAAAAAGTACCTTTTCATGATGCAACTGGAGCACATGCAGGGGCTCTTTTAGGGGATGTTTTGCATGACCCTTTGCAATCAGGAGGTTTAGGTACTCCAGCATATCAAAGGCTTGTTCCTGGAATGATTCATAGATCAAATAAGGGTGTTTTGTTTATAGATGAAATAGCAAATTTAAAACAAGAGTCACAACAAGAATTATTAACAGCAATCCAAGAAAAAAAATATCCTATAACTGGGCAATCAGAAAGATCTTCTGGAGCAATGGTAAGGTCCGAACCAGTACCTTGTGATTTCATCCTTGTAGCAGCAGGAAACATAAAGACTATACAAAAAATGCATCCAGCATTAAGATCAAGGATTAGGGGTTATGGCTATGAAATTTACATGAATAACAATATGGAAGACACTCCTGAAAACAGAAGAAAAATTGCAAGATTTGTAGCACAAGAAGTTGTGAAAGACGGAAAAATACCACACTTTTCAAAACAAGCTGTTCAAGAAATAATACAAGAAGCAAGAAAAAGGGCAGGCGTTTCAAACAAGTTAACATTAAGATTAAGAGAATTAGGGGGGTTAATAAGGGCAGCAGGTGATCTCGCTATAGAACAATCTTCAGATCTTGTACAAAAGAAGCATGTTCTACAAGCAAAAAGGTTGGCAAGAACTTTAGAACACCAGATAGCTGATAAATTTATAGAAAATAAAAAGAAATATGAAGTTATTATAACAAAAGGGAAACTAATAGGGAGAGTTAATGGGTTAGCAATATTGGGATCAGAGTTTTCTTATTCGGGAATTGTTCTCCCAATAGAATCTGAAGTAACACCTGGTGGAAAAAAAGCAGAAATAATAGCTACAGGCCAATTAGGAAAAATAGCAAAAGAAGCTGTTAAAAATGTTTCAGCTATAATCTTAAAATATTTTGGAGAAGATATAAAAGAAAAATACGATATTTTTGTTCAATTTTTACAAACTTCTCAAACAGGGGTAGAAGGTGATTCAGCATCCATTGCTGTTGCAGTAGCTATAATATCTGCCCTAAAGAAAATTCCAATCTATCAAAACATTGCTTTTACTGGCTCTCTTTCCGTAAGAGGAGATGTCCTTCCTGTTGGAGGAATTTCAGCAAAAATAGAAGCAGCAATAGAAGCAGGAATTAAAAAAATCATAATACCTCATGCAAATGAAAAAGATATAATAATTCCCAAAAATAAACTTAAAAAAGTCAAAATAATCCCTGTTAATAATATAAAAGAAGTTTTAAAATATGCTTTTGATTGGAAAGGGAAATCAAGAATCTATAATAAAATCAAAACCTTTAAATAAAATAAATATTCTAAAACCAATACAATGCCTATAGTTGGATTCAATTTTACACATATACATTCTGAGAAAAAGAAAGTTATAACAGGTAAATTACAGATCAAAAGCAAAGTAAACATTGTTGATATCAAAGAAGAGAAATTACCAACCGGAAAAACAAAAGCAGATGGTTTAAGATTCGATTTTGATTTTAACTTAGACTACACTCCGGATATAGGAAACATTCGTCTAAAAGGGTTTATTTATTATATGGATGATCCCAAACTTCTTAAGGATATAATAACAAACTGGGAAAAGAAAAAAACAATGCCAAAAGAAGTAACAGAGCAAATAATTAATACTATTTTATATAGGGCTTCAATAAAAGCAATTGCTCTTGCTGAAGATATAAACCTACCACCTCATATAAGAATGCCAATTATAGCCCCGAATGCAAACCCTAAAGATTATATTAGGTAATAACCTTAACCGAATACTTTAAATATTCTTATTAATTTTTAACTATATGTCAAAACTCTCAGAAAAAAAAATCAAGAAGATTAAGGAGGAAATACTCTCACTTTTGTTTTCTAATAATCTAAAACCAATGTTTACAAGTGAAATTGCTTATAATCTCATCAGAGATGAAGAATTTATTAAAAAACTTCTTTTTGAACTCAAAAAAGAGAGACTTATCATTGAAATTGATAAATCTCCAAAAGGTCACAAATACAGTAAATGGAGGCGTTGGACATTAAATTCCCAAACTTACAAAGCATATAAACAATTATTAACCTCTTAAAATCAATCAATCACTAATCAATCACTTCCTAAACGCATTCTAAACACTCACTTAATACTTCAATTAATATTTTGAAATCCAATAATTTATTTATAAAACCCCTTTTTTAAAGAATATATGAATAAAAAAATATCAAAAAAAGCCTTAATCATGTCCTTTAATAAAATAAAGTCTCACTTTTTAGAGCTAGAATCAAAAATAAGCCAAAATACAGCAAAATTAGACGAAATTAAAAAAACCCTAAGATTGTTCAATAATATTCCAATTTCTCCTAAAAAATTTCCACAAGAAATATTTTCCATAAGAAATAAAGGGGTCCAATCAATCAATCAATCACTAATCAATCAATCAATCACTAATCAATCACTCACTCTTCAACCCTCTTTTGAATTGGAAAAAACCCTTCAAACTCTCACAAATAAAGAATTTCTCGTTTTTCTAACAATTTTTCAATCAAAATCAATTACATATACTCAAATAGCGCAAAAATTATCTCTCACTTTAAGTTGTGTAAGGAGTTATGTAAGTGAACTTATTAGGAAAAAAATACCTTTGATAAAACGCAAACTAAACAATAGAAAAGTTATTTTATCCGTTAATAATGAGTTTAAAAAGTTAATTTCCGAACAAAAATTAATCAACCTATATTACCAAAATATGGATCCTGAACAAACCACTTTAATCTAATATTGTTCAGTGAACGTTCACCGGATTCACTGAACAGTTTATGAACCGTTAATCTAGAAAAAGAATAAATAGAAACATATATATTCTACTTTATTATCTAATTTAATAAAAATGTGGTGGTTTTTTAAAAGAAAATCCAAAGCTTCTACCATAGAAGAAATAAAAAGGGTTGTAGATAAATTAGACGCAGGAATAAAACTCTCTTTTAATAATGTTAAAAAAGACATTAATCATCTTAAATTTAGACTTGATAATCATGATATCTTATTAACAAAAATAAATAATCTCACCCAAAAACTTCAACAAGATCAACAAGGCTTAGCAATTAAAATAAAAAAAGAAATTGATTTTGAGGAAATCGAACCTTTTCTAACTCAAAAAATAAGCTTGCTTGACAACTTAACTAATCTACAGAAAAGTATCCTACTAAGGCTAAAAGTTTTATCTAAAGAGATGAGTGAGGATTGGGTTGCAATGAAAATCTTGGCACAAGACCTATATCCAAATAAAGATTATAATCTTATAAAATCAATGGTTTCCTCGTACACTGACACATTATTACAACTCAATTTATTACAAAAAAAGAGAAAAGGTAGAGAGATTCATTTATCTCTTACTAAAAAAGCAAAGAACTTGCTTCCTAAAAAAGAAATTAAAATTAAAAACAAACTTAAATAATTATTAATGAGGTTTTATATTAACGCCCTTTCTCTTAAAAAGAATTTCAATCTATAATTTGCTTCTTCATACTTTGGAGAAGGTCCAATTCCAGTATATCTAACCTTTAGGCTATCCTCTCCTTCTATGACATCTATTCTAATCCCATGTCTCCTTACAGAACTCGTAGATAAATGTTCCAATAATCTTTTATCAGCATCATTTAATGTTCTCTTAATTAAAAAGATCTTTTCCTTAAGTTCCACCCTTCTTTCAAGATTTTTTACTATCTCCATTAAATCACCTTCATTAAACCATTTAATTTTAAAATTTTAAAAAACCTGTCTTTTTAAATAATGCCAAAGACCACTTATTAAACTATTACAACATTTCTTTTCTCCAAAATTACCTATTAATAAATTTTTCTATCCTAAAAACAATAAACTTCTACTATTAAGACCTGTAGTGTAAGGTGTTATTTAATTATATTAATACAAAAGTATTTATTAACCAACTTATAACTTAAGCCTTTCCAATTGTTAATTTAAACATTTTTGTTGTACAGATTACATATTAGTAGTTATTTAAAACCTAAAACTTTTAAGCTTTGATTAAATATTTTCTAATACACTAATGTTATAATGATTACTCTATTAATTTAATAAAAAATAAAATTTAATAGAATTTAACCATTGCTTTCTCATAACTTCTTTATTTCACTGCCTTTTTGAAGCAATTTAACATCTTTAGCTTGCATTCCTTTTTCAGTTTTAACAAGTTCAAATGATACTCTATCCCCTTCCCTAATAAACGTCCCAGGTTGTACAGCTGAATGATGCACAAAAACGTCCTTTCCATCATCGCTTTGGATAAAGCCAAATCCTTTGTCCCTGTTAAACCATTTAACAGTTCCTTCCATTTATGATTTTCCTCCACTTAATTTTAAATTAATAGTTTAAATAAACCTATAACCCCCTTTTAAAGGTTTGGTTTTATTATTTTGGTGAAACTTAAAATTATTACTTGAATAAGTAGTATTTAGAAATCACAACATTTAATATAAACTTTAAAGACTTCAGTGTAGCTAGTTTATGAAATAAACAAGAGGTTCGTATAATATACCTTATACGAAACATTTATTAATAAGGGCTTTTATCTTAAAAATAGCTTATCTAAGGGATATTTCCTAAAAAAGGAGGGGTTATTATTTTAAATGCTCTTGAAACAGAATTAAAACTAAGGGGTTTTACTCCAATAACAATTAAAACTTATCTTAAAAGAAATAAGCTTTTCTTAGACTTTATTAAAAAAGATCCTAAAAAAATAGGAGAACAAGATATTAAGAAGTATATTTCATATTTAATAGAAACTAAAAAAAAACCATCCACACTAGCTCTTACTTTATCAGCACTAAAATTCTTTTATGAGGAGGTCTTAAAAAAAAGATTTAATAATATAAAGATTCCTAAGCAAGAAAAAAAAATCCCTGTTGTATTAACCAAAGAAGAAATTAAAAGATTGATAAGTGTTGTAAAAAACAAAAAACATAGGTTATTAATAGAGTTTCTCTATTCTTCAGGACTTCGTGTCTCTGAAGCAGTTTCTATAAAAATAAATAATTTAGATTTAAATGAGAAGATTGGAAGGGTTATTGCAGGTAAAGGAAAAAAAGACAGGCTTATAATCTTATCAGATTCTTTGGTTGAACATATTAAAAACTATTTAAAATATAGAAAACAAGAATCGGAATATTTATTTAATGGTTTATTTGAAGGAGAACATTTGTCTGTAAGAATGGCTCAAAGAATTGTTTCTGAAGCAGCAAAAAAAGCAGGAATTAAGAAAAAAGTATTCTGTCATGCCTTAAGAAGCAGTTTTGCAACACATCTTCTTGAGTCTGGAACTGATATAAGGGTTATACAAACTTTGTTAGGACATGTTTCTATATCTACTACAGAAAGATATACCAAAGTTTCAACAGAAATGTTAAAAAAAGTAAAATCTCCTTTGGATAACTTATAAAGCAGTTTCTCGACGGAAAGCTTTAAATACCAGTCTCTCCTCTATAAAATTAAATTTAATTAATAAAAAGGAGGTTAAAAATGGGAAGAATAATTGTAAAGAACGTTGTTAAAAGAAAAAAAGGCTACCTTTACTATGTTGACGGAAAAGGAAATGTTTGTGAAGCAAAGATGGCCCGTGGCGGAAAAAAGAAGAAAAAAGCCAAAAAGAAGAAAAAAAGACGATAAACCTTTAACAATAAATTTATTTCTTTTGTTTTTATATTTTATAATTTTTGATAAAATGTTTTAATAAGCGAATATGTTTATAATATTTAATCTTTGCTAAGAAATATTAATAATAAAACATTTTAGCATTGTTTAAAAGTTTTGTAAATGAGAGTCCCAAAACTATTTTTAAGTTACACAAAATCTTTTTAAAACAAGATTTTTTATTTAAATCCATGGGGATAGGAGATTGGTTTTTAGCAAGAAGCACAGCTTTTAGACTTTTAGTAGATAAATTTAAACAGCATAAAGTCAACATAAAAAGGTCTTTCACAAAAATAAAATCAAGACACAATGCTTATGAATACATCCTCGAGGGTCACGAAGCAAGATTAAGGGAATTAGAGGGGATTATTTCCTCCTTGAAAGAAACGCCAACAAAAATAATAAAGAAAAAACGTTAATTATTTAAAATTATCAATTCTTAAGTTAGTTATGAAAAAATTGTTTTTAATTATATTATTAATGTTTATAGTTCCTTTAGTAGCTGCAGAAGAATTTACCTTACAAAAAGATAAAACCCTGTTTTATAAAATTTATCCAATAAGATTAATAAGTATCGGAACAGGCGGCTCTGTTTATCTAAAAGTAAATGAAGTAGATCAATTAATCTCTTATGGTTCTTCAACAGAAATTTATGGCGTTAAAATAACTTTATTAGATTCTGATATTGGTACCGGAACAGCAAAAATAGATATAGAGCAAACAGCAGAATGTTTAATTGATGCAGATTGTAATGACAATGTAGCTTGTACAAAGGATTATTGCGAATTAAGATATTGCAAACATAAAAAACAACAAGGATGCCCAATAAATAACCAATGCAAACCAAAAGGTTCTCTAGAAGTTTATAATGGAAAACTATCTTATTGCGATGGTTTATCATGGGTTGCAAGAAAACAATATAAAGAAAAATGTAAAGAAAATTATGAATGTTTAACCAATTACTGCTATAATGGTTATTGTAAATCTTTAGGCTATTTAAGAGGAGGAGATAAAATGGCACCAGCATGGATATTGATTGTAATAGGAATATTGATAGGAATTGAGGGATTATTCTGGTTAATAACCCCTAAATACACTAGGAGAATAGGAATTAATTTACTAAAATTAATTTCAAATAATGCTTATAGAATAATAGGGGTTATTTTAATAGCAATAGCATTTGCATTAATAATTTGGTCCTTAATTTGATTGTTTAATTAACCAAAATAACTTAACTCTTTTTTTTCTTTTTGTTTTATTACAGACTTGCTTTTAGAAATAAGGTTTCTAATCTTTCCTTCAAACTCCTCAGCCTTCTTTATCAAGGGCTTGTAATCTATTTTTAAATTTAAATAATTATCAAGAATTTCGATAACTTTTGCAGCTGCCCTCGAATCAGGTAAACCTGTTCTAGTTTCCGCGAATATACAAGTAACAGGTAACTTTTTCTTTAATAATAAGGCACCAGTTACTCCAACAACAATGCCTTCTTTTAGTCTTTTAAGATTTGATTTACCAAACCAGCCCTTTTTATTTGTTAAATAGTATATATTCTTTCCATTACTTCCAGCAACACCTTCAATGCTAATTATTTCTTTAGCATCTAATTGTTTGGAAAGTTTTTCTATAATACTTGCGATCCGCCATTCATACCCTTTTACAGGAACCAATGCATACAAAATGATTATATTATATTTTTTAGAATAAAAAATACCTATTGGTTCAACAATACATCCTTTATGGACAGCAACAACAGGTGGAATTTCCTCTATTTTTATCCTACCTATTTGTTCAGCACCCATGTGCTGTACTAAGTATTCTGTAGCAATAGTACTAACCAAACCAAATCCAGGAAAACCTTCAATAATAGTTACACCTCTCGGTTTTTTTGATAATTCTATTTCCATAGTTTTTGACTAAACTTTTAGCCTTATATACTTTTTGGAAAGATTTTTAAATTTAATTTTTGTTTATATAGTTATGGGCCTGTAGCTCAGCCCGGTTAGAGCGCCTGTAAGTTCTTGGTGAAGCTCTTAATCTCCGGGGTGACCAGAGGAGTTTAAATTCCGGTTAAGATGTCGCGGGTTCAAATCCCGTCAGGCCCTTATTATCACATGAAAAATCTCTTTGAATGGATAGAGGAGTTAAAAGATTCTAAAAAACTAATAATTGTAGAAGGAAAAAAAGATAAAAAAGCATTAGAAAAACTAGATATTAAAAATATAAAGTTTGTTAAAGGACCTTTGTATAAGTTTATTGAATCAATAAGACAGAAGGAAGTTATTTTGTTGTTGGATTTAGATAAAGAAGGTAAAAAATTATATGCAAAATTAAAATTAGGGTTGCAAAAAAGAGGAATAAAAATAAATTATAAATTCAGAAAATTTTTATTTAAAACAAGATTATCACAAATAGAAGGGATCAATAATTATATTAAAAGATATTAATTAATTTCTATCTATTTTTAAAATAACTTAAAATAAAAAATTATAGTAAATTCTTAATTTTTTCAATATGTTCAGCTACTTTTTCACCATTGTTTGTTAATTTAATTGTTTTAATCCTGCCTTGTTTTTCAAATTCTACAAGTCTTGCTTTCTCCATCTCTTGTAATATCTTAACAGCATGAGAATAAGTACAATCTACCTCTTTTGCAAGCACACTTCCGTATCTGTTTCTTCCAGCCTTTCTAAGCGCAACTAAGATCATTGCAGGTTTTCTTCTGAAAAACACCTCAAATATATTCTTTGGTATTTTTACCATTACTAATCCCCCCTTCACCTCTCTTACCTTAATAATTACACCTTATATTTAAATGTTTTCTTTTATATATTTTGGAATGGTTATTTACAATAATAATCTTTAAATATCTTTCCATTTCTTTTGTATTTAGAATGTTAGAAATCAAATTTATTGAAAAAAACACAAAATTAGTCAAAGAGAATTTAAAAAAAAGGTTTCAAGAAGATAAGATCCTTTTAATTGATGAGATCCTTAAGTTCTATGATCACTTTAAGACATTAAAAAAACAATTAGATTTTTTAAGACATAAAAGAAATTTGTTATCAAAAGAAATAAATCAATTGAAAAAGAGAAAAGTAGATCTAAAGAAAAAATTAAGAGAAGCTAAAAAATTACCAAAAGAAATTAAGAATCTTGAACAAAAAGTAAAATCAATTCAAGAACAATTAAAAAAAAATTTAATGAAAATTCCAAACATCTTGCATAAATCTGTTCCTATAGGAAAAAATGAAACACAAAATAAAATTATAAAGAAGTGGGGAGTAATTAGAAAATTTGGTTTTAAATTAAAATCACATGGAGAATTACTTGAAGAATTAAAGCAAGCGGATTTTAAGAAAGCTGCAGATGTTTCCGGAACAGGATTTGTTTTTCTAAAAGACAAAATAGCTTTATTGGATTTAGCATTACAAAGATTCGCAATTGATTATTTATTAAAGAAAGGATTTTTGCTTGTTTACCCACCATTAACTTTAAGAAAAAAAATAACAGCTGGAGTAACAGATTTAGAGGCATTTAAAGATACGATTTATAAAATAGAAAATGAAGATTTATATTTAATTCCAACCTCAGAGTTTCCCTTGATAGGTATGTTCTCTAATGAAATTTTAAAAGAAAAAGAATTGCCAATAAAAATTGTTGGGTATTCCCCTAATTTTAGAAAAGAGCTTGGTTCTCATGGTATAGATACAAAAGGATTATTTAGAATGCACCAATTTAATAAAGTAGAACAGGTTGTTATATGTAAACCAAAAGATTCTTGGAAACTTTTTGAAGAAATGCAGAAATATTCGGAAGAGTTAATGCAAAAATTAAGATTGCCTTACAGGGTTGTTAGCATCTGTTCTGGGGAATTGGGATTAAAACAATCTAAACAGCTAGATATAGAAGCCTATTTTCCTAGAGAAAAAAAATATAAGGAGG
Source organism: Candidatus Woesearchaeota archaeon (assembly GCA_964603525.1). Taxonomy (GTDB): domain Archaea; phylum Nanobdellota; class Nanobdellia; order SCGC-AAA011-G17; family JACPIM01; genus CAZRVI01. Next base: position 19,212 of record CAZRVI010000001.1, on the reverse strand, counting down.
TAACCTCATGTTCAAATTGCACCCTTTACCAAGCAGCAAACTTAAATATAAGATATATTAATAATAAGGGAAAAAGAGAATATGTTCATATATTAAATAATACAGCACTAGCAACTTCAAGGATAATGAGAGCAATAATTGAAAATTATCAAAAAAAGGATGGGTCAATTAAAATTCCAAATGTATTGCAAAAGTATATGAATGATCTTAAACTAATAAAATGAAAAAATTGAAGATATTAGCAGCAGCAGATATTCATGGAGATAGTTCTATATCAAGAAAACTTGCTAACAAAGCAAAAAAAGAAAAAGTAGATTTAGTCTTATTGTGCGGGGATTTAACAATGTTTGATAAGGAATCTAAGAATATTATAAAACCTTTCATAGATAAAAAATTAAAGTTATTGTTAATACCCGGAAATCATGATTCCTTTGCAACAGCAGATTTTTTGGCAGAATTTTATGGAGTTAAAAATATCCATGGCTATTCAGTTCAATACAAGGGGGTTGGAATTTTTGGCTGTGGTGGAGGAGATATTGGTCTAAATAAAATTACTGAAAAACAATTAACAGAAACTTTAGAAAAGGCACATAAAGGAATTAAAAATTTAAAGAAAAAAATAATGGTAACACATATACACTCCAAAGGAACATTAGCAGAATTTCTTGGATTTTCCGGAAGCAAAAGTGTAAGGAAAGCAATAGAAAAATTTAAGCCAGATTTGGTTTTATCAGGGCATATACATGAAGCTGAAGGAATTGAAGAAAAAATTGGTAAAACAAAAATAATTAATGTTGGAAGAAAAGGGAAAATTCTTGAGATTTAGAAACCCTTAAGTAAATCCATTAAAATAAGATAAAACAAATTATATCTGTTTAGAACATATAGGTCATTATAGAGTGCAAAATGAGTTATGAACTCTTAATAGCAGAAAAACCTGTAGCAGCAAGAAGGATTGCTGAAGCTTTATCAGATAATCAAATAATAAAAAAAATTTACAAAAAAATTCCTTATTACGAAATAACTCATAAAAAGAAAAAAATTCTAGTAGGGTGTGCAGTAGGCCATCTCTTTGGATTAAAGGAAAAAAATGGAAAGGGTTGGAAATATCCTCTTTTTTCTTATGAATGGAGGCCAATATATGAAATTTCTAAGAAATCTTCATTTACAAAAAATTATTTAGACCTATTCAAAAAATTAGTAAAAGAGGCCAAGGAATACACAATATGTACTGATTTTGATATCGAAGGTAGTCTAATTGGGTATAATATTTTGAGATTTGTTGCCAATAAAAAAAATGCTAACAGGATGAAGTTTTCAACATTAACAGATGAAGATTTATTGAATTCTTATTGTAATAAATCAAAACATTTAGACATCGAGCAGGCAATTGCAGGAGAAACAAGACACATTTTAGATTGGGAATGGGGTTTAAGTAGTACCAGGGCATTAACTTTAGCAGTAAAATTAGCAGGGTTTTTCAAAATTTTATCGTCAGGGAGGGTCCAATCTCCAACCCTTTATTTATTAGCAAAAAGAGAAGAAGAAATTAAAAAATTTAAACCAGAATTATTCTGGCAATTATTCGCCCAAATAAAAGCAAAAGCCGATATTTTAGCTATACATTCAAAAGGGAAGTTCACAAAAAAACAAAATGTAGAAAAAATAATTAAAAAATGTAAAAATCACCCCGCAATACTCAAAAAACAAATAACAAGACAGTACAAATTACCTCCCCCACCAGCGTTTAATATAACCTCTCTACAAACAGAAGCTTATAGGTTATTTGGGTATTCACCAAAACAGACGCTTCAAATAGCACAACAACTTTACTTAAATGCCTATATTTCTTATCCAAGAACCTCCTCAGAAAAATTAGACCCAAAGATAAATTATAAAAAAATTTTAAAAGCTCTATCTGAATTTAAAAATTTAATTAAAGGTATCAAATCATTGAAGCCTGTTCAAGGAAAGAAAAAAGATCCAGCACATATAGCTATTTATCCAACACATAGCCCTCCTAAGTTATCAGAGCTAACAGAACAAGAAAAAAAAATATATAAATTAATTGTAAGAAGATTTATTGCAGCATTTTATCCAGATGCTGTAAGGGAAACAGCAAATTTGGAATTTGATATAAATAAAGAGATCTTTATTGCCAAAGGTTTGAGAACATTAAAGCAAGGGTGGACAGAAATTTATCCTGCAACCTTTAAAGAAAATATTCTTCCTGAATTAAAACAAAATAAAATATACAATGTTAAAAAATTAATATTAAAACAAGATAAAACAAAACCACCAAATAGATATTCTCAGGGCTCTATTATAGCAGAAATGGAAAAAAGAAATTTAGGAACAAAAGCAACAAGACACGCGATTCTTCAAATATTATATGACAGACATTATATTGAAGGCAGGTCTATAAAAGTTACAAAATTAGGGCTTGCCGTCGCAGAAACCTTAAAAAAATATGTTCCAGAATTGACATCAGAAAAACTAACAAAACATTTTGAACAAGAACTGGAAAAAATTTTAAAGAAGAAGAAAAAACCTGCTACGATATTAAATGAAGCACAAAAGTTATTAAAAAAAATTTTTAACAAATTTAAGAAAAAAGAAAAACAAATTGGTTTAGATCTCTTAAAAGCAACAAAACAAACAAAAAAGGAATTGTCTGTCGTTGGAAAATGTTTGATGTGCAAAAAAGGAAATTTAGTAATAAGGAGAAGTAAATATGGACAGTTTTTAGCTTGTGATAAATACCCAAAATGCAGTTTTACTAAATCTTTGCCCCAAGGACTAATAAAGCCAATAGATAAAAAATGCGAATCCTGTGGTTTTCCCCAAGTTCAAGTAATAAGAAAAGGAAAAAGACCATTTAATTATTGTATAAATAAAAAATGTCCTAAAAAATTAGAATGGATAAAAAATAATAAAGATAAAATAGAAAACTTTAAGAAAAAAATTAACAAAACTAAATCCTAAAAATTCCTCTATTCCTAATTTCAAAAAGCATTTCTTTGTATTCTGGTTTTTTAACAATCAACTTTCTTGGTTTTTGTTGTAATTCGATTATACATCTTCCAAATTTTTTAAACATATCTCCTCCAACAGGCATAATTTCGTTATCCATGTTACTATAAACCTGGTTTGTTATTATGATGGGAATCCCTTCTTTCGTTTTATGCACTAAAATCCTTAATTGTCTTAAAAGCCTTTTTGTATTTTCATTACTTTTTTCAGCTTTTCTATAGTATCTACCTAATGTATCAACAATAATCAAATCAACTTTTTCTAGTTTTTCAACCATTTCAAATTTTTTGCATTGATCTTCAAAATCTTTTACCTTCAATAATAAAATCTTATCAAATAAATCTATACAACTATACTCAGCTAATTGCATAAATCTTTCAACAGAAAAACCATTTTCGGTATCTATATAAACAACCTTTTTTCCAGATAAAGTTTGTTTTAAAGTTGCCAGCTTAGCCAAGGTTGTTTTACCCGTTCCTGCAGGACCATATATAAGAGTAATTTCCTTTTTGTATCCTCCTATTAATCTATCTAAATCTTCACATCCTGTTTTAATCATATTGGCTTTATAATAAAGAAACTATAAATTTATTTCTAAACCAAAATATTTATATATAAGATGTATATATTGCTTGTATATACAAAATGGATATATACAACAATCAATTATTATGTAATAAATGTAATAAAAAAATGGAAAAGATTATTATTAGTAGAGAGGGTTATAATCTAAGGGCATGGAAATGTAAAAAATGCAAAGTTATACAATTACATCCTTTGGATGAAGCAAAATTTAATAACTTTAAAAAACTCCAATCTAAAGACTTTGAAGTCAAATTAAGATTAATAGGAAATTCTTTTTGCGTTTCTATTCCTAAAGAAATTATAGAATTCCAAAAAGAGATGCGAAAAACAATGAATAATATGATCAGTATGAGCTTAGAAGGGCCAGAAAAACTTAGTTTATATTTCACCGATAAAATTAAAAAGATTAAAAAAATCCTTGATGAAGATTAAAACACCAAAATAAGAATATTATTTTAATAAAATGGCAGAATTAAAATTAAAGGTTATGGAAGCTTTGCAAGAAGAAGCCTATAAAGGCATAGTTAGAATAGACTCTCAAACAATGAGGAGATTGGGGATAAGACCAGGCGAAATTATAGAAATAGAAGGTGAAAGAAAAACAGTTGGTATTGTAGAAAGAGCATATCCTACAGATATAGGTCAATCTCTAATAAGGATGGATGGGATTATAAGAAGAAATGCAAGAACAGGTATAGGGGAAACAGTTAAAGTTAGAAAAGCTGATGTAAAAGAAGCAAAATCGATTACAATTGCACCAGCACAAAGAGGGATGATGATTCATGCAGCACCCCATGTTTTTAGAAGAGGTTTATTGGGGAGAGCAGTTATAAAAGGAGATATTCTTGCTTTGGGTGGAACAAGATCTAGAAGAAGGATTATGAGTGATTCACCATTCCAAGACATATTTGATATATTTGAACAAAGTTTCTCAGGAACCTTTGGATTTTCAGATTTAAGATTTATTGTTGTAGAAACTTCACCAAAGACACCAGTTATTATAACAGAAAATACAAGAATTGAAGTCAAATCCCATGCTGTTGAAGTTAAGGATGAACATATTCCAGAAGTTTCTTATGAAGATATTGGTGGTTTAGATGAAGAAATAAAAAAAGTAAGAGAGATGGTGGAACTCCCTTTAAAACATCCAGAGATATTTGAAAGATTGGGGATACAGCCCCCAAAAGGAATTCTCATGTATGGTCCTCCTGGAACAGGTAAAACTTTACTAGCAAAGGCAGTAGCATCAGAATCAGAAGCTAACTTTATTTTAGTAAATGCTCCCGAAGTTACTTCTAAGTTCTATGGGGAAACAGAGAAAAGAATAAGGAAAGTTTTTGAAGATGCTGAGAAAAATGCACCATCTATTATTTTTATAGATGAGATAGATGCAATGGCTCCAAAAAGAGAAGAAGCTTATGGTGAAGTTGAAAGAAGAATGGTGTCTCAACTCTTGACATGTATGGATGGGCTAAAATCAAGAGGGAAAGTAGTTGTAATTGGAGCAACTAACAGAGCTAATGCTTTGGATCCTGCATTAAGAAGACCTGGAAGATTTGATAGAGAGGTCCAAATTGGGGTCCCCAACAAAAAAGGAAGACTACAAATTCTAAAGGTTCATACTAGAAACATGCCTTTAACAAAAGATGTTGATTTAGATAAAATTGCTTCAATAACGCATGGTTTTGTAGGTGCAGATCTTGAATCTTTATGTAAAGAAGCAGCAATGTATGTACTAAGAAAAATATTACCAGAATTAAAACTTAAGGAAAATACAGAAATCCCTAAAGGCATTTTAGAAAAATTAAAAGTTAATATGAAAGATTTTATGCATGCACTAAGATTAGTAAGACCATCAGCAATGCGTGAAGTCTTAGTAGAAACACCCAATATAAAATGGTCTGATATTGGTGGTCTAGAAGATCTAAAACAAGAATTAATTGAAGCAGTAGAATGGCCTATCAAATATCCGGATTCATTCAAAAGAATGGGTATAAAACCACCAAAAGGAATTCTCATGTATGGTCCTCCTGGAACAGGTAAAACTTTACTAGCAAAGGCAGTAGCATCAGAATCAGAAGCCAATTTCATTTTGGTTAAAGGACCAGAGTTATTAAATAAATTCGTAGGAGAAACAGAAAAAGGGGTCCGTAAAATTTTTGAAAAAGCAAGACAAGCAGCACCAACAATAATTTGTTTTGATGAAATAGACGCATTAGCCTCAGCGAGAGGCCGTGGATTTGATTCTGGTGTAACTGAGAGGGTTGTTAATACCTTGCTAGCTGAAATGGATGGGTTAGAAGACCTAGGAGATATTATTGTGATAGCAACAACTAATCGACCAGATCTAATTGATTCTGCATTATTAAGACCAGGAAGATTTGATAGAATTATCGCTACTACTGTGCCAGATAAAGAATCAAGATCAAAAATATTTGAAATACACACAAAAAATATGGCTTTAGCTAAAGATGTAGATTTAAAAAAAATAGTTGAAAAAACTAAAAATTATTCTGGTGCAGATATTGCTGGTGTATGCAGAGAAGCAGGGTTATTGGCATTAAGAGAAAATATCAAATCTAAAGAAATTAAAATGAAGCATTTTGAAACAGCTTTAGAAAAAATAAAGCCATCTATAACTGATGCAGCACTTAAAAGATATAAAGATATAGAAGAGCAATACTTAAAAATTGGTAGAGGGGTTGCTCTGAAAAAACCAAATTATATGGGATAGAATTGCTTTTAACAATTTTAACAAAGAAATTATGTTAAAACCCCTCCACCTACAATCAATGTATGTTCAGCCTGAGCTACTATTCCATTGCTCACTTCCGGAAGAATATGATATTGTTTTATAATCCCTTGCAATTCCATTTGTTTTAATGTTAATTTAACTCTTAAACCAAATTTTTTAATTAACCATCTCGCACAAAAAGGCAATGTTTTATATTCTTCATTTATGAATTTCAAAATAACTCTAGAAAAATTATCCCTAACATTTTTCAAATTTATTAGTTGATATACTTCACAAAATTTACCATCTTTAATTCTACCTTCACCATTGGTTGAAAAAGGTTCAATAGCAACTATCATGCCTCTTTCCAAAATATTTTCATTACCATTATCATAATTTGGTATTGTTGGTGCACAATGTACTTCATATTCATCAACACCATGTCCACTTAAATTCTTAATGGGAGAAAAACCATATTCATTAATTACCTTTTGAATAACACCCCCAATTTCTCTTAATTTAACCCCATGCTCACAAATTTCAATAGCCTTTTTTAAAGCTTCCTCAGCACTTTCTATCAGTCTTTTATATTTGTTTGTTTCAACTTCAACGGTGCAAGCGGTATCAGTTACCTTGCCATTAATATGAACACCAAGATCTAATTTAACCAAATCACCTTTCTTAATTATTCTTTTATCATTGTATAAGGGAGAATCATGAGCTGCAATATGGTTTACAGAAACATCAACAGGAAAAGCAGGTTTTCCTCCTAACTCAATAATCTTATTTTCAATTTTTTCAGCAATATCAATATATTTTACACCTTCTTTAACAAGAGTTTTTCCATACTCCCTTGCTTTTCTAGCAATTTCTCCTGATCTGATATAATCTTCATCTATCATACTATTTTTCTATTTAAAGATATTTTATAAATCCTTTTATTTTAACACAAAAATTTGTTTTTAGAATTCATCCAATTTTGTTTGTTCTCCACTAATCAAATCTTCTTTTCTATAACCTAAAACTTCAAATATTTTTTCAACAGCAGGAATTACTTGATGATTAATATAATAATCAGAATCATAATTAGTTGCATCTTCAAACATAATAGCTTTGTCCTTAATCATCCCAGAACCATCAGAAATTATATAATTAACAATTGTTCCAGCGCCAACATAAATTCCTTTGCTTCTCATAGCTTTAGCAACAGCTACATGAGGACTAATACTCTCGTATGAATCTATGTTTCTTTTAAGTTGTGTTTGTAACCTTAATTCATCCAAAGAAACCTTTTTTTCCTTTAACCGATTAATAACGTCTCTTACATACATAAGAGCTTTTTTTATATCACCTTCTTTTAAAATTATCTCTAAAATCCTATTTTGAGTTTCTCTTGCAATTTCACTCCAATCTCTTCTTACAGTTTCAAAACCCCTAACTTTTATCTCATTCTCATAATCAATTAAAGCATATTTCTTCTTTGCGCCTTTTTCTTCGCCTTTCTTCATTACAAAAATACATCTTTTATAAAAATTTTCTAATTCTAATTCCATTAAACTTGGAAGATCTCTATTAAAATCATTCAAAAATTTTTCAACATAATTTTTATTTTTATTTTTTAATCCAATGAATACACTATCAGTATCGCCATAAATAATATTAAAACCCGCTTCAAGACATTTAGCAATCAATTTCTTAATATAGTCTCTTGCATAGGCTAGAATTCCTTCAGCACATTCTAAACTATACCATCTTGCTCCAGAATAACCAAGATATCCATGAAATCCAGCAGCAATAATCTTTAAAGCATAATTTCTCGCATTTAATACAGGATCTTTCTTATTTTCTTTTATAATTTGTTTTATTCTCATCCTCCTTTGAATAAGCTCTCTTATTATTTGTGGAATAAAACCTTCCTTTTTGTAATTAAAATAATACTTTCTTCCTTCAATTTCAGGAGTTTCATTACTATCTTCTTTATTATTAGATAAAGTAGACAAACAAACATTATGTGCACTTATTATAGAAGGATGTAAACTTCTAAAATCAAAAACAGCTATGTTTTCATAGAGGCCTGGTTTGGGTTCATAAACAAAGCCACCTGTATATGTTTTATAAGTTCTATCTTCACGTTCATTATATGTTGGTCTTCTAGGGATTATCTCATTAAAATCTCTTGTTTTTTTTATTAAGTAGTTTTCTATCAATTGACCAAAAGTCATTCTAGAAACATCATAAATTTTCTGACCAACTAATTTAACTAATTCATTAATATTAGGCAATATTTTTTCAAATATTCTTAAACATAATTCAGCATCCTTTAAATTATACAAACAATAACTCTCCAATTCTTGACCACCTTTTTTCCAAACTTCACGTAATTTACTAATATCAATAGGATATTTTCTTTCATTTAAAATTTCTTTAGCTACGCTATCCAGGCTTGCTGATTGTGTTTTTAATGAACCAGAGGCAACATCTCCAATCATCAAATTTTTTATAAATTTACAAATATCAATATTGGGTATGCCCAAAATCTTAGTAGAACTAGAAAATCCTTTGTTACTAAATTTAATTTTTGCATTATCTAAACCTAAATTTAAACTAATCCCATGCAAATCTGCTCTTGCTTTAATATAAGGCCAATCAAAACCATCTGAATAATAACCAACAATATAATCAGGTTTATACCATTTAATTATCTCTTTAAATCTTATTAACAATTCTTCTTCATTTTTAACAAATTCTATTTCTTTTTTATGATTCTCAAAACTTTTCCATGTAATACATTTTCTAAAACCATCACTACCAGCAAAAGAAAGCATGATAATTGGAAATTTAAATTCATGTACTGATTGCAAAGGATTACTAGTCTCAATATCAAAACTTAAAATTTTTGGATTTTTAATTAGATCAGAACTTATTTGCATAACTTTCCCACATAATTTAATATCTACTTCTAAATTGCTATCTAACTTATTACCAAAACCTTCGCATAATGTTAGGGGTGTTATTTTCTTATCTATTAAATATTTCTTATATAAAGGAATATCTATTTCTTTTCTAGACCCATAACCAGGTATCTTTTTAATCTCTTCAGAAATATATCTCAAATCTCCAGAGTTATTTAAAATAACTTTTATTGCTTTTCTATTCCTTCCTAAGAAATTCTTAATGTGTGACTCAGCCCTCTTTACATACCTTATTTTTCCATTATTGTCCTTAACTTTGATATTTTCTATCTGTTTTCTAACCCACTCTATATTTTCTTTAGAAGGAATAACCCAAAAATAATTTTCAAATTGATCAAAAACACAAATTTTCTTATTATCAGTAGTTTTTCCAAATATTCTGATATAATCTCTATTATTAATAATCACACTATCAATCTCAATTGGATAAAATTGAATTTTCTTTGACATATTAACCTTTTTATTCAATATTCTATTTAAAACTAACCAAAAAGCTTATATATAGATATTACTACTAAAAAGTAAACAAAATGAGTAGAACTAAAAAGAAACAAAATCTAAAGGATAAGCTCTTAATAGGTGCTATTATATTCATAGCTTCTTTTTTTGGAATTAAACATATGGGAAGTTCACACTATCCAATAAAATCTCCTTTTTTAAATAAACCCTCTAAACAAGAAGTAAAAGAAAAATTAAAACCACCTTCTAATCTTGAAAACTTAATTAAAAAACAAGGATCTCCAGACTTTTCAGAAGATTCAGATGTTGTTTTATTAGCTAGACTTATTTATGGTGAAGCAAGAGGAGGCTCTGATGAACTTAAAATTGCTGTAGCTTATACAGCGCTAAACAGGCTAGGAAAAGAATCTTGGTATGGTAAAACATTAAAAGAAGTTATTCTAAAACATTCTCAATACTCTTGCTTTAATAAAAATGATCCTAACCTTCCTAAATTACAAAATCCCTGCAAATTTGAAGCACCAAGTGTATGGCAAAAGTGTCTTTATATTGCTAGTTTAGTTTTATCAAGGCAAGCCAAAGATCCAACTAACGGAGCTACACATTATCATACTTCTAAAGTAAAACCTTTTTGGAGTAAACGTCAAGAACCTGTATATGTAATAGGAAACACTTTATTTTATAGGTTAGAAAATTAAACTTAAAAATCTTTATATATAATCCTTTATTAAATAATTTCTATGGGTGTTAACTTAACAAAAATTATACCAAAACAAGAAATTTCTTTTGATCAGCTAATAAACAAAAAAGTAGCAGTAGATGCTTCAAATATGTTATATCAGTTTATTGCATCAATTAGGCAACCAGATGGAACTCCATTACAAGACAAAAAAGGAAATATAACTTCACATTTAGTAGGCTCGTTTTATAGATTGACAAGTTTATTAAAAAACAATGTTAAATTAGTAGTTTGTTTTGATGGAAAACCCCCTTCTCTTAAGATAAAAACAAAAGAACAAAGGGAACATAGAAAACAATTAGCAGAAAAAAAATTAAAACAAGCAAAAAAGAAAAAAGATATAAAAGAAATGGCAAAATATGCAAAACAAACATCTAGATTGTCTTTTAAAATGTCTGATGAAGCAAAAGATTTAATTAAGGCATTAGGAATTCCAGTAATTCAAGCACCATCAGAAGCAGATGCGCAAATAGCATTTATGTGCGAAAGAAAACATGTGGATTTTACGGCGTCTTCAGATTTTGATTGTCTATTATTTGGTGCACCAAAATTATTAACAAATCTAACGTTATCACAAAGAAAAAAACTTCCATCAGGGGCTTATATAAAAATCACACCAGAATTAATAGAGCTAAAAAAAGTATTAAAACATCTTAAAATAAAACAAGACCAGTTAATTGCTTTAGCTATATTGGTTGGAACAGATTATAATGAAGGAATAAAAGGAATAGGTCCAAAAACAGCCTTAAGACTAGTCAAACAATACAAAAATTTTGATACTTTATTTAAAAAAGTAAAAGCAGAATTCAATTGGAAAAGAATTTATGCAGTATATAAATCAATGCCAATAATGAAAAATTATAAGTTAAAATGGAAAGAACCAGATAAAAAAATGATTAAAAAAATTCTTGTTAAAAAACATGATTTTTCAGAAGAAAGAATAGATAGCAGACTAGAGCAACTAGAAAAAACAAAAGAAATAAGATCCCAAACAGGGTTAACAAAATGGATAAAATAAGTTCTTATGATGTTATTGGCAGTATAGCAATTTTAAATGAAAAAGGAACAAAAAAACAAGCCCAGATATTATTAAAGAAACATAAACATATCAAATCTATATATAAAAGAGCAGGAATTTTTAGTGGAAAATATAGAATAAGAAAATTAAAGTATCTTGCAGGAGAAAAAAGAACAGAAACAATACATAAAGAAAATAATGTACTAATAAAATTAGATGTTTCAAAATGTTATTTTTCTCAAAGACTATCAGAAGAAAGAAAAAGAATCTTTAAACAAATTAAAAAAGGAGAATCTATTTTAGTTGCTTTTTCAGGTGTTCAACCTTATGGCTTGACAATTGCTAAGAATACAAAAGCAAAAGAAATTTATGGAATAGAAATTAACCCTATAGCTCATAAGTATGCAGAAGAAAATGTAAAACTAAACAAATTAATTAATATCAAAAACATTAAAGGTGATGTTAAGAAAATACTTCCAAAAATTAGAAAAAAATTTGACAGAATAATCATGCCTTTACCAAAATCTTCTAAACTATATCTTGATATAATTAAAAAGAAAATTAAAAAAAATGGTATTATCCATCTCTATATTTTTCTTAAAAAAGAGGAAATAAATAAAAAACATATCAAAAATATAATTAAAAAACATATCAAAAAATTTCAAATCAAAAATATAACAAAGTGTGGTGCTTATTCTCCAGGAGTTTATAGAATTTGTATAGATATTAAGTTATAGCTTTTCAATCTCTTCCTTTTTACTTATCTTAATAGCACTTGGAGCCTCACCACCATGCCAACTTTTCTTTGGTCTAACTCTCATAGGATAAATTCTTTCAGAATTATCATCCAATATTATTGCAGAACCTTTTAGTTTTGGTAAATTGTTGAGGTATGTCTGCAAATCTTTAATTAAATATGTCTGCATTATACTATTCAAGGCATCAATATCTGGTTTAGCAGTAACTCTGTGGCTAATAACAATATCACTTTGTGTCAAAACATCATTATGTACAACACCTGGTTGTTGTGTAGCCAAAACTAATGAAATCCCTGGCTGTCTTCCCTCTCTTAATAATCTTATTAAGTCATATGTAGCTGGTGTTTTTTCATATTTAGAAAGCACTTTATGAGCCTCGTCAATACAAATCCAAACTTGTGGTAACTCCTTTTTTCTTTTATCACCTGTTAATTTAGTACCATATCTTATCTCATTATATTCCTCCATCTTTCTAACACTAATTCTTTCTCTTAATAGTTTTCTACATATTAATCCTATAACAAGTGCTTTAATACTCCATCCACCACCAACTTCTGTATAACAACTAACATCTATTATGGAAACCTTGCTTGGTTTTATTAGATCCTTAATCTCTGTCCCTTTCTTGCTAAACAAACCCCATTTATTAACAGTTAAAAACATACTTTCTGCTGCATCTTTCACCTTCTGTTCAGATTTTTTATCTTTTTTAATCTCTTCTATAATATCTTGTATAGAATAATTACCTTTTAATTTCTCAACTGCTCTAGAAATTAATAAACCAACAGGTTCTATTATATTAACATTTAAAACATCACACCAATCCCCAGAACTTAATTCAGAAGTTTTAATCTCAAATTTATAATCTGTAGGAATTCCTTTGCTTTTATATAGCTCATAAAAACCAGAAGGAGTAAATATGCTAACATCAAATCCTTTTGACCCAAGATTCCATTTATTTAATAATTTTTCTTGTCTTTTGTTAGGAAATTTCATAGTCCAAAAAATTCCCATTGTGTCAAAAATTATTACTGATAAATTCTCGGAAATCTCTTTTGGTAGTTCTGCAATACTTTCAGCAATAACAGAAATTGAGTAACTTTTTCCAGAATTATGTGATATTATTCCATTTGCTATAAATGAGTTATTCTTAGAAACTCTTAAATCATAAACCTTTTTTATTCCTCTTATTTCTAATACTTCTTTTATTTTAAGAGGTATTAAATCTTCAAGTGATTTTCCAATTGAAAGAATACTATCCCCTACTTTTAATTTATTTGCTTCTAACCATAGTAAAGACAATAATTTCTCACCTGTAACAGCCAATAAAGGATGTTCTTTTGTAAGTTTTATTTCTTTATCATTTTCAAACTTTATTTTTAATAAACTTTCATTATAAATTGGGTATTCAAGAAATTTTGCAGTTTCCCATTCAAATTTCTTTGATGCCTTATTAAATGATAAAACTTTATCCTCCTTTTCATTAAATTTTTTTATTTGTTTGTAGCCTTTATCTGTTAAAATTAAAGTATCTCCTGTTAAACAACCTCTCTTCCCAGATAATAAAATAACATGTGGTCTTACCATATCTAAAAAAACATTATTAGCTAAACTAGTAACTTGCCCCATTTTAACATAACTTCTACCAATAAAAACTGCACCTCTTTCACCAAATTTTTTTCTGTCTTCTTCATCCCTTCCAATTATAATATCATAAGGCATACAAATCAAAAACTTTTTAAAGAATATAAATTTTACTACAGCTCATGATTTTAAATCAAATTAAAACTGTATTATTATTGGGTATATTAACAGCTTTATTACTTCTAATAGGTTCATTTTGGTCTTATACAGGATTAACTATTGCTTTAATTTTTGTAATATTAATGAATTTTTTTACTTACTTTTATTCAGATAAAATTATCCTAACAATCTACAGAGCTAAAGAAGTTTCAAAATCTCAAGCTCCAGAGTTACATAATATAATTGAGGATATATGTAAAAAAGCAAAGATTCCAAAACCAAAAGTTTATATAATTCCAACCCAACATCCAAATGCTTTGGCTACTGGAAGAAATTCTAAACATGCTGCAGTAGCAGTTACTCAAGGAATTTTAAAATTATTAACAAAAGAAGAATTAAAAGGCGTTCTTGCACACGAAATAGCTCATATTAAAAACAAAGATATTCTAATAGCAACAGTAGCAGCAACAATTGCAGGTATAATTTCTTATGTAGCAATGATGGCAAGATTTGCAGCTATTTTCGGTGGAGGGAGATCAGAAAGAAATTCTGGTTTAGAATTACTATTTTTAGCAATCTTAGCACCCATAATTGCTTTAATTATAAGATTAGCAATCTCCCGTAGTAGAGAATATCTTGCAGATGAATCCGGAGCAAGATTTATTAGAAAATCTTCACCACTAGCAAATGCATTATTAAAACTAGAATCAGCAGCAAGAATTATGCCACTAAAGAAAACTTCTCAAACAGAAATTACAAGTCACATGATGATTGTCAATCCATTTTCAGGAAAAACTTTACTTACTCTTTTTTCTACCCATCCAACAGTAAGAGACAGGATTTCTAGATTAAATAAACTGAAATTCTAAAATGGCTAAATATAAACAAAGATGTATGAAATGTAAAGAAAATTATGTTGTTGTTTCTTGGAAACAAAAATATCCTCTATGTTATAAATGTCAAAAGAAAGAGCTTCATCAAAAAATAAAAGATAAAAAAATGAAAAAATTCTTTGATATCCCCGAAAAATTCTATAAACAAAATATATTTTTAAGAAATATAAAGCTTTATTATCTGAGATATGGAAAATTATCAGAAAAACAAATACAAGCATTTAGAAAAACTATAGAAAAATTAAAAAACCTGAAATTTTGAATTAATTTTCTCATAAAAATAAAAATCTTTAAGAATCTTTTTATTTGAAGTATGTAATCTTTTTGCTAATTTACTAGCAATTTCTTTTTTCTTTAAATTCTTTTGTTTAGCAATCCAATATTTTAAAATCCGTCTATTCCTTTTATAACTAACAAACCTGTCACTAATATTCTCTTTGGATACAGCTATACCAGCAGTTATTAGATCTCTAATATAAACCAAATATCTCCAATATTGTTGTCTTTTTATCCTTTCTCTAAAAATATCTGCTTTACTTAATACACCAAATCCCTTAACTAATGCTTTCCCAAAATATTCTTTAGGTAAGTTTTCCTCTAACCATAATATTAATTCATCATAATCAATGTTTAATTTATCAGCAATACCAGCAACATTTTTTTTCTTAAAAATTTCTCTTAAGATTTTAAAAATATCCTCTTTTCTTTCCCTTCCTCCCAAATATAACTCTCCAATTTTTTTATTACCTAAAGCATTTACTTGTAAGTCACTTATTGCAGCTCTTACATCTCCTTTGCTTTGTTTAGCTATTTCCATTAGCAACCCATCAGTATACTTTACCTCTTCTTTTCTCAAAATTTTTTTTAATATATCCAAAATGTCATAAATCCTTACATCATCAAATTCAATTAATTTACATTTCCTTCTAATAGACCCCAGATTGGAATGGTAAGCATCATTCGCAGTTAATACAACAGAAAATTTAGACCCACTTATTATTTTTAATATTGTAACAGCTCCCCCCCTGTCTATTTTTGTTAAAGCATCAACCTCGTCAATTAACAAAATTTTTCCAGATTTAAATAAGCTCTCTTGTGTAGAGGCCTGTCCTATAATAGAATTTATATTTTCTTTATTCCTTAAATCACTAGCACTAACTTCAATAACCTCATAATTTAATTCATTAGCCAATGCATAAATACAGCAGGTTTTACCCACACCAGTATTCCCATAAATCATAACAGGTTTTTTATCCAAGATTAATTTTTTTAATAATGCTAATTTGTTAGAATCTATTTTAACCTCTTTCAAACTTCTAGGTTTATATTTTTCTACCCAATGCATTTATGCCTCTTTTAATTTGCCCTTTATTATAAAACTATTAATTATCACTTATTCTTCAATAAAGATATCGTTGCTAAGAAGGCCTGAAGTTGTATAAATTCATCAGAACCCTCATTAATTCTAAATTCTATGTCACCACATTTTTCAATTATTTTCATTTTAATATTATCATCAATTTCTAAATTCCAAACTTCCTTTTGTATTTGTTTTATTACATCAACCCCACTTAAACTATGTTTTATCATTGTATCTAATAATAAATCCCTAGATTCTATAAAACTTCCATCTAGTGCATTTATCAAAACATTTTTAATTTCTTTAGGTCTTGCAGCACTTACTACTTCATAAATTAATTTTTCATCAATTTCCTTACTAATAGCAGCACATCCTTGCAGGATATTTTCAGCTCTTCTCAAATCACCTTCACAAAGATTAAAAAGCGCTTCTACAATATTTTTGCCAAGCTTTAATCCTTCTTCTTTTGCAATATAATTTATTTTTTCTTTAATATCTTTTTCTTCTAAAGGTTTAAATCTAAAAACAGCACATCTTGATAATATAGGATCAATTAATTTTGAAGAATAATTGCATGATAAAACAAATCTAGCAGTTTTACTATAAACTTCCATAGTTCTTCTTAAAGCCTGTTGTGCATCCTTAGTTAATGCATCACATTCATCTAAATATATAATCTTAGGTAAATCTGTATTTATTGATTTAGTTCTTGCAAAATTTTTTACTTCCCCTCTGATTATATCTATTCCTCTTGAATCACTTGCATTTAACTCCAAAAAATTTTCTTTCCAATTTTTACCAAACATTTCTTTAGCAGTTATTATAGCCAAACAAGTTTTACCGCAACCTGCTGGTCCTGCAAATAACATATGGGGGATATTTTTAGCCTTAACAAAAGCCTTTACTCTTTCTACTATTCTTTCCTGCCCTATAAACTCCTTAAAAGTTTTTGGTCTATATTTTTCACACCAGATTTCCATATTTACCTCAAAAAATCTCTTTATTTAAATTAATTTATATTCTAGAATATTAACTTACTTATCTTATCTTACCTTAGCCCCATTTCCAATATCCTTATCAACAGTCAATAATGCCAATTCACCATTTTTCTCAGCAGCTAAAAGCATACCTGTACTTTCAATTCCTCTAATAACTTTTGGTTCAAGATTCAATAATACAATTATTTTTTTACCTATCAGTTCCTCTTTAGAATACCAATCTCTAATACCTGCTATTATTTGTCTATCACTTTCTTCTTTCTCAAAATCAACCAGAATAATATATAATTTATCTGCTTTTGGGTGATCTTTAACAGCCTTAATAGTACCAATTCTTATATCCAATTTTTTAAATTCTTCAAATCCAATATAATCACAATCTTTCATATTCTTTCAAATAAATGCCCTCCTTTTTTAATTTTACCCTTGAATTTTTTAAACACACAATCTTTTAACAATCCTTTTTTAATTCCTAATTGCCCATTTATTTTTTTAGAAGTTTCTGGCATAAAAGGACTTATTAATATACTAATTATCCTTAAGCTCTCTAATAAATTATACAAAACATTACCTAATTCCTTATCTTTTAATTTCCAAGGTTCTTTTTTATTTATATACTTATTAACTTTCTTAATAAAACTCCAAATCTCATTTAAAGCATTATGTAACTCAAGCTTTTCCATTAGTTCATTAATCTTTTTTAAGTTCAATTTTAATTCAGGTTTACCTTTAATCTCTCCTTTATATTTAACAGCAAGACTTAAAATTCTACTAACCAAATTTCCTAAATCATTTACTAATTCCCCATTAATCCTTTTTCTTAATACCTCTTCAGAAAAATCTCCATCTTCACCAAAAGGAATATGCCTAGTTAAATAATATCTTACAGCATCCGTACCATATTTCTTAACCAAATAAATGGGGCTTATAGCATTACCTAAACTTTTACTCATTTTCTTTCCGTTTACAGTAAAATAACCATGGATAAAAAGAATTTTAGGAAGTTTGTTTTTCGTAGCTAAGAGTAAAGCAGGCCATATTGTTGCATGAACTCTAAAAATATCTTTTGCCATTAATTGTATGTCTGGTGGCCAAAATTTATCAAAAACTTTTTTATTTTTTAATCCTGTAAGATAATTCCAAAATGCATCTACCCAAACATAACATGTATAGTTTCTATCAAAAGGCAACTCTATCCCCCAATATACTTTTTCTTTTAATCTTGAAATAGAAATATCCTCCAATCCGGATTCTATGAAATTAATTATTTCTTTTCTTTTATTTTTAGGTAAGATCTTGAATTTATTTGTTCTGATAAGTTTTAAAATTTTTTTTTGAAAAGCAGAAAGCTTAAATAAATATGCTTTTTCTTTTCTTATTTCTGGTTCTTTATTATGTAATGGACATTTACCATTCACTAAATCTTTTTTTGTTAAATATTGTTCGCATCCAACACAATAATAAGATTCATAATAGCCCTTATAAATATATTTTTGATCATAAAGCTCTTGCAAAATTCTTTTTACTTCAGCTTCGTGCATTTTATCAGTAGTTCTTATAAAATAATCATTTGAAATATTAAGCAACTTAAAGGATTCTTTAAATTTTTTAACAATTTTATCAACAAATTGCTTTGGTTTTAATCTAGCTTTCTTAGCAACTTCTTGAATCTTTTGACCATGTTCATCAGTACCAGTTAGAAAAAAAACATCTTCTCCCTTAAGTTTATGCCATCTTGCTAAAACATCTGCAGCTATTGTTGTATAAGCACTACCAACCGTTGGTTCAGCATTTGCATAATAAATTGGTGTTGTTATATAAAATTTTTTCATAAGATTTAGAATAAATGCGTTTTTTATAAAGATTATGCACCTGCCGGGATTTGAACCCGGATCTCCAGCTTGGGAAGCTGACATTCTG